>JASHRV010000126.1 GCA_030037175.1 Acetobacteraceae bacterium
AGGTTTGGAGCCGGACGGTGCTTCTCATCATGTACGATGAGAATGACGGGTATTTCGACCATGTCGTGCCGCCGCAGCCGCCGACCGAGGTGCGGCCGGGCAAGAGCACGGTGAGCACGGCGGGCGAGATCCACGACTATGTGAGCCCGTTCGACGTAGGGAAGTTCCACGTTGACAACCTGCCGTACGGGCTCGGGCCGAGGGTTGGGACGATCGTCGTCTCGCCCTGGAGCAAGGGCGGGTATGTATGCTCGGAGGTGTTCGACCATACCTCCGTGATCCGCTTCATCGAGCGGCGGTTCGGCGTGACGGAGCCGAACATCACCGAATGGCGGCGGGCGGTGTGCGGGGATCTGACCTCGGCCTTCGATTTCTCCGAGGCGAACGATGGCTTGCCGGCGCTGCCGGACACGGAAGGCTATATCGCGGCGGTGGATGCGTCGTGCAGGCTGCCGGCGCCTGTCGTGCCGGCGAAGAGCGTCGGCGCGGACGTGCATGCGCAGGAGCCGGGCGTGCGCAAGGCGCGGGCGCTGCCGTACGATCTCGCGGTGGACGAGGGCGCGGGCGGGGCCGGCGCGCTTACGCTGCGGTTCGCGAATTTCGGTGCCGTGGGCGCATGTTTTTACGTGTACCGGGAAGGCACGAAGGAGATGCCGCGACGCTACACGGTGGGCGCGGGCGCGGGGCTGGAGGATGCGTGGGCGCTGGAGGGTTCGGGTGCGGGAGAGGCGGCGGATGGTGGGGCGCATGATGGAGCGCCCAGGGGAGCGCATGTGATTCGGGTGATGGGGCCGAACGGTTTCGCGCGGTGGTATCGTCGCGAAGGCGAAACGGTGGTGCGGGTTGCGGCGCGGGCCGATGGGGCGGCGGGGGCGCTGGTGCTGATGCTCTTCAATGCCGGGGCGCGGGCGGAGAGCGTGACGCTCAGCGATGTTGCCTATGGCGCGGCGGCGCGGACG
The DNA here is from genome assembly GCA_030037175.1 of Acetobacteraceae bacterium. Classification (GTDB taxonomy): domain Bacteria; phylum Pseudomonadota; class Alphaproteobacteria; order Acetobacterales; family Acetobacteraceae; genus JAKAWQ01. The sequence continues at coordinate 960 of JASHRV010000126.1, forward strand.
GTTGTTGTCGGGGCCGGGGCGACGTTGCGCGAGGAATGGAGCGTTGCGGCGAGCGGGCATTGGTATGATCTCGTCGTCGAAGGGCCGGGTGGCGAGAAGACGCGGCTTGCCGGGCATGTCGAGACGGGGCGGGCGAGCATCACCGACCCGGCGGCCGTGGCGCCCGTGCTGACGCTGTGAAATTCGGTGCGCGGACGAAGCGAATGACGGATGGGGCGCGGGATGTGGGCGTGGCGCGCATCGTGGCCGCGCTGATGCGAGGGCGGATCGCTCGCCGGGAAGCTGTCGTTCAGCGTCTCATCCTGATGATCGCCGCAAGGTGCCCATGGCTTTTCGCGCTCGTCGCGGGCTTGTCCTTTTCGGGTCACGAAATCCTCCTGCGAGAGTCATGAGCGCAGGACACGGGCTCTTTCCGAGGGACGTGCGAGGATGTTTCGCCGGCGTGCGTTTTCTGCGCCGGGAGAGCTCAGAGGAGGCCGGCGGCGAGATTGACCGAGAGGGCGAGGATCACCGTGTTGAAAAGGAACGAGAGAAAGCCGTGCAGGGTGGCGAGGCGGCGAAGCTTGCGCGAGGTGATCTGGACATCCGAGACCTGGAAGGTCATGCCGAGGACGAGCGAGAAATAGAGGAAATCCCAGTAGTCGGGCGCATTCTCCGTGGGGAACTGCAGGCCGGCGTCGATTTCGGCGCGGCCCGGGCTCGTGGCATAGTATTCGTGCGCGTAACGATAGGTGAAGGTGACGTGCGTCATCAGCCACGAGGCAAGCAGGGTCGCCACCACCAGCAGGAGGTGGAGCGGGTGGATGCCTTTGCCCGATGAGCCGCCCGATGAGACGATGGTCGAGAACTCGCCGATGATGGCGGCAAAGCTGAAGGAAATTCCCGCGACGGTGAGGGTGAAGATGGTCCATTCGCCCTCTTCCTGGGCGGCGGCATAGCCGGGCATGCGGGAGGGATCGGCGAGCGCGAAGCGAAAGCTGCTGGCGAGGAGGAAGACCAGGACGCCGATGTCCCAGCCGAGGATCGGGCGGGTGAGGGGGCCGAGCGGGCGCGGCAGAAGAAGCCAGGCGAGGATGCCGGCCGCGGTGCCGCCGAGGAGAAAGGGGCGGGCCCGGAGCGAGCGCCAGAGCGCGAGCCAGAACGGACGAGAAGAGATGCTCGTGGCGCGGCGAGGAGAGGGCGCGGGCATGGCTGGAGTGTGCACCCGTTTGGGGGCGGGGGCGAAGCGGCATCGGCGGCCCGCGCTTGACCGCATGGGGCTGCCGATCGCAAATCCGGTCGGGCAATGCGCGGATGAGAGCGAGATGACGGATCGCACATACAGGATCGCGGCGATTCCCGCCGACGGCATCGGGCCGGAGGTGGTGGAGGCGGCGCTCGAGGCGCTGGAGTCCTTGGCGGCGGTGGATGGCGGGTTCCGGCTCGAGGTGCGGCATTTCGACTGGGGCAGCGCGCGCTATCATCGCACGGGAAGCTACATGCCCGAGGACGGGCTCGAGCAATTGCGCGCGCATGACGCGATTCTGTTCGGCGCCGTCGGCGCGCCGGACGTGCCGGACCATATCAGCCTTTGGGGCCTCAGGCTGCCGATCTGCCAGGGATTCGACCAGTACGCGAATGTGCGGCCGACCCGCGTGCTGCCGGGCGTGAGGAGCCCGCTTCGGGATCTCGCGCCGGGCGGGCTCGACTGGCTGATCATTCGCGAGAACAGCGAGGGCGAGTATGCCGGCCATGGCGGGCGGGCGCATCGGGGCATGCCCGAGGAAGTCGCGACGGAGACGGCGATTTTCACCCGGCGCGGGGTGGAGCGGATCATGCGCTATGCGTTCGAATGCGCCCGCGCGCGGCCGCGGCGGCATTTGACGGTGGTGACGAAAAGCAATGCGCAGCGCTTCGGAATGGTGTTCTGGGACGAGATGGCGGCGATGGTCGGCGCCGAGTATCCGGATGTGGCGTGGGACAAGGAGCTGGTCGATGCGATGACCGTGCGCATGGTGCGCGCGCCGCAAAGCCTCGATACGATCGTTGCGACCAACCTGCACGCCGACATCCTCTCGGATCTGGCGGCGGCGCTGGCCGGTTCGCTCGGGATTGCGCCCACGGGCAATGTCGATCCCGAGCGGCGCGCGCCGAGCATGTTCGAGCCGATCCACGGCAGCGCCTTCGATATCACGGGGAAAGGAATCGCCAACCCGGTCGCGAGCTTCTGGACCGCTTCGCTCATGCTCGAGCATCTCGGCGAGCGCGGGGCCGCGGCGCGGCTGATGAATGCGGTCGAGCTTGTGTGCGCGGCCGGGATTTTGACGCCCGATCTCGGCGGCAGGGCGAAGACGAAGGATGTGACGCGGGCGGTATGCGAGGCGCTCAAGGGGAGCAATGCGCCGGTGGCGTAGCAGGAGGCGCGTGGGGAAAACGAGATGGCGGGAAGAAAGCTTTTTTCCTATTGGCGCTCGCAGGCGACGTACCGGGTACGGATCGCGCTCGCGCTGAAAGGACTCGGGGCAGAAATCGCGACGCTCGATCTGATCAAGGGCGATCAGTTCGATGCGGATTATCGCGCGCTCAATCCCGAGGCGGCGGTGCCGACGCTGATCGAGGGCGAGGGGCCGCCGCTCGTTCAGTCGCTCGCCATTCTCGAATATCTCGAGGAGACCTACCCCGAGCCGCCGCTGCTTCCGAAGGAGGCGCGAGCGCGGGCGCATGTGCGGGCGCTCGGCCAGGTGGTGGCGATGGATGCGCACCCGCTCGTCGTGCCGCGCGTGCGGCATTACCTGATGCACGAGCTCGGGCTCGGCGAGCCGGTCGTGAAGAAATGGATGCGGCATTGGCTCGATCTCGGCACCGGGACGCTCGAGGCGATGCTCGCGCGCGATCCGCGCACGGGGCGGTTCTGCGTGGGAGATGCGCCGACGCTCGCCGATCTTTGCCTCGTGCCGCATGTGACGACGGCGCGGATGCTCTATGACGCGGATGTTTCCGCCTATCCGACGGTGGCGCGGATCTACGAGGCGTGCATGGCGCTGCCGGAGTTTGCCGGGACCGGGCCGGTGCATCAGCCGGACGCGCCGCTTACGGCGTAGGCCGGGGGGCCGGAGGAAGCGCTGCGCGGCACGGAACAGGATGGAGTCCAGGGGACCTGCCCCTGGACTCCGGCAAGTCTGCCTCTCAGTTTTGCTTCTTCAGATCTGCTTCTTTGCCATCTGGTCGGCGATGTAGTCAGCCTGGCGGATGGCGAGCGTCACGATCGTCAGCGTCGGATTTTCGGCCGCGCCGGTTGTGAACTGGCTGCCGTCGGAGATGAAGAGGTTGGCGATGTCGTGGGTCTGGCCGAACTTGTTGCAGACGCCGTCCCGGGGATTGGCGCTCATCCGGCAGGTGCCGAGATTGTGGGTCGAAGGATAGGGCGGCACCTCGATCGTCTGGAGCGCCTCGACGGCCTGATAGACGGCATCGCCTTGCTTGTAGGCATGGTTGCGCATGGCGATGTCGTTCGCGTGGTCGTCGTAATGCACGTCCGGAATCGGCAGACCGAACGGGTCCTTCTCGGTCGGATTGAGTGTCACGCGGTTGGTCGGGCTCGGCATGTCCTCGCCGACCAGCCACATGCCGGCCATGTTCGAATATCCTTCGAGCAGGCTCGTGTACTCGCGACCCCAGGCGCCAGGCGTGAGGAAGGCGGCAAGGAAGGGGATGCCGAGCGAGATCGTCTCCATGTGATAGCCGCCGACGAAGCCGCGGGCGGGATCGTTGCGCGCCTCGTCCATGACGATGCCGGCCATGGTGGTGCCGCGATACATGTGCACGGGCTCGTTGAAGATCGCGAAGACCGAGCCCGTCATGTGGCGCATGTAGTTCCGCCCGACCTCGCCCGACGAATTGGCGAGCCCGTCCGGGTAGCGCGCGGAGTGGGAATTGAGCAGCAGGCGCGGGGTTTCGATCGAGTTGCCGGCGACGCAGACCGCGCGGGCCTTTTGCACATGCTGCGCGCCGGCGGCATCGGCGTAGAGCACGCCGTTCACCTTGCCCGCGGAATCGTGCTGGATCTGCAGCACCATCGATTGCGGCCTGAGATCGAGCCGACCGGTCGCCTCGGCGGCCGGTATCTCGGTATAGAGGGTTGACCATTTCGCGCCCGATTTGCAGCCCTCGAAGCAGAAGCCCATCTGCCAGCAGCTGCTGCGGCCGGCGCGCACGCGGCTGTTGATCGCCATGCGCCCGGTGCTGACGCCGCTATAGCCGGCGCGCGTGGCGCCCCAGTACATGACCGTGAAGTTGTTGTTGCCCGGAAGGCCGGGGATGTCGTTGGTGCGCGTCACCCCCATCTTGTCCTCGGCTTTCGCGTAATAGGGCGCCATGTCGGCGAGCGTGATCGGCCAGTCGAGCAGGCTGGTGCCCGGGATCGCGCCATAGGTGGAGCGGGCACGGAATTCGTGCTCCTGAAAGCGGAGGCTGGCACCGGCCCAATGCACGGTCGTGCCGCCGACCGTCTTGCAGATCCAGGCCGGCAGGTTGGGAAAATCCTTTGCCACGCGCCAGCTTCCCGAGGCGGTGCGCTTGTCGAGCCAGGCGAGCATGGTGAATGCCGCCCACTCATTGTTGACGAAATCGCGGATCGTGTGGCGGGGGCCGGCCTCGAGGACGACCACCTTGATGCCCTTCTGGCAGAGCTCGTTGGCGAGCGTGCCGCCGCCGGCACCCGAGCCGATGATGACGACGACGGAATCGTCGTTGAGCGCGTATTGGGCCATTTCTTCCTCCCTTCGCTTCAGCCGGCCGGCGGGCTTGCGGTTTCGGGCGGCTGCGGCAGCCAGGCGATGTCGTTGAAGCCGCGATGAATGTAGCCGCCATAGGGGAAGGAAGCGCCCTCGTAGCCGAAATACCGCCAGACGAGCGGGTTGTTGTAAAGCGAGACGAGCGCGCCGCTGCGCACGGTCTGGAAGAAGGGCGTGGTCGCGATCGTCGTCAGCACGGCGAGCTGGTTGCCCTCGGAAAGCGCGATCCATGGAATGCCCATGGCTTTGTCGAGCCCGGCGACCCCTTCCTTGAGCTGTGCGGCGGTGGAGGAGTCGGAGGCTGCCTTCAGGTCGAGATCGGTGACGACCTTGGCGTAGTACATGTCGCCGAGCGCCGGGTGGGGAAAGATCTGCCGGCTCATCACCAGGATCGTTTCGCCATCGTGCGCATCGAGCGTGGCGAGCGTCATGGCCTGCAGAGCGCCGGGTGCGATGAGAGCGGCACCGGACGAGACGGCGATGCCGGCTGCCGCGACGCCCCCGGACTGCATGAACTGCCGTCGATAGATGCCTTTCCTGATCATTTCCTCTCTCTCCTTTTTTGGCCGTCCTGCCAGTGGGCGGCAAGTGTTGTGTTTTTTGCAGGTTGGGGCCGGATCAGCGGTAGCGGCCGTGCCGTTCCAGGACCTCGATCTTGTAGCCGTCCGGATCCTGGACGAAGAAGAAACGGGCCATCAGCGCGCCATCGCGGTGGAATTCCTTGATCGGGGTCGGGTTGAAGCCGAGCGAAGCGAAGCGTGCCTCTGTGGCCGCGGCGTCATCGACCGCGACGGCGAGGTGGCCGTAGCCGTCTCCGTGGCTGTAAGGCTCGGTGCGGCCTTTGTTGAGCGTGAGCTCGAGCTCGAAGCCGCTTTCGGGCCCGCGCAGATAGACGAGCGCGAAATCGGGGAAATCGTAACGGTCGGCGACCGTCAGGCCGAATGCCTCGCCGTAGAACGCGATCGAGCGATCCAGGTCGAGCACCCGGATCATCGTATGGATTGCCTTCGCCATAGGCGCTGCCGTGATGCAACCTGTCTGAAACAGGATAAGCAGCGCGGCGCGGGCGGTGGTGGTAGCTGCCTACTACAATTCGGGGGATGGGGGCACGATCGATGCGGCCCTGGCGCGATCCTCCGGCGATCGCGCCGGGGCCGGGACATCGACCGGCGAAGCTCAGCTAGAGCGTGATCGCCGAAGGTGGCATCACCGAAGGCGTGAATCACGTGGGGAAAACAAAGGCGAGACGCGGGATAAGTGAGCGAGAGCGAACGCATCCCGCGCTAGCCGGCGCGGCGCAACGGCACGATCGGGGCCACTTTGGGTGTGGCGGGATGCGCCAAGGGGGCCGCGAGCGGCAGACCCTCTCCATGCCGCAGATAGAGCACACAGGCATTGCGCAGAAGCGAGGCGAAGTTGCGCACCTCTCCGCGCGCTTCCAGCACCTCATCGTGGAGCTCCGAGAGTAGGCGCGGCAGAGTCATGCCCTGCTTCGCGGCGATCTCGGCCAGTATGTCCCAGAACTGGCGCTCCAGCCTCAGGCTCGTGGAATGTCCGGCAAGCCGCACCGAACGCGTTGAGAAAGCATAGGATTTCGGATCCTGGTTGGCGAAAATCCGGCACATGGTCCGCCCCTCCCTGAGAGCGAGGATGGTCTGCGCGCACCTCGTCGGGTGCGTTCTGCGTGGTCCGTCTATAGACCTGCCGCCTTCGTTGCAGAAGCGGCTCAGGGAAGGCGGGCGAGGCGTTCGGCGAGGAGGGCGAAGATGCCGTCGGGATCGAGAGGCTCGAGGAGGCGGGTGCGGGTCGGGGCGGGGGCCTCCGCGATGAGGGTGCGGCCTCGGGCCGGGCCGGGGTCCCGATCGATCGCGAGGGTGATGGGGCGGGCGCGGAAAAGGGCGGGGCGGATGAGCCAGGCGATGGCCAGAGGGTCGTAGAGCGCCGGGCCTGTCTCGGCGGCGGGTCGCGGCAGGGCGGTGAGGATGGCGCCGGCGGTGCGAATGGCGCGGCCGGAGCCGGCGGCGGCAAGGGAGGCGATGCGCGCGGGGCTCGCTCGCACGGCTCGGCCGGCCTCGAGCGGGACCAGGGTGAGCGGGGCGCCGGAGGCGGTGAGGATCGCCAGCGCCTCGGGATCGGCGTGCGCATTGAATTCGGCCGCCGGGGTCGTGTTGCCGGCGTTTCGGGCTCCGCTCATCAGGACGATTTCGGCGACGTTGGCGGCAAGGGCGGGTTCGGTGGCGAGCGCGAGGGCGAGATTGGTCGCGGGCGCGATGCCGACCAGGGTGAGGGGGGCGGGTGCGGCGCCGAGCGCGGCGCGGATGGCGTCCGCGGCGATCCCCGGGGCAGCAGCCTGGCCTGGCGGGAGCGCGACGCCGGCCATGCCGTCGGCGCCGTGGCCGGACCAACCGGGCGGGTAGGGCCCGAGAAGGGCGCGGTCGGCGCCGGCATGGACCGGGATGGTCTTGCCGGCGAGGGCAACGAGGCCGAGCGCGTTGGCGAGGGTGCGCTCGAGCGGGGCGTTGCCGCCGGGGACGGTGATCGCCTCTATGGCGAGCTCGGGCGAGGCGAGGGCGAGGAGGATCGCCAGCGCATCGTCGGTGCCGGGGTCGCAATCGAGGAGGATCGGGCGGGGCAAGCCGCTTGCGTGCATGGGCGAGTCTCGCGTCGGAACCGCAGCCGGGAAAGGGGAGCTCTGTTCGGTGACGCGAAGCCCATGAAACAACCGAAACATGTATTGCCGGAATCATTGGGAAATGCCAATAAGCGCGCCGCCGCGATCCGTCCGTGGACGCGAGAAGAGGATATATATCCAATGGCCGACATCAGAATTTCGCGTGTCCGCTTCGCGGCCGCGCTCGGGGGTGGTGTGCTCATCGGTGCGCTGGCGAGCGGTGCCGCGTTCGCCGTTCAGGGCCACATGCTCAATGCGCGCGCCGATCTCTACGCTGCCAATCGTCAGCTTCAGTTGGCAATTGCCGACAAGGGCGGGCACCGCGTGAACGCGATGAACCTGGTCGAGCAGGCGATCGGCGAGGTGAATGCGGGGATCGCGGCCGGCGCCGAGTAAGGCTGATTGCGCCTGGCTGACCGCGCTTCGCTGCTCGGCCAGGCGCACAACCCGCCACAGCCTGGATCGGGCTCAGGCGGCGAGAAGGGCCTCGTAATCGAGGCTGGCCATCACCTGCACGCGGCGCATGGTGCGCTTTTCGTCCGGGCCATAGTCGGCCACGGCATTGTGGGTGGTGCCGATATTGTCCCACATCAGGACGTCGCCCTCGGTCCAGCGATGGGCATGGAGATATTCGGGGCGTTCCTGGTGGCGGAAGAGGCGATCCAGGATCTCGGCGCTCTCATCCTCCGCCATGCCGTCGATCCGCACAGTGTAGCCCACGTTGGCGTAGAGGATCGTCCGCCCGGTGAGCGGGTGGCGGCGAAAGATCGGCTGGGAGACTGGCGGCTTCTTCGCCCGCTGCTCGGGGGTGAGCGGCGCGCGGGCGGAACCGGGTCGGGCGCGCATCATATCCCAGAATTTCGCGAAATCATGCGTGGCGGTGCGGCCGGCGAGGGCGCGCTTGAGATCGGACGGCAGATCCTCGTACGCGGCATGCATGTTGCGGAACTGAGTATCGCCGAGCGGGCGGCCGTCGCGGCGCGGGACTTCGAGCGCGTGGAGAATGTTGGCGAGCGCGATCTCACGGCTGTAGGACATGTCGGTGTGCCAGCCCTGGCCGGCATCGGCGAGGCCGGTGGGCTTCCCGTCGCGGCGGACGTTGGAAAGGATCATCACCTCCGGGAAGTCCGGCGCGTGGTGGGTGTTGGCCACGTTCACCTCGAGCGCACCGAAGCGGCGGCCGAAAGCGGCGAAGGCCGGGACATCGAGCGTCTGGTCCGGGAAGCAGAGCACGCCATGGCGGCCGAGTGCCGTGAGCAGGATGCGCAGATCCGTATCCGCGAGGGGCCGGCCGATGTCGAGTCCCGTGATCCGCGCCCCGAGAGTGCCTTTGCCGGGGGTGATTTCCATTGGCTCCTCCCGCTCTTGTGAGCCCGCTCTTGTGAGCCCGCTCTTGTGAGGCTGATCAAACAGCGGATCGGAGCGGCCGGGAAGGGTGTTGCGGCGGGCAGGACGCGGAGCGCTTGCAAAACGCGGCCGGCATGTGCATTTCTCTGCCCACAGGATGGGTCCGGCCGTCACGTGATCGCTTGCACTTGGCCGGCAGAAAGCGGGCGCGCGGGAACCTCCCGCCGCGCCCGTTGTGGTTTGCCCGCCATGATGGAGGTTCGCCGTGCCCGGCACGCCGCTTGAGAAGATCCGCAATATCGGCATCACCGCGCATATCGACGCGGGCAAGACCACCACGACCGAGCGCATCCTTTATTACACGGGTGTGTCATACAAGATCGGCGAGGTGCACGAGGGCACGACCACGACCGACTACATGGAGCAGGAGCGCGAGCGGGGGATCACCATCACCTCCGCTGCCGTGACCTGCGAGTGGGAAGGTCACCGGATCAACATCATCGACACGCCCGGCCATATCGATTTCAACATCGAGGTGAACCGCAGCCTCCGCGTGCTGGACGGGGCGATCTTCATCATCGAGGGCGTGGCGGGGGTGCAGCCGCAGTCGGAGACCAACTGGCGGCTCGCCGACCGCTACAATGTTCCGCGCATCATCTTCATCAACAAGCTCGACCGCACGGGGGCGGATTTCTTCCGCGCCACGGCGACTCTGCGCGAAAAGCTCGACATCGTGGCGCTGCCGCTGCAGCTGCCGATCGGGATCGAGGACAAGTTCCAGGGCGTGGTCGATCTCGTGGAGATGAAGGCCATCGTCTGGGAGGGCGGCGAGCTCGGCGCCAAGTACCATGACGCCCCGATCCCCGAGGACCTCGCCGAGCAGGCCCGCGAATACCGCCAGACCCTCCTCGATACCGCGCTCTCGGTCGATGATGCGGCGATGGAAGAATATTTCGACAAGGGAGACGTTTCCGTCGCGACCCTGAAGCGCTGTATCAAGGCCGGGACGATCAGCGGCGTCTTCCGCCCCGTTCTTTGCGGCACCGCCTTCAAGAACAAGGGCGTGCAGCCGCTGCTCGATGCGGTGATCGATTACCTGCCCTCGCCGGTGGATATCCCGGGGATCAAGGTCGCGGCCGAGGAAGGCGAGGAGGAGAGCGGCGCCGAGCGGCGGGTGATCAAGGCCGACCCCGACGCGCGCTTCGCCGGGCTCGCCTTCAAGATCATCAACGACAAGTACGGCACGCTGACCTTCGTGCGTATTTATGCCGGGACCGCTCGGTCGGGCGATATGGTGCTCAACACGACCAAGGGGCACCGCGAGCGGATCGGGCGGATGTTCCAGATGCACGCCGACAAGCGGGCGGAGATCAAGGAGGTCTCGGCCGGCGACATCGTCGCCTTCGTCGGCCTCAAGGACACCGCGACGGGTGATACGCTGGCCGCGGCCGAGGACCCGGTGGTGCTGGAGCGGATGGCCTTCCCGGTGCCGGTGATCGACATCTCGGTCGAGCCCCGGACCAAGGAGGGGATCGAGAAGATGACGCTGGGCCTGCAGAAGCTCGCGGGCGAGGACCCCTCGCTGCGGCTGCGCACGGACCAGGAGAGCGGGCAGACCATTCTCTCGGGGATGGGCGAGCTTCACCTCGAGATCATCATCGACCGGCTCAAGCGCGAGTATGGGGTCGAGGCGGATATCGGCGCCCCGCAGGTCGCCTATCGCGAGACGATCAGCCGCGCCCATACCGAGACCTACACCCACAAGAAGCAGACCGGCGGCGCCGGCCAGTTCGCCGAAGTGAAGGTCCTCTTCGAGCCCTTGGAGCGGAACGGCGGCATCGTCTTCGAGAACAAGGTGGTCGGCGGCACCGTGCCGCGGGAATATATCCCGGCGGTGGAGAAGGGCATCCGCGTCCAGGCCGATACCGGCGTGCTGGCCGGGTTCCCGACGGTGGATTTCCGCTACACCCTGCTCGACGGCAAGTACCACGACGTCGATTCGTCGGCGCTCGCCTTCGAGATCGCGGCCAAGGCCTGCTTCCGCGAGGGGATGAAGAAGGCGGCGCCGATCATCCTCGAGCCGATCATGGACGTCGAGATCACCACCCCGCAGGACCATGTGGGCGACGTGGTGGGCGACCTCAGCCGGCGGCGGGGGGTGATCCAGAGCCAGGACAGCTCGGGCTCGACGATCATCGTCCGCGCCCATGTTCCCCTCAAGGAAATGTTCGGCTACATTTCCGATCTTCGGAGCATGACCAAGGGCCGCGCCTCCTTCACCATGCAGTTCCACCACTACGATCCGGTGCCGCGGCAGATCGCGGACGAGATCATGGCGAAGACGGCCTGATACGGGGTGATGCAACCTTCCCGGCTGCATTGGATGCGCGGGCGAAGGGGCGAGGGCCAGGCAGCGAGCCGCGCCGTGGAATGGATCGGGTGTGATGAGAGAGGCCAGGCGGTGGCGCGGGTGGTGCGCGTGCTGGGGCCCCTCTCGGAAGGGTGGCGGCTCTACCGGGCGGTGGCGCTGGATACGGACGGGCGGGTGATCGAGCTCCGGCCCGGGCCGCCTGAGGAGGGCGCGGACTGGCTGGCCTGCATCGGCGGGCGGGTGGTCGGGCGGGCGGCGCTGCCGCTGCAGGCCGTGCGCACCGCCGAAGCCGCGCTCGGCTGAGCAGTTTTCCCAGGGGATAGCCTCCGGCATGGCGAGGGATGAGGCCGTGCGGTTCCGCGCGATCATGGAGCGCGGGGCTCTGCTCAGGCAACGGATCGCCGCTGAGCTCGCCTTCCCTGTGCTGGCGGTGGTCGGGGCCTGCGAGACAAGCCTGCGCGGCGGGGGAAAGCTGCTTTTTTGCGGCAACGGCGGTTCGGCGGCCGACGCCCAGCATCTCGCGACCGAGTTTCTGATCCGGCTGCGCTCGGGGCACGAGCGGCCGTCTTATGCGGCGCTGGCGCTGACGCTCGATCCGGCGGCGCTGACTGCCTGCGGCAATGATTACGGTTTCGACCGGATATTCGAGCGGCCGCTGCGCGGGCTTGGGCGGGCAGGGGACGTGCTTTTCGGCATCACCACCTCCGGCCGTTCGCCGAACGTGCTGGCGGCTTTGAAGGCAGCGCGGGAGATGGGAATCGTGACGGTGGGGCTGCTCGGCGGCGATGGCGGCGAGGCGGCAGGTCTCTGCGCTCACGCGCTGCTCGTTCCCGATTCCGAGACGGCGCGCATCCAGGAATGCCACATCACGCTCGGTCACGCGGTGCTCGAGCTCCTTGAGGACCGGCTGTTGGCGCGGCCGATTTCATGACCGTCCTGCTCACCGGCGCGGCCGGGTTCATCGGCCATCACGTGGCACGCGCGTTGCTGGCGCGAGGCGAGCGGGTCGTCGGGATCGACGACTGCAACCCCTATTACGACGTGCGGCTGAAGGAAGCGCGGCTCGGCCTGCTCGCGCGCGCGCCGGGCTTCGTGTTCCATCGTCTCGACATCACCGACCGCGAGGCGGTTCTTTCCCTGTTCGAGGCCGAACGGGCGGCGCGCACCGTCGTGCATCTCGCGGCGCAGGCGGGGGTTCGTTACGCGCTGGTCGATCCCTATAGCTACGCGGAGACCAACGTCGCGGGTCATCTCGTGATCCTGGAGGCGGCGCGGCGGCTCAAAGAGCTGCGGCACCTCGTTTATGCGAGCTCGTCCTCGGTCTATGGCGCAAACACGGAATTGCCCTTCGCCGAAGGCGACCGCGTCGACCGGCCGGTCTCGCTCTATGCGGCAACCAAGCGCGCGGGCGAATTGATGAGCTACGCGTACGCCCACCAGTTCGGGCTCCCGCAGACCGGGCTCCGCTTCTTCACGGTCTATGGGCCATGGGGCAGGCCGGACATGGCCTATTACAGCTTCGCGCGAGCGATCGTCGAACGGACGCCGATCACGCTCTATGACGAGGGCAGGCTACGGCGCGATTTCACTTATATCGACGATATCGTGGCAGGCGTGCTCGGCTGCCTCGATCGGCCTCCGGACGGTGTCCCGCCGCAACGGGTGCTGAATATCGGCAACCATCGGAGCGAGGAGGTGGCTACCCTCGTCGAGCTGCTCGAGGAAGCGTTGGGGCGGAGAGCAGTGATACGCTGCGCGCCGCGTCCGGCCTCCGAGGTGGTCGAGACCTTCGCCGCGGTCGATGCGATCGGCAAGCTGGCCGGGTTCCGGCCCGCGACGCCGCTTGCGGAGGGGATTCCACGGTTCGTCGCCTGGTTCCGGCGCTGGCACGGGCTGGCATAAACGCCCGGGCTTTCGGGCAGAACACAATCTGTTTCCGGCCCTTCCGCTCGCGCGGCCGGCGGCCCAGATGGCGGGAACGCTGCCTTTTCTCGCCGGAGATCGGGCCATGCACTACCCTTCGCTCTCGCTGATCCGCCCTTCCGTCCGCCGGCGCCTGCGCGTCCTTGCCGGCGGCGACCCGGCCCGGCCGCGGCTCGATCGCGGGCGGGTGGAGGCGGCGTTGCACCGGCAGATGCGGGTGCTCGGGATCGATCGGCCGATTGCCTGGCAGGGCGGGCTCGGCGCGGCGCGGGAGGCGGTCATCGCGCGGGCGCTGGCATCGCTTCCGGAGCGGATCCCCGAGATCGCACGCGCAGCGGCCCGGCGTCTCGCGCGGGCGCGCGGCCTCTGCGTCCATGTGCCTGAACCGGGCGCGGAGCAGCGGGATTTCGTGGTGGCGGCAAAGGCGGCAGCCTGGCGGGCCGCGTACGATGCGATGGAGCGCCAGATCGCGGCTGCGGTGCATGACCCTCGGTATGCGGAGCGCACATCCCATCCGTGGAACGCGCGCTGGGGCGAGCGCGCGGCGCGCGGGCGCGCACGGGGAGCGGTCGCGGATCTCTATCTCGCCTGCCGCCAGCCGCGAAACCTTCGGGCGGCTATTCGCGGAGGCAACGATGCCGCGCGAGAGCCGGTGCTCGATGCGCCCGCGCCACCTTCCTTCGCGGAGGACTGGATGAGCGCCTGGATGATCGCGTGGGCGGAGATTCTGGAGAATCCGGAGGCGATCGACGATCCGTACGGCGAGGCAGGGCAGGCAGCATGGGACGCGCTGCTGGAGAGGGCAGGCGGCGAAGCGGGAAGGGAGGTGCTGACGGCGGCACGAAGCTGCGCATTCGCCGCCTTTGTTGAGAACGCGCTCGACCCGGTATACGGGGCCTGGTGCGCGCTCGGCGAGCTGAATGCCGGAAGCCCGGGCGGCGACCTCGCGCGGCCATGGAGCGGGATCCTTCGTTCGTTCTGGCTGCCGTTCCTGCAGATGAGCACGGCCGGGCTTGCGCTTTATTGGGCGACGCCGGAGGCGATCATCTGCCTGCCGCGACCTGCACTTTTCTTCCGTGGCGGAGCCCGCGAAAGCCATGAGGAATTGGCCGTTGTCTGGCCCGACGGCGAAAGGAGCGAGCGGCACGAGCACCCTCCGCTCGAAGCGGCGCAACCGTCTGAAGTCGGAACCCGGGCAGGGACGGCCGTCGGATCTTCGGCATGATCCATCGCGACCCTGTTCCGGCCGGAAGAACAGGTTGTGAACCGTCCGCCCGTAATCCGTTTCAGCGTGTCAGTCCGACCGATCATTCCGTGGCCGATCTGGGCGCCGGCCCGCCCTCAGCCTCACGGGAAATATCGTTTTATTTCAATATACTAGCTCTGCCACAAACGCGCACACGGGCCAGATGGTACAGATCTTTGCCCGCTCCCCTCAACCCGCCGCCCTCAACCCGCCGCCCTCAACCCGCCGCGATGAAGCCGGCAGAGGGTTCTACTTCATGGCCTTTTTCGTCGCCGCTTCGAAAATCTTCGCTTCGAAGGCGGGCAGACTTTCGAGGCGGCCGAAGCCCTGGGCGGCATACCAGACCGAGAAGCTCAGCATTGCCTCGGGGTCCGGCGCGTCAACGACATCGACGAAGTCGAACCGCCCCTGCGTGTAGTGGATGGTGTCGAGCTTGATGCCGAGCTCCTTGAGCTTTGCTTCGGCTTTCTTCACGCGGTCCGTTTGCTTGCCGGCCCATGCTGCATCCAGGGTGCCGAGCAGGACGTATTTCATGGGTTCCCTCCCGACGGTTCTTCATTGCGCGCGCAAGATAATCCCGCTCGGGAAGCCGGCTCAAGGAAAGCTGCGACGTCCGCTCAAGGCAACACGAGCTCGGCTCTCCGGCCAGGCTCCAGCGTTTCGAGGCGCGAGGCGAGGCCAAGCGTGGTGAAAGCCTGGACGAAGGCCGCCTGGCTTTCGGTGAAATGGAGCCAGCCGTCATTGTGCACCGCGATCATGCGCGCACCGGGAAAAGCATGCGCGGTCTCAATCGCGTCGTTGTTGTCCATCGTCACGTGAAACGGGCCGCGGGGCCTTGCCGCGCCTGCAAAGAGGATGACGAGGCGCGGGCGGAAACGGCGCGCAACTTCGGCCACGCCTTCGTACCAGACGGTATCGCCGGTGACGTAGATCGCGTCGCCCGGCTGATCGAGGCCGAGGACGAAGCCGATGACCTCGCCGCTGATGGGCTCGATACCGGGTGGGCCGTGGCGCGCCGGTGTGGCCGTGACCGAGAGGCGAGCAGTGCCGGCTCCCTCCAGTGTTGCCGTCTCCCAGGGTGCGAGACCGATCACGGCTCCACCGAGGCGGGCTGCGCCGGCCTGCGTGGTGAAGGTTCGTCCGGCTCTGTCCAGCAATGTGCGGCCGGCGCGGTCGAGATTGTCGAAATGCTGGTCGTGGCTGAGAAGGACGGCGTCAATCCGCCCGATGGAGTCCGCCGCGATCGCGGGGCCGCGGGTTTTCTCGAGGGTGATGCCGCGCGCCTCGTAGCGGCCTGGGGCGTCGAAGGTCGGATCGGTAAGGAGCCGGAAGCCGGCGAGCTCGATGAGCACGGTCGGCCCGCCGATCAGTGTGAGCGCTGTATCTGTCTTCGCCATCTATCTTCGCCACGGGCACGGCTTAAACGGAGGCCGGAGCCAAGGCGGGTTCCGCCTGGTTGGAGCCAGCCTGGAGGAAGGTGCGGATCGAGCGGCAGGCCTGGCGCAGACGGTGGCCATTCTCGACGAGCGCGATGCGAACATAACCCTCACCATGCTCGCCAAAGCCGATGCCCGGCGAGACCGCGACCTTTGCGCGCTCGAGCAGGAGCTTGCTGAACTCGAGGCTGCCGAGAGAGGTATAGCGTGGCGGGATCGGCGCCCAGGCGAACATCGAGCCTTCGGGCGAAGGCACCTCCCAACCCGCCGCCGCGAGGCCGCGGACCAGCACGTCCCGCCGCTCCCTGTAGAGGGCGCGAAGCTCGGCCACGCACTCCTGGGGCCCGTTCAGCGCGGCCGTGGCTGCAACCTGGATCGGCGTGAAGGCGCCGTAATCGAGGTAGGACTTCATCCGCGCGAGCGCGCTGATGAGCCGCGGGTTGCCGGCCGCGAAGCCCATCCGCCAACCGGGCATCGAATAGGTCTTGGAAAGGCTTGTGAATTCTACGGCAATATCTTTCGCCCCCGGAACCTGGAGCAGCGAGGGCGGGACCTTCTCGCCGAAATAGATCTCGGCGTAGGCGAGGTCCGACATCACCCAGATCTCGTGGCGGCGGGCAAAGGAGACGATTTCGCGGTAGAAATCGAGGTCGGCAAGATAGGCGGTGGGGTTGGATGGGAAATTGACGATCAGCGCCGTCGGCTTCGGAACCGAGTGGCGCACCGCGCGATCGAGCGCACGGAGCATCTCCTCGTCCGGCGCGGCAGGCACGGAGCGAACGGCAGCGCCGGCGATGATGAAGCCGAACTGGTGGATCGGGTAGGAAGGATTGGGCACGAGGATCGTGTCGCCCGGCGAGGTGATGGCCGAGGCAAGGTTGGCGAGCCCCTCTTTCGAGCCGAGCGTGGCGATGATCTCGGTCTCGGGATCGAGCGAGACATCGAACCGGCGCCGATAATAGGTCGCCAGCGCCCGGCGGAGACCGGGAATGCCCCTGCTCACCGAATAGCGATGCGTGCGCGGATCCTGCACCGCCTCCACCAGCTTGGCCACGATATGAGGCGGCGTGGCGCTGTCCGGGTTGCCCATGCCGAGATCGATGATGTCCTCGCCCCCGGCACGGGCCCGTGCCTTGGCAGTGTTCACTTCCGCGAACACGTAAGGAGGAAGGCGACGGATACGGTGGAATTCTTCGGACATGAGACCCTCGATCGCCTGTTTTTACGCCAAATCGGGGCGAGTCCCAAGGTCCATCCCCTTTCTCCATGCCTCCACGAAGCCGGCCCGGTGGACAGAACACCCGCGTGGCGGCCAAGCTCGCGGCAAATTGGAGGAAGCGCCTATGAATGGGGAAGACTGCTTGGCTGGCGTACGCGTGCTCGACCTTACGCAGTTTGAGGCCGGCCCCTCATGCACCGAGGCGCTCGCCTGGCTCGGCGCTGAAGTGGTAAAGGTCGAGAACCCGAAAAGCGGCGATCCCGGCCGCGCGCTCAGCCCGCCGCCACAGGGAGACGCGCATTATTTCCTGCAATACAACGCCAACAAGAAATCCATCGCGCTCGATCTCAAGTCCCCGCGCGATCTGGCGCTCGCAAAGGCACTTGCCGCGCGCGCCGATGTGTTTGTTGAGAACTTCGCGCCGGGCGCGATCGAGCGGCTCGGGCTCGGTCCCGAAACCGTCCGCGCGCTCAACCCCGCGATCATCTACGCACAGGTGAAGGGATTCGGCGCGGGCTCCCCCTATGAGCGCAACCTCGCCTTCGACATGATCGCGCAAGCCTGCGGCGGCACCATGAGCATCACCGGCGAGGTCGAAGGCCCGCCGCTCAAACCGGGGCCGACGCTTGGCGACACCGGCACCGGCATGCTGCTCGCGATCTCGATTCTTGCGGCTCTCTATCGTCGCGCACGGACGGGCCAAGGCGAGCATCTCGAGGTCGCGATGCAGGATGCGATGTTCCAGTATATCCGTGGTGCTTTCGCCACTCTCACCCGCACCGGAAGCACCCCGCGCCGCGCCGGCGCGGGCAGCGTGCTCGCGCTGAACCCGCCCATGGGCACTTATCCGTGCAAAGGCGGTGGCGCCAACGATTACGTCTATGTCTATACGAGCCGGGCCAATCCCGAGCATTGGCGCCGGCTGCTCGGCGTCATTGGCCGCGAGGACCTCGCCGACGATCCGCGCTACGCCACGCCGGCCGCGCGCGCTGAACGCGCGGCAGAGGTGGACGGGATGGTCGCCGCTTGGACGCGTGTGCATGACAAGCACGAGGCTATGCGCATCCTGGGTGCTGCCGGAATTCCCGCCGGCGCCGTGCTCGACCCCGCGGAGCTTCTGAACGATCCCACATTCGCCGAGCGCGGCATCGTCCAGACGATGGCGCATCCGACCGCCGGGGCGTACAAAATGCCGGCCTGGCCAGTGCGGTTTTCCGGGCGTCCACCACCGGTTCACCCGGCACCCCTGCTCGGGGAGCACACGGAGACGGTGCTTGCGGAATGGCTCGGCACGATGAGCGCGGATATGCGCACGCGCGTCGGTGATTGAAACGAACGGAGGAAACGATGGCGGAGCTCACAGGTTCGGAAATTCTTGCCCGATGCCTCAAGAAAGAAGGAACGGAGAATCTTTTCTTCCTTATGGGAGGGCCGATGCTGCTTGCCGAAGCGACCTGCATCAAGGAAGGCATCCGCATGATCGACGTCCGCCACGAGCAAGCGGCTGCGTTCATGGCACAGGCTTACAGCCGGCTGCTCCAGAAGCCGGGAATCTGCATGGCGGCGAGCGGGCCAGGGGTCGCGAACCTCGTCACGGGCATGGCCAATGCGCTGATCGATTGCGCGCCGGTGGTCGCGATCGGCGGCTCGAGCCCGATCAGCCAGTTTGGACGCCAAGTCTTTCAGGAGATCGACCAGGTGCAGCTCATGCGCGGCTGCACCAAGCATGTCGATCGCATACACAACCTCAAGCGCATCCCCCAGCAGGTCAATTTCGCGCTGCAGACGGCAATGGCGGGCAAGCCCGGCCCCGTCTATCTCGATTTTCCCGGCGATATTCTTTACCAGAAGATCGACGAAAACCTGGTCGACTGGAGTTTTTGCGGCCGCCCGCTCTTGGATGCGCGTCCGCTCGGCGACCCGCGCCAGATCACGAAACTGATCGACGCCCTGGCCGCCGCGCGCAAGCCGATCCTTGTTTCTGGCAGCGGCGTCATCTGGTCGCAGGCTGCCGCAGAAATGCAGGCGCTGGTGGAAAAAATCGGCATCCCCTTCTATACCACGCCGCAAGGCCGCGGCGTCGTTCCCGACGACCATCCATATTCTTATCTCGCAATGCGCAGCACGGCTTTTCGAGAGGCCGACCTGATTGTCATCCTCGGCACGCGCATGAACTATATCATCGGCCACGCCGCCCCCCCGCGATTCTCTGCGACCGCGACGATCGCACGCATCGATATCGACCCGGAGGAAATGGCGACCGCCGCACGCACAGTGGATATCCCTATCGTCGGCGATTGCCGCATGGTGCTCGAGCAGCTCATCTCCGGCATTGGCGATCGCATCACGTTGGACACCTATAAATCCTGGCGCGAAATCCTTGCCGAGGGTGAGGCCGCCAAGCGTGCTTCCGCCGGCGCCAACCGCCCGGATGAGAACGGCGAAATCCACCCGGTGCGACTCCTCGAAGAAATTCGCGACTTCGCCCGCCGTGACGCGATTCTCTGCGTCGACGGGCAGGAGACGCTGAATTACGGAAGGCAAACAATGCCCACTTTCGTGCCGGGCCATCGCCTCAATTCGGGGCCCTTCGGCACCATGGGCGTCGGGCTGCCGTTCGGCATCGGTGCGAAAATCGCCAAGCCTGACACGCAAGTGATCGTCGTTCATGGCGACGGCTCCTTCGGCCTCAACGCCATGGAGCTCGACACCGCCGTGCGCCATCGTATTCCGATCCTCGTCGTCATCAGCCTCAACGGCGGGTGGACGGCAGACCCGAAGCGAGAAAAACCCGGACGTGATCTCGGTTACACGCGATTTGATCGCATCGCCGAAGCCCTTGGCGCCCACGGCGAATATGTTGAACGACCAGAAGATATCCGCCCGGCCCTCAAGCGCGCGCAAGAAAAGGTGGACGAGGGGACAGTGGCGCTCGTGAACGTCCGCACCGATTATCGCGCTCGCTACGGCGGCGCCGCTTTCTCGGACTATTCGACGTGAAAACCATGGTCAGGGGGGCTCCGCCCCCTGGCCTTTGCCGGCGGCAGGTCGAAATCCGCGTACGAGGTCGGGTGCAGGGTGTGGGGTTTCGCCCGTTCGTCTGGCGCCTTGCACGCCAGCTCGGTCTTGCGGGCGAGGTGCTGAACGATAGCGAAGGGGTGCTCATCCGGGTCGGCGGCGGAAGGAACGAGATTGGCGCATTCGTTACGCATTTGCAGCGTGAACCGCCGCCGCTTTGCCGGATCGAGCAGATCGCGTTGCGGGATTTCACCGGCGAGCTGCCGAAAGCTTTTGCCATCGGTGAGAGCGTGGTCGGCGGCCGGCGCACGGAGGTGACCCCCGACGCAGCCATTTGCGCAGCCTGCGCGGCGGAGACCACCGATCCTTCGCAGCGGCGCTATCGGTATCCCTTCACCAACTGCACCCAATGCGGCCCGCGACTCAGCATCGTCCGCGGCATTCCCTATGATCGGGCCAGAACGACGATGGCATCGTTTGCGATGTGCGAACGATGCGTCGCCGAGTACCGGGAGCCGGCCGATCGAAGGTTTCATGCCGAAGCGATCGCTTGCCCGGATTGCGGGCCGACGGCAATGCTGGTGCGGCTTCATGACGGGGAGGCAATGGCTGGCGGCGTGAAGGAAGCCGTGCGGCTTATCGAAGCGGGCGAGATCATCGCAATCAAGGGATTGGGCGGATACCAGCTCGCCTGCGCCGCGACGCACGCGGACGTTGTCGCACGACTGCGCTCGCTCAAGCATCGCGACGCCAAGCCCTTTGCGCTGATGGCACGCGATATGGGCGTGATCCGGCGCTACTGCCGCCTCGGCCCGGACGAGGAGCGGCTGCTCGCAGGATCGGAGGCGCCGATCGTGCTGCTAAGGGCTGATGGGCCGGAACGGTTGCCGGAGGTGGTCGCGCCCGGCCTGCACACGTTCGGCTTCATGCTGCCGACGACGCCGCTGCACCTTCTGATCCTCGAGGAGGTGAACGGGCCGCTCGTGATGACCAGCGGCAATCTTTCCGATGAGCCGCAGGTGATAAGCGATGATGAGGCGCGGGAGAGGCTGAGCGGTATCGCGGCCTATGCGCTGGTACACGATCGGGAAATCGCCAATCGTGTGGATGATTCGGTGGCGCGGATCATGGCCGGGCGCGGACGGGTGCTGCGCCGGGCGCGCGGCTTCGCTCCGGCGCCGATCCGGCTCCCCGGCGGTTTCGCCGCCGCGCCTTCGCTGCTTGCTTTCGGCGGTGAGCTCAAGGCGACGTTCTGCCTGCTCGGAGATGGGCGGGCTACGCTCTCTCAGCACCTGGGCGATCTGGAGGATGCGAGAACGTTCGCGGACTTTCGCCGGATGCTGAGGCTTTATGCGGAGCTGTTCGATCACGTGCCCGAGGCGCTCGCGGCCGATGAGCATCCGGAGTATCTGAGTGCGAAGCTCGCGCGCGAGCGGGCGGCCACGGAAGGGTTGAGGCTGATCGAAGTGCAGCATCACCATGCTCATGTCGCTTCGTGCCTGGCAGAGAACCACTATCCGATCGCGGCGCCGCCGGTGCTCGGCATCGTGCTCGACGGGCTCGGCTGGGGCGATGACGGAACAATCTGGGGCGGCGAGTTTCTGATCGCCGATTACCGCCGCTACGAGAGGCTTGGCTGTTTCAAGCCCGTGCCCATGCCGGGCGGCGTGCAGGCCGTGCGCGAGCCGTGGCGAAACCTTTATGCGCATATCGCGACCGGAATAGGCTGGGCCGGACTGGAAGAGGATTTTTCGGAAACCGAGGTGTACTCGAAACTGGCGCCAAGGTCACGCGCGGTCTTGGATGCGATGATAGGTCGGGGGCTCAACGCCCCGCTTGCTTCCTCCTGCGGCCGGCTGTTCGATGCCGTGGCGGCGGCACTCGGGCTCTGTTGCGAGCGCCAAGCCTATGAGGGCCATGCGGCTTCCATGCTCGAAGCGGTTGTCGACGAGGCGGCGCTCTGCGAGGAGAGCGAGGCGTTGGCCTACAGCTTCGATATCGTCGAGGCGAAGGACATGCCGATTCTTGATCCTGCGCCGATGTGGAACGCGCTCCTTGCCGACCTCTCCCGGAAAACGCCTCGGCCCGTAATCGCGGCGCGCTTCCACAAGGGGCTGGCGCAGGCGATCGTCGTCATGGCAGCGAGGCTGCGCGGTACCGCGGACAGGCCGCGATTCGAAACGGTTGCTCTCTCGGGCGGATGCCTTCAGAACAAGGTGCTGTTCGAGGAGGTTCTGCGCCGCCTCAAGGATCAGGATTTTTCCGTACTTGCCCATGAGGAGATTCCAGCCAATGACGGAGGCCTCGCACTCGGGCAGGCGGCGGTCGCGGCAGCGCGGCTGATCGCCGAAGGGGAAGAAGAGAGGACGCGGCAATGTGCCTCGGCATTCCCGGCCGCATCGTGAGAATCGACGATGCGGCCAATATGCTCGCGACCGTCGATGTCGGCGGCGTCCGGCGGCAGATCAACATCGTCTGCATCGTCGATGAGACCCATCCGGTGGAGTCCTGCGTCGGAGACTGGGTGCTGATCCATGTCGGATTCGCTATGAGCCGCATCGACGAGGCAGAGGCGGCAGAGACGCTCCGCATTCTCCAGGAGCTCGGCGAAGCGCAGGCGGAAATGGAGGCGATGCGTCTCGGCGCCACGAGCGCGAAGGCATCTCCATGAAATATGTCGACGAGTTTCGCGATCGCGACAAGGCCGCGATCCTGGTGAGAGAGATCGGGGCTCTTGCCGCTTGTATCGGACGGCAGATCCACATCATGGAAGTTTGCGGCGGACACACGCATTCGATCTTCCGCTACGGCGTCGAGGGCATGCTGCCGAGCCGGATCGAGCTGGTGCACGGGCCGGGGTGCCCTGTCTGTGTCCTGCCGATCGGCCGGGTCGATGCCTGCCTCGGCATCGCCGAGCAGCCTGGCGTCATCTTTACCACCTTCGGCGATGCGATGCGTGTGCCCGGCTCGCGCAAGAGCCTGATGCAGGCCAAGGCCGAGGGGGCGGATATCCGCATGGTCTATTCGCCACTGGACGCGCTCGCGATCGCACGCGCAAATCCGGAACGGGAGGTCGTATTCTTCGGCCTCGGATTCGAGACCACGATGCCCTCGACGGCGCTCACCATTCTTCAGGCGGATCGTGAAGACATCGCGAATTTCTCCGTGTTCTGCAATCACATCACCATCGTGCCGACGATTCGCGCGATCCTGGAAAGTCCCGACCTGGAGCTCGATGGGTTCCTCGGCCCCGGCCATGTCTCGATGGTGATCGGCACCGCGCCTTACGAATTCATCGCCCGCTTCCACCGCAAGCCGATGGTGATCGCGGGTTTCGAGCCGCTCGACATTCTCCAATCGATCTGGATGGTTCTGAAGCAGATCAAGGATGGCCGCGCCGAGATCGAGAACCAGTACGCACGCGTCGTACCCGAAGCCGGCAACGCGGCGGCCTTGCGCGCGGTTGCACAGGTCTATGAGCTGCGGGAATTCTTCGAATGGCGCGGCCTCGGCTCGATCGAACACTCTGGGGTGCAGCTGCGTGCGGAGTACGCACGGTTCGACGCCGAACGGAAATTCGCCATCCCCAATATCAGCATCGCCGATCCCGCTGCCTGCCAGTGTGGGGAGGTCCTCAAAGGCCTGATCAAGCCCTGGCAGTGCCGGCTCTTCGGCTCGGCCTGCACGCCCGAAACGCCGCTCGGTGCGCTCATGGTCTCATCGGAGGGTGCCTGCGCCGCCTATCATCAGTATGGCGGCAAGGTGCAGCGCGCGGAAACGGCATGAATATTCTTTCGGAGGGAAGACGGCTCGGCCGGGTTCAGGTGCCGACGGTCACGCTCGCCCATGGCGGCGGCGGCAAGGCCATGAAGGACCTGATCGATGATGTGTTCGTCGGTGCTTTTGGTGGCGGCGCTGGCGTACCGCTTGAGGATCAGGCGCGGCTCGCGCTTTCCGCCTTCGCCGCGCATGGGGATCGGCTCGCTTTCACCACTGATTCCTTTGTCATTGATCCGCTCTTCTTCCCTGGCGGCGATATCGGCAAGCTCGCTGTCTGCGGAACCATCAATGATCTCGCCGTCGGTGGTGCGGTTCCGCTCTATCTCTCCTGCGCGGTCATCGTTGAGGAGGGGGTTGCTGTCGATCTGCTGCGTCGGGTCGCGAGCTCGATGGCGGAGGCGGCGCGAGCAGCCGGAGTCTCCATTGTTACTGGCGATACCAAGGTCGTGCACAAAGGCGCCTGCGATAAGCTCTTCGTCACCACCACGGGCGTCGGCGCCATCCCGGCGGGGCGCGAGCTCGGAGTCCACCGCGCGCAGCCCGGTGATGTCGTGTTGGTGAACGGACTTCTCGGCGATCATGGTGCTGCCATTCTCGCTGCGCGCGGAGACCTCGCGCTCGAAACCCCGATCGAGAGCGATTGCGCCGCCCTGAACGGGTTGATCGCGGCGCTGCTCGAATCAGCGCCGGGGATTCGCTCGCTTCGCGATGCGACCCGCGGCGGAATCGCCACGGTGCTCAATGAGATCGCTCAGGCCTCGCGCGTCTCAATCGAGATCGACGAGGCCGCGACGCCGATTCGCGAAGAGGTCAAGGCCTTCTGTGAGATTCTCGGGCTCGATCCTCTGTATCTCGCCAATGAAGGCAAGATCGTTGCCATTGTCCCCCGGAGCGAGGCGGAGGCAGCACTTGCCGCGATGCGGGCCCATCCGCTCGGCGCGGCGGCGCGCATCATCGGCGAGGTCCTTCCCGGCGGCGCCAGCGATACCGGACGCGTCAGCATGCGCACCGTCTTCGGCGGAAGGCGGATCGTCGATATGCTGGTTGGCGAGCAGCTGCCACGCATCTGCTGACGGCCCGCCCGCGTTGAATGCGGCGCGAAATGCTCCATGTGGCAATGCAACAAGGGAGCATTGCCGATGGACGCTGTAACCACCGCGTTGCCGACACGGCGGCTCGGCCGTACCGACATGCACATCACCCGGGTCGGGTTCGGGGCATGGGCGATTGGCGGGGCCGATTGGGCGGTCGGCTGGGGCGCGCAGGACGATCGGGATTCGATGGCCGCCATCCGCCATGCGATCGCGCGTGGGATCAACTGGATCGACACCGCGGCGGTCTACGGACTCGGCCACTCGGAGGAACTGGTCCGCGAGGCGCTGGCGGGTATCCCGCTCTCTGAGCGGCCCTATGTTTTCACCAAGTGCGGGTTGGTCTGGGACGAGAAGAACCGCATGGCTTCGCCGCGCCAGGTCGGCGCGCCGGCGAGCATTCGCCGCGAGATCGACGCGTCTCTCGCCCGGCTCGGGGTGGAGCGGATCGATCTCTACCAGATGCACTGGCCGGCCGAGGATGGCACGGCGCTTGGCGAATATTGGGGCGCGCTCCTCGATCTCAAGCGCGAAGGAAAGGTACGCGCCGTCGGGCTCTCCAACCACAACGTGGCGCAGCTCGAGGAGGCCGAGGCGCTCGGCCATGTCGATACGCTTCAGCCGCCTTTTTCCATGATCCGGCGCAGTGTGGGTGCGGCGGAGGTGCCCTGGTGTCTTGCCCATGAGACGGGGGTGATCGTCTACAGCCCGATGCAGTCAGGCCTGCTTTCCGGAAATTTTTCGATCGAGCGGGCGAGGGCCTTGCCGAAAAATGATTGGCGGTCGCGCAACGTGGAATTCACGGGCGAAAAACTGGTGCGCAACCTTAAACTCGCCGCCGCGCTCAAGCCGATCGCGGATCGGCACCATACGACGGTTGCCTCCGTCGCGGTCGCGTGGACGCTCGCGTGGCCCGGGGTGACGGGGGCGATTGTGGGCGCGCGGGGGTCGCTGCAGGTGGATGGATGGATCGGTGCGGCGACGACCGAGCTTGGGCCTGAGGATCTCGACGAGATCGCGGCCGCGATCAAGGCGAGCGGGGCGGGGACGGGGCCGGCGGAATTTGGACGGGAAGAAGTGGGACAATGAAAAGGGGGCTTTGAGTCGGGCGGGGGCAAGGCCGGGCGGGCCTTTCACCGTCCCTTATTGGACAACCATGACTCCTCGATTTGGACAACATCCGATCGAAGAAAAACTTATACGGTGAATTAGAGAAGCTTTGGGGGGTCCGGGGCCCCCTGGTCAGGCGGCTTCGGCGCGGGTGGCGATGCGGGCGAGCTCGGAGAGGAGCGAGCGGGCCGCGGCGAGGCGCTGGCCGGGCTCGAGCTCGCGGGTAAGCGCGATCTTGTGGTCCGGGCGCAGCCGGATGCCGCCGCGCTGGGTCGCGAGCCAGGCCGCGAGCCCGCCCGGGTTGCGGAAATGATTGCCCCGGAAGCTGAGCACGAGACCTTTGGGCCCCGCCTCCAGCCGTTCCACGCCCGCCTCCCGGCAGGCGCGCTTGAGGGAAACGACGGCGAGCAGGTTCTCGACCTCCGAGGGCAGCGGGCCGAAGCGGTCGACGAGCTCGGCCGCCATCGCCTCCTGCTCCGCGTCCGAGGCCAGCGTGCCGATGCGGCGATAGAGGCCGAGGCGGACGGGGAGATCGGGGACGTAGGTCTCGGGGATGAGGACCGGCAGGCCGAGGCTGATGCCGGGCGTCCAGTCGCGCGCGGCGCGGCGCTCCTTGCCCTCCCGGCCGCGAAGCTCGGCCACCGCGCCCTCGAGCATCTGCTGGTAGAGCTCGATGCCGACCTCGCGGATATGGCCCGACTGCTCCTCGCCCAGGAGATTGCCGGCGCCGCGGATATCGAGATCGTGCGAGGCGAGGGTGAAGCCGGCGCCGAGGGCATCCAGCGTCTGCATCACGTCCAGGCGCTTCTGGGCGGTGGCGGAGAGGATCTGGTTCGGCGGCCAGGTGAAATAGGCATAGCCGCGCTGCTTGCCGCGCCCGACCCGGCCGCGGAGCTGGTAGAGCTGGCCCAGGCCGAACTGGTCCGCGCGATGGACGATGAGCGTGTTGACCGCGGGCATATCCAGCCCGCTCTCGATGATGTTGGTCGAGAGCAGGATGTCGTAATGCCCGTCCCCGAACTCGGTCATGACCTTCTCGAGCGCGGTGGGCGCAAGACGGCCATGCGCCTCGGCGAGCCGGGCCTCGGGCACGATCTCGCGCAAGCGTTCGGCCATGCGCGGCAGATCCTCGATGCGCGGGACGACGCAGAAGACCTGCCCGCCGCGGAAGCGCTCGCGCTGGATCGCCTCGTGAATGACGAGGTGATCGAAGGGCATGATGAAGGTGCGCACGGCCAGGCGATCGACGGGCGGGGTCGCGATCAGGCTCATCTCGCGCACGCCCGAGAGGGCGAGCTGGAGCGTGCGCGGGATGGGGGTGGCGGTCAGGGTGAGGACATGGACATCGGCGCGGAGCGCCTTGAGCCGCTCCTTGTGGGAGACGCCGAAATGCTGCTCCTCGTCGATGATGAGGAGGCCGAGCGCGGCGAAGCTGATGCCCTTGGCGAGCAGGGCATGGGTGCCGACGACGATGTTGACCGCGCCCGAGGCGATGCCGGCGCGGACCTCGGCCGCCTCCTTCGCGGAGACCATGCGCGAGAGCTGGGCGATGGTGACGCCGAGGCCGGCGAAGCGGGCGGAGAAGGTGCGGAAATGCTGCCTTGCGAGCAGCGTTGTCGGCACGACGACCGCGACCTGCATGCCGGCCATGGCGGCGACATAGGCCGCGCGGAGCGCGACCTCGGTCTTGCCGAAGCCGACATCGCCGCAGATGAGGCGGTCCATCGGGCGGCCGGAGGCGAAGTCCTCGAGCACGTCGTTGATGGCGCGGGACTGGTCCTCCGTCTCGACGAAGGGGAAGCGGGCGCAGAACTCCTCCCAGGTGCCTTCGGGCGGGGCGAGCGCCGGCGCCTCGCGCACCTGGCGCTCGGCGGCGAGCGCGATGAGCTCGCGGGCGATGTCGCGGATGCGGTGCTGCATGCGCGCCTTGCGCGTCTGCCAGCCCGCCCCGCCGAGCTTGTCGAGCGCCACGCCATCCGCGGCGCCGTAGCGCGAGAGGAGCTCGATGTTCTCGACGGGGAGGAAGAGCTTTTCCTCGCCGTCATAGATCAGGCGGAGGCAGTCATGCGGGGCCTGATCGACGGAGAGGGTGGAGAGGCCGTCATAGCGGCCGATCCCGTATTCCTGGTGGACGACGAGATCGCCGGCGGCGAGCTCGCTCGCCTCCGCGATCAGCTCGTCCGCCGATTTGCGGCGGCGGGGCGGGCGGGAGATGCGCTCGCCGAGCAGGTCCTGCTCGGCGACGACGACGAATTTTTCGGCCGCGAAGCCGCGCTCCAGCCCGAGCACGATGAGGCCGGGCACGACGGGACCGGGCGCGACGGGACCGGACACGATGGGACCGGACACGATGGGACTGGGGCGGTCGGGCGGGAGGGCGGCGAGGCCGGCCCAGCTGGCGAGGCGCTCGGCGCGGGGAAAACCGTGCTCGGCGAGGAGATGGCGGAGCCGCTCGCGGGAGCCCTCGGTCCAGGCGGCGAGGACGAGCTTCTTCCCGTCCTTCGACCAGCGGGCGGCGGAGGCGGCGAGCTCGGCGAAGACATTGACGTCCCCGCGGCCGCCGGCGCGGGTGAAGAGCGGGCCGGGGCGGGCGCCGGCATCGAGGCCGGGCGCGCCTTCGGGCTGGGCGTAAGGGCTGAAGGCGAGGACGGAGGCGCCCTGGAGCATTCCGGTGAAGCCGGCGCGGTCGAGATAGAGAAGGCCCGGCGGGAGCGGGCGGTAGGGGGTTTCGCCGTCGCGGGGCGGGGTTTTCCGCGCGTCGTAGTGATCCGCGATCATTTCGAGCCGCGCGGTGAGCACCTCGTCCGCCTGGTGATCGAAGCTCACCGCGGCGTCCGGCAGATAGTCGAGGAGGGTTTCGAGCTCGGGGTAGAAGAGCGGCAGCCAGTGCTCCATGCCGGGATGGCGGCGGCCCTCCGAGACGGAGAGGTAGATCGCGTCCCCGCTCGCGGCGAGGCCGAAGCGCTCGCGCCAGGCGGCGCGGAAGCGGGCGATGGCGGCGGCGTCGAGCGGGACCTCCGAGACCGGGTGGAGGGTGAGGGCGGGCAGCGCCGAGCCGGAGCGCTGGGTGGCGGGGTCGAAGCGGCGGAGCGTTTCGATCTGCTCGCCGAAGAGGTCGAGCCGGACCGGCTCCTCGGCGCCGGCGGGGAAGATATCGATGATGCCGCCGCGCATCGCGAACTCGCCCGGCTCCATCACCGTGCCGGCGCGGCCATAGCCGTTCGATTCGAGGAAATGGAGGAGGGTGCCCGATTCGATCGTGGCGCCGGCGGCGAGCGTGAGGCTGCGGCCGGCGAAGGCGGCGCGGGGCGGGATGCGCTGGACGAGGGCGTTGACGGTGGTGAGCACGATGCGGGGGCGGGCGGGCGATGCGGCCGGGGAGGATGCGGCTTGGGCGGGTTCAAGGAGGCGGGCGAGGGTGGCGACGCGCTCGGAGACCAGCTCGGGCTTGGGCGAGACCCGGTCGTAGGGGAGGCAGTCCCAGGCCGGGAAGGCGAGGATCTCGATTTCCGGGGCGAAGCAGGCGAGCGCCTCCGCCATGCGGGCCATGCGCGCATCGTCGCGGGCGACATGGAGCATCGCACCCTTGTGCTCGGCGCGGCGGCGGGCGAGCAGGAGCGCGTCGAAGCCTTCCGGCGCGCCATAGACGGTGAGCCAGGGTGCGGGCCCGGTGGGCGGGGCGGGTGGGGCGGGCGGTGCGAGTTTCGTCGCCATCATCATCGTCGTCGTCGTGGTTGCCATGATCTGCGTTGCGTTCGGTGATCGCGTCGTTGGTTATCCGCCGCAGGAGTCGCGCATGGCCCGGAGCAGCGGGCCGTCATGCTCGGCGGGGACGGGGCGGCGGCCCGAGATCCAGTCCGCGAGGTCGGGGTCCGGGAGCTCGAGCAGGGCCTCCAGCGCGGCGAGGGTTGCTTCGTCCATCGTTGCGATGCGGCTTGCGACGAAGCCGCCGATCATGAGGTCGTTTTCATGCGTGCCGCGATGCGTGGCGCGATAAAGGGCGCGCCGGCGCCGCGGCGCGAGCGATGTCGCGGGCTCGGTCATGGGCAGGCGTCGTATAGAGCGGTTCGGCAGGGAAGAAAATCCGCTGATTGCGCATCGTTGCGCACAATTGCGCGCGGGCTGCCCCGCGAGCGGCTTGCCTTCGCCATGGCTCGGGCAAGCCGCGCGCGGTCTTTGTCTTGCCGGGCAGATTCACGCGATCGGCCGGTTCCGGCTGATCGCGATCTGTTCGTGACCCAAGCATGTTGCGGCGCGATTAACTTGTTGCCACACGCCCATAAAATCCGCACCCGGTCGGTTGCAATGACCGTGGTTTGAGCTAAAGGGCGAACCCCGACGGAAAGCGCGAGAGGGGAGAGGCGTGGCGGCACTGATCGAGATCGCGGGCCTCACCAAGCGGTTCGGCGGCTTCACCGCGGTAGATGATGTCTCGTTCCGGCTGGACAAGGGCGAGGTGCTGGGCTTCCTCGGGCCCAACGGGGCCGGCAAGACCACGACGATGCGCATGCTGGCCGGATTCGTGACCCCCTCGGCGGGGACGGCCGCGATCGCGGGCCACGACGTGATGGAGGCGCCGGTTGCGGCGCGGCGGGTGCTCGGCTTCCTGCCCGAGGGCGCGCCGACCTATCCCGAGATGACCGTGATCGGGTTCCTGCGCTTCGTCGCGCGCATCAGGGGCTATGCGGGTGCCGCGCTCGCGCGGCGGGTGGAGGATGCGGTCGGGCTCACGCAATTGGAGAGCGTGCGGCTGCAGACGGTCGAGACGCTTTCGAAAGGATTCAAGCGCCGCGTCGGGCTGGCCCAGGCGCTTTTGCACGATCCGCCCGTGCTGGTGCTGGACGAGCCGACCGACGGGCTCGACCCCAACCAGAAGCACGAGGTGCGGACGCTGATCCGCCGCATGGCCCCGGAGAAGGCGATCGTGATCAGCACGCATCTTCTGGAGGAGGTGGATGCGGTGTGCACGCGGGCCATCATCATTGCCGCGGGCCGGGTGGTGGCGGACGACACGCCGGCCGGGCTTGCGGCGCGCGACCCGGACGGGCGGCTGGAGGAGGTGTTCCGCGCGATCACCGTGCCCGCAAGCCTGAAAAGGGCCGCGTGATGCGCGCGGCGCTGATCATCGCGCGACGCGAGCTGGACGGGTATTTCGCGACACCCGTGGCCTATGTGTTCATCGTCATCTTCCTCGTGCTGCAGGGCACGCTGACGTTCAATGCGGGCGATTTCTTCGGCCGCGGGCAGGCCGATCTCGTGCCCTTCTTCAATTTCCTGCCCTGGGTCTTCCTGCTGCTCGTGCCCGCGATCAGCATGCGGCTCTGGGCGGAGGAGCGGCGGCTCGGCACGATCGAGCTTTTGCTCACGCTGCCGGTGACGGAAGGCCAGGCGGTGGTCGGGAAGTTCCTGGCCGCCTGGGCCTTCTGCATCATCGCGCTCGCCTTGACGTTTCCCTTCGTCATCACGGTGAATATCCTGGGCTCGCCCGACAACGGCGTGATCGCCTGCGGGTATCTCGGCGGCGTGCTGATCTCGGGCGCGTTCCTCGCGGTGGGAGCCGCGACCTCGGCGATGACCAAGAACCAGGTGATCGCCTTCGTGCTCGGGGTCGCGATCTCCTTCGTCTTCGCGCTTTCGGCCTATCCGGTGGTGACGGATTTCCTCGACCGCAACCTGCCGGTGCTGGCCGAGATCGCGCGCGGCTTCTCGGTGATCGAGCGCTTCCAGTATTTCGCGCAAGGATTGATCCGCGTGCCGGACCTCGTCTTCTTCGCGAGCTTCATCGGATTCTGGCTGTTCGTGAACGCGGTCGTCGTCGATCACAGCAAGGCGGGCTGAGAGCATGGCAGCAGCGGCGCACGCCCCGTCACGGCGGATCTGGTCTTCCGCGCTCGCGGTCGTCGCGGTGGCGGCGATCGCGATCGGCATCAATGTCTTCGTCGATTCGCGCTTCGCGGACGCGCATCTCGATCTGACGGCGGGCAAGATCTATACGCTCTCGAAAGGAACGCGGGAGATCCTGGGAGAGCTCAAGGAGCCGATCACGCTCCGGCTCTATTACTCGCGCGCGCTGGGCGCGCGGCTGCCGCTCTACGGCGAATATGCCGACCGGGTGCAGGCGATGCTGCGCGAGTACGCGGGGCTGGCGCATGGGATGATCCGGCTCGAATTCTACGATCCGCAGCCCTTCAGCCGCGTGGAGGACCAGGCGCTGGGCTATGGGCTGACCGGCGTGCCGCTCGATCAGCAGGGGACGAAGGTTTATTTCGGGCTCGCGGGGACGAATCTGATCGATACGCAGCAGACGATCGCCTTCTTCGATCCCTCGCGCGCGCCGTTCCTCGAATATGACCTCACAAGGCTCGTCGATGAGCTCGCGCACCCGAAGCCGCCGGTGATCGGGGTGATGTCCTCCCTGCCGCTCGGCGGCAATCCGCGGCTGATGATGATGGGGCAGGGGCAGCCGGGGCAGCCGGGCGGGCCGTGGATGTCCATGATCGAGCTGCAGAAGGATTTCCATGTCGAGCAGGTGCCGCTCGATACGCAGGTGATCGACCCCAAGATCCAGGTGCTGCTGGTGGCGCAGGCGCAGAATCTCTCGCAGCCCACGCTTTACGCGATCGACCAGTTCGTGATGCGCGGCGGGCGGCTGATGGTGATGGTCGATCCCTACAGCGATGCGGAGGCGAACATTCCGGGGCCGGAAGGCGTGCCTTCGGTCGATAATTCCTCGACCCTCGAGCCGCTGCTTTCGGACTGGGGGATCGCATACGACGAGAACCAGGTGGTGTGCGATCTCGCGGGGGCGGTGACCGTGCAGGCGGGCGGTTCGGATCAGGTTTCCGCGGTGCCTTATGTGGCGTGGTTCATGATCCGGGACGGGATCTCCAAGAGCGATCCCGCGACGGCGGACCTGACGCAGGTGACGGTCGCGACGCCGGGCTATATCGCGAAAAAGCCGGGCGCGGACATCAGCTTCACCCCGCTCCTCGAATCGAGCCGGCAGTCCGAGCTGGTGCCGGTGAGCGAGGTGAGCGTGAACCCGAACCCGGAGAAGCTGGTCGCCGATTTCCGCGCCGCGGGCGGGCCGCGCGTGATCGCGGCACGGGTGCGGGGGATGCTGCATTCGGCGTTCAAGGGGCCGCCGGCGCTGCCGGCGGGCACCAAGCGGGCGGCGAACCTGCCGCCCTATATCGCGGAGACGAAGAGCCCGGCCGATCTCGTCGTCGTCGCGGACAGCGATATCCTGGCCGATCGGTTCTGGGTGCAGGTGCAGAATTTCTTCGGCCAGACCGAGGCCATTCCGTTCAGCGACAACGGGGCCTTCGTCTCCAACCTGGTGGGCTCGCTGGCGGGCGGCGATCTTCTGCTGGGCCTGCGCGGGCGGGGGACGGTGAGCCGGCCCTTCACCCTGATCGATGCGATGCAGGCGAGCGCGCAGGCGCGGTTCCGCCGCACGGAGCTCGCCCTTCAGGCGAAGCTGAAGGACACCGAGGACAAGCTCACGGCGCTGCGCCAAGGGACGGCGAGCGGCGCGGCGGGCGGGGGCAAGGGCGCGGGTGCGGGGGCATCGGCGGCGATCCTGACGCCGGCGCAGAATGCGGCGATTGCGGCGGCCGAGCAGGAGATCGTGCAGACGCGCGAGCAGCTGCGGCAGGTGGAGTACGATCTCGACCGGAACATCGCGCGGCTGGAGACGGAACTCCGCATCTTCTGCGTCGTGCTCGTGCCCGTGCTGCTGGTGCTGATCGCGATCGGGCTCGGGCTCGCGCGCAGGCACCGGCGGAGGCATGCGCGCGCATGAAGCCCCGCACCAGCATCATTCTTGCCGTCATCGCCGCGATCGTGCTCGGCGCGGGATGGTATTTCGGGCCGCACCAGACGCCGGTTGCGGCGACGGAGGCGGCGGCGGGCACGCTTCTGTTCCCCGGGCTCGGCGGGACGATCGACAAGGCGGCGAAGATCGAGATCACCCATGCGGGCAGGCATTTCGCGATCCTGCGCAAGGGCGATGAATGGACGCTGCCGAGCCTCGGCTTCTATCCCGTGGAGGCGACGAAGGTGCATGCGATGCTGGCGGGGCTTGCGGAGCTGCGCGTGCGCGCGCGGCGCACCGCGGACCCGGCGGAGTACGCGGCGATCGGCGTCGATGATCCGAGCAAGCCGGGGGCGGGCGGCACGCTCGTCGCGGTGAGCGATGGGGCGGGGCATGCGTTGGCGAGCCTGATCGTCGGGCATCAGAATTATGCGATGGCCGGCGATCAGACGGAGACGGTTTACGTGCGCCGGCCGGAGGAAAATCAGTCCTGGCTTGCGGAGGGCGCGCTCAGCA
This sequence comes from Acetobacteraceae bacterium, assembly GCA_030037175.1. Taxonomy (GTDB): domain Bacteria; phylum Pseudomonadota; class Alphaproteobacteria; order Acetobacterales; family Acetobacteraceae; genus JAKAWQ01. The sequence goes on from JASHRV010000126.1 coordinate 35,276, forward strand.
TCGACACGGAGCCCGATCTCTGGATCGATCAGAGCATCGCCAATATCGATCATGCGAAGGTGGTGCATGTCGCGATCACGCGCGGGGACGAGACGCTCGTCTTCGCGCCGAAGGACGGCAAGCTCGCGCTGATCGCGCCCGCGCAGCATGCGGCGCTCGAATCCTACAAGCTCGATACGGTGTGGCGCGCGCTCGAGGATCTTTCGTTCTCCACGGTGCGGGCGGGGCCGGTTCTGCCGGGCACGGCGTTCGCGCAGGGCGTCTATACGCTTGCGGGCGGGACCACGATCAAGGTGACGCTGGCGCACGAGGGAAAAGCGTTGTGGGCGCGCTTCGCCGTTGCCGGGACGGATGCCGAGGCGAAGCGGCTCGCGCAGAAATTCGGAGACTGGAGCTTCCAGCTTGGCGAGTGGCGCGAGAGCGCGCTGGCGCCGACGCTGGATGATCTGCTCAAGACGCCGCCGGCGGCGGCCGGGGCGGCGGGCGCGGCGCCGGGTCAGTGAGCGGCGATGCGGCCGGCCGGGAATATCCCGTGCGGCCGGTGGTGGGCATCGGCATCATCGTGCTGCGGCGCGACGCCGTGCTTCTCGTTCGCCGCGGGCGGGCGCCGGCGCGGGGCGAATGGAGCCTGCCGGGCGGAGCGCAGGAGCTCGGCGAGACGGCGGAGGAGGCGGCGCGGCGCGAGCTTGCCGAGGAGACCAGGCTCACGGTGGGCGCGCTGCGGCTGGTGGGGCATTTCGACAGCATCCATCGCGACGAGGGCGGGCGGATCCGCTTTCACTACACAATCCTCGATTTCGCGGCGGATTATGTGTCGGGCGAGGCGCGGGCTGGATCGGATGTGGCCGAGTTGATCTGGGCGCCGGATGGCGGGCTCGCGCCGTTCGGCCTGCGGCCGCAGGCGCTGGCGATGATTGCGCGCGCGCGGGCGATGCTTTCCGGGTGAGGGCAGGGGATTTCAAGAGTGTTCTCTTTTGAAAAAGAGAACCAGAAAACTTTTATCCGTTTCTGGTCGTGTTGATCCGTTCGTTCGGAGGCCCGAGATGCGGCCGGGTCCGGAAAACGGGGAAAAGTCTTTTTGCTTCTTTTTCTTCAGAAAAAGAAGGCTGTTTGCTTGACATTCCAACACGCCCTAATGGGCGCCGGCGCCGCTGGCGGCACCCTTGCGGAGCATGGCGACGGCGAGCAGGGCCGCGAGCAGAACGGCGCCGAGCAGGCCGAAGCAGTCCGCGTAGCCCATGTAGGTGGCCTGGGCGCGGATGGTCTGGCCGATTGCGATCATCGCGCGGTGCATGGCGCCGGCGGGGTCCGGTGTTCCGTGGGCCATGAAATAATGCTGGAGGAATCGGAGCTGCGTTTCGGTTGCGGGTTGCAGCGTGGAGACGTCGGCATTGATGATGAAGGAGTGGAACTGCTCGCGCTTGGTGAAGAAGGTTTCGAGCGCGGCGGTGCCGATCGCGCCGCCGAGATTGCGGAGCATGTTGAAGAGGCCGGAGGCGCCGCCTGCTTCGGCGGGAAGCACGCCGACCATGGCGATGGCGGAGAGAGGTGTCATGACGAGGGCCTGGCCGAAGGCGCG
>JASHRV010000127.1 GCA_030037175.1 Acetobacteraceae bacterium
GGCGCGTGTTCGCCTCGATATCGAAGAAGACCTCGATGATCTCGCCGTAGAGCACGCAAACGAGGCCCGCGATGATGAGGCCCACACCCCCGCCCACCATGTCCCGCGCCGCGACCATGGCCGTCAGATCGCCCGACGTGCTCAGCATATTGACGAGCCCGACGACGAAAAGAATGAGGCCCACGGCTACGCCCACCCAGCCGATGATGCGCAGGATCAGCGAGAAGGCGCGGAGCACGATGTAGCGATGCCTCATGGTTTTCTCTCTCCTCGCTGGCCCCTCGCCGGATCGTGATGCGACGGCAACAAAAATCTACCCGCTCGTGCGCGCAACGAAAAGCCGGCTCAGCCGCCTTCCTTCGCCAGCCTGTCGAACCCTTGCAGCCGCGCAATCAGCGCCGGCATCTCACGAAGGGGAATCATGTTCGGCCCATCGGAGGGCGCATGATCGGGGTCGGGATGGGTCTCGATGAAGAGGGCCGCAACGCCCACCGCCAGCGCCGCGCGCGCAAGAACGGGCGCGAAGCGCCGCTCGCCGCCCGTGCTCGTCCCCAGCCCGCCCGGCTGCTGCACCGAATGCGTCGCATCGAACACCACCGGGCAGCCGGTCTCCGCCATGATCGGCAGCGCGCGGAAATCGTTGACCAGCGTGTTGTAGCCGAAGCTCGCGCCGCGCTCGGTGAGCAGGATCCTTTTGTTGCCCGTGCTCGCGATCTTCGCCGCGACGTTCGCCATGTCCCATGGTGCGAGGAACTGGCCCTTCTTCACGTTCACCGCGCGCCCCGTCTCGCCCGCGGCGAGCAGAAGATCGGTCTGGCGACAGAGGAAAGCGGGAATCTGCAGCACATCCACCGCCTCCGCCGCGGGCCGGCACTGATCCACCGCATGCACATCGGTCAGCACCGGAATGGAAAACCGCGCCCGCACCTCCGCGAGAATCGCGAGCCCCTTCTCCATCCCGACCCCTCGCGCGCCGGCCAGGCTGGTGCGGTTGGCCTTATCGAAGCTCGATTTGTAGATCAGCGCCACCGAAGCCGCGCGCGCCATCGCCGCGAGCGCCTCGGCCACCTCCAGCGCATGCGCGCGCGATTCGATCTGGCAGGGCCCCGCGATCAGCACCATCGGCAGATGGTTGCCGAGCCTCACATCGCCGATCGCAACCGTATGCTGATGAGACAAGGGGGGATCAGACAAGGCGGGCCTGCGCCACTGCCGCGCCGACGAAGCCGTGAAACAAAGGATGCGGCGCAAACGGTTTCGACTTCAGCTCGGGATGATACTGCACGCCGACGAACCAGGGATGGTCGGGATATTCGATGATCTCGGGCAGCACACCGTCGGGCGAGATGCCGGAGAAGCGCAGGCCCGCCTCCTCGAGCGCGTCGCGGTAGCGGATATTCACCTCGTAGCGGTGCCGGTGCCGCTCGGAAATCCGCTCCGCGCCGCCATAAATGTTGCGCACCAGGGAGCCTTCCGCGAGCATCGCCGGATAGGCGCCGAGCCGCATCGTGCCGCCGAGATTGCCGCCGGCCGCGCGCCGCTCGATCTCGTTGCCGCGCGCCCATTCCGTAAGCAGGCCCACCACCGGCGCCTCGCACGGGCCGAACTCCGTCGAGGAGGCGCCGCCGAGCCCGGCCAGATTCCGCGCCGCCTCGATCACCGCCATCTGCATGCCGAAGCAGATGCCGAAGAACGGCACCCGCCGCTCCCGCGCGAACTGCACCGCCGCGATCTTGCCCTCCGTGCCGCGCTCGCCGAATCCGCCCGGAACGAGAATCCCGTGCACGCCCTCGAGCTGCGCCACCGCATCCGGCTGCTCGAAGACCTGGCTGTCCACCCAGTCGAGATCGACGCGCACGCGATTGGCGATCCCGCCATGAACGAGCGCCTCGGCCAAAGATTTGTAGCTGTCGAGCAGGTTCGTGTATTTGCCGACCACGGCGATCTTCACCGCGCCCTCCGGCGCATGCAGCGCGGCGACGATCTTCTCCCAGCGCGAGAGATCGGGCTCGCGGTCCGCCGGCAGGCGGAAATGCCGCAGCACTTCGCGGTCCATCCCCTCGGCATGATAATTGAGCGGCACGGCATAGATCGTCCCGGCATCGAGCGCCGCGATCACCGCCTGCGGATGAACGTTGCAGAAAAGCGCGATCTTGCGCCGTTCCGCCGCCGGAATCGGCCGGTCGCAGCGGCAGAGCACCATGTGCGGCTGAATGCCGACATTGAGCAGCTCCTTCACCGAATGCTGCGTCGGCTTGGTCTTGAGCTCGCCCGCCGAGGGAATGTACGGCACCAGCGTCAGATGAATGATCATCGCGCCCTCGGGCCCGAGCTCGTTGCCGAGCTGGCGGATCGCCTCGAGGAACGGCAGGCTCTCGATATCGCCGACCGTGCCGCCGATCTCGATCAGCGCGAAATCCACGCCTTCGGTGCCGCGCAGGATCGTCTCCTTGATCGCATCGGTGATGTGCGGGATCACCTGCACCGTGGCGCCGAGATAATCTCCCCGCCGCTCGCGCGCGATCACGTCCGAATAGATGCGCCCGGTGGTGGCATTGTCGGCCCGGCTCGCCGCCACGCCCGTAAAACGTTCGTAATGGCCGAGATCGAGATCGGTCTCCGCCCCGTCATCGGTGACGTACACCTCCCCGTGCTGATAGGGGCTCATCGTTCCCGGATCGACATTGAGATAGGGGTCGAGCTTGCGCAGGCGCACGGAATAGCCCCGCGCCTGAAGCAGCGCGCCGAGCGCTGCCGTCGCGATGCCCTTGCCGAGAGAGGAAACCACGCCGCCGGTAACGAATACGAACCGCGTCATGGGCCCCCATCATATACACGCGCGCCGAGTCCGGTGAACCCGTCTCTTCGCAGACCGGCCCTGTCCATTTGGTCGGCGTCCGTTTGGTCGGCGCCTATTTGGTCGGCGCCTATTTGGTCGGCACGGACGGCAAGGCCGGAAGCGCGGGGGCGAGAGGCGTTTTCGGAAGCCCGGGCTGAGCCGGCGCCGGATGCGCCGGCGCACCGGCGGCCGGCGGAGGAGGCGGCGCGTTCAGGATGGAGCCCGCCCCTCCGCCGCTCCGATTGATGAGCCCGAGTGCCAGGGCAAGCACCATGAAGATCGTCGCCAGGATGGCGGTCGTGCGCGTCAGCAGATTGGCCGTGCCGCGCCCGCTCATGAAGCTGCCCATCCCCTGGGACCCGCCGATGCCGAGCCCCCCGCCCTCGCTCCGCTGGATCAGGACGATGCCGATCAGCGCCAGCGTCACGAACAGCTCAACGATCAGAAGAATGGTCGCCATCGCCCCTATCTCGCGTCGCGGAGGCTTCTAGAGCAGATCGTGCCTGACGGGAAACGCGCATCGTCCCGGGGCGCCGACCCGCCCGGCAGAACGAAGCCCACGCGCGTTCGGCCAAGCCGCGCACGCTCCTAATGGAGCATGCCCGGGCTGGAAAGTGCCGGTGCGGCCGCCGCGATCGCCAGGAAATCGGCGGCAACCAGGCTCGCACCCCCGATCAGCCCGCCACCCACCTCCTTCAGCCCCAATATGGCGGCCGCGTTGTCCGGCTTCACCGATCCTCCGTAAAGAATGGGCATCGCGCTCCCCGCCGCCCCGAACGAACCGACGAGCCGGGCGCGGATCAGCGCGTGCATGGCGGCAATGTCCTCCGCCCCGGGCGTCCGCCCCGAGCCGATCGCCCATACCGGCTCATAGGCGACGATCCCGGAGAAATCCGGGGGCAGGCTGCCCGCGAGCTGCTCCGCAACCCGCCCCTCCGCCCGCCCCGCCGCGCGCTCCTCCTCGTCCTCGCCCACGCAGACGATCGGCCTCAATCCGGCCTTCGCCGCCGCCACCGCCTTCGCCCGCACCAGCGCGTCGCTCTCGCCGTGCCCGGCGCGGCGCTCCGAATGACCGAGAATCACGAACCGCGCCCCGGCATCGCTGAGCATCGGCGCGGAAATATCCCCCGTATGCGCGCCCGCCGGCTCCGGGTGGCAGTCCTGCCCCCCCACCCCCACCACCGAGCCCGCAAGGATGGCGGCCACCGCCGCAATCTGGGTGAAGGGCGGGCACACCACCAGCGCCGCCGCCATCCCCGCCGCGCCTTCCCGCACGCCTCGCGCCAGCGCCGCCGCCTCCGCGCCCAGCCCATGCATCTTCCAGTTCCCGACCACGAGCGATCGCATCCCTCTCTCCTTCCCACCGCGTCCAAGCAGGGATACTGACAAACCGCACCGCCCCTCCCTATGGTGGGTCGGGCTCCCTCGCTCCGGGACGGACATGCTCTCCTTCATCCGCCATCATCTCGGCAACTGGTTCGCGCGCATCCTCTTCGGGGTGCTGGTCATCGCCTTCATGGCCTGGGGCGTGGGCGACATGCTGCGCAACCTCGGCACCGACACCGCCATCGCCCATGTCGCCGGCCAGGCGATCCAGCCCGCCGCGGCCGCGAGCGCGTACCAGCGCGAGATGGAGCGGATCAGCCAGCAGATGCCGAGCGGCCAGCAGCCCACCGCCCAGATGCGCTCCCTGATCGCCGAGCAGGTGGTGGAGCGCCTCGTCACCCAGATCGCCGTCCAGGACGCGGTCCGGAAGCTCGGCCTCGTCGTGCCGAACGCGGCGCTGCGCCAGGCGGTCTTCGCCATGCCCGCCTTCCAGGGCCCCAACGGCGCTTTCGACCGCACCAAGTTCGAGCAGCTTCTCTCGGCCAACGGCATGAGCGAGGGCGAGTTCCTCTCGCTCATGCGCCAGGACCTCGCCCAGAGCCAGCTCCTCGACGCCGTCTCAGCCGGCGTCGACTCTCCCGCTTCCCTCACCACCCCGGTCTTCGCCTTCCAGGACGAGAGCCGCACCGCCGCCGCCGTGTTCCTTCCCTTCTCCGCAGCACCGCCTCCCAAGCCGCCGGATGAGGCGGTGCTGAAGCGTTGGTGGGCGAACAATCCCGCGACCTTCAGCACCCCGGAATATCGCCGCATCCGCCTCGTGGTGCTTTCGCCGGACGTGATCGCCAGGACCCAGACCGTGCCCGATTCGGCGCTTCAGGCCGCCTACGCCCAGCATCAGGCGGACTACCACAAGCCCGAGCGCCGCTCGGCCGAGATCCTGCTCGCCCCGGACCAGGCCAAGGCCGCCGCGCTCGCCGCCCGCTGGCACGCGGGCGCGACCTGGGCGGAGATGCAGCAGGCGGCGCAGAGCGCGGGCGCCTCGGCGGTCGCGCTCACCAGTGCGCTCCCGGCCGAGTTCCCCGACCCCGCGCTCGCCAAGGCCGTGTTCGCCGCCGCGCCCGGCACCGTGACCGGCCCCTTCCAGACCCCTCTCGGCTGGCACGTGATCGAGGTCACGGACGTCACTGCCGGAACCGACGTGAGCTTCGCCGAAGCCAAACCCGCCCTTGAGCAGGCCCTCGCCCGCCAGCAGGCGGTCAGCCTGGTCTATAACCGCGTCACCGCCTTCGAGGACGCCGTCGCCGCCCAGCCCAATCTCGACCAGATGCCCGGCGATCTCGGCCTCGTCGGGCTCACCGGCACGCTCGATGCCTCGGGCCTTACCGAGGAGGGCAAGCCCGCACCCCTCCCCGGCTCGCCGGCACTGCGCCAGGCCATCATCAAGGCGGCCTTCGCCGCGCCGGCCGACCAGCCTTCGAGCGTCGAGCAGGGCCCCGATGATTCCTGGTACGCGCTCCAGGTGCAAAAGATCACGCCCCCGCAGGTCCAACCCTACGACACCGTCAAGGACAAGGTGCTCGCGGACTGGATCGCGCACGAAGAGCGCCAGGAGCAGAACCGCATGGCCACGCGGCTCATGGTGGCTGTGAACAGCGGCACCCCGCTCGCCGACGCGGCCGCGGCCGAAGGCCTGAATGCGGAGCTGCTGCCGCCGACCCGGCGCAATGCACCCGCCTCCGGCGTGCCCGAGGAGCTTCTGGCACCGCTCTTCGCGCTGCAGCTGCACAAGGCGACGATGGTCGAGACGGCGGACGGCTTCGTCGCCGCCGAGCTCACCGCGATCACCGATCCCACCGCCGCCACCGACCCGATCGGCTATGGCGAGATGCGCGACGCGCTCGCGCGCAGCATCGGCTCCGATCTCCAGCAGGTGCTGATCACCGCGTTCCGCGCCCGCGCGCATCCGCGCGTCAACTTCACCGCCGTCCAGCAGCTCGCCCAGCAGTAAAGGGAGCCCGCCGCCGATGAACGTGCTCAGCCCGCCCGGCTTCGCCGCTTTCCGTGCGGCTTACGAGGAAGGCCGGGGCACGCTCGTCTGGTCGAGCGGCGTCGCCGATCTCGAAACCCCCGTCGCCGCCTTCCTCAAGCTCGCCCACGGCCAGCCCTATTCCTTCCTGCTCGAAAGCATCGAAGGCGGTGCCGCGCGCGGCCGCTACTCCATCATCGGCATGAGGCCCGATCTCATCTGGCGCTGCCGCCGCGGCAAGGCCGAGATCAACCGCCACGCGCGCTCGGCGCCGCATGCCTTCGAGCCCGAGCCGCGCCCCGCGCTCGAATCCTTGCGCGCGCTGATCGCCGAGACGCGCCTCGAGGTGCCGCCGCATCTTCCGCCGATGACCGGCGGGCTCGTCGGCTATCTCGGCTACGACATGGTGCGGCTGATGGAGCGCCTGCCGGAGAAGAACGAGGACCGGCTCGGCCTGCCCGAGGCGCTGCTCATCCGCCCGACCCTTTTTGCGATCTTCGACAACGTGAACGCCGACCTCACCCTCGCCGCTCCCGTCTATCCCAACCCCGGCATCGCCTGCGAAGCCGCCTGGGAGAACGCTCAGGCCCTGCTCGCCGAAGCCTCCGCCTCGCTCTCCCGGCCGCTGCCGCACCCGAACCCTCCGGTCTCGCTTCCGTCTCCCCCCTCGCCCTCCTCGAACATGAGCAAGGAAAAGTTCATCGCCGTCGTGGAGCGGATGAAGGAGTACATCTACGCCGGCGACGCCTTCCAGATCGTCCCGAGCCAGCGTTTTTCCCTGCCCTTCGCGCTGCCGCCCTTCTCGTTCTACCGCGCGCTCCGCCGCATCAATCCCTCACCCTTCCTCTTCTTCCTCGATTTCGGAAATTTCGCGGTCGCAGGCTCGAGCCCGGAAATCCTCGTCCGTTACCGCGACGGCATGGTGACGCTCCGCCCGCTCGCCGGCACCCGCCCGCGCGGCGCCACGCGCGAGGAAGATCTCCGCCTCGAGGCTGATCTGCTCGCCGATCCCAAGGAACGCGCCGAGCACCTGATGCTCCTCGATCTCGGCCGCAACGATGTCGGCCGCGTCGCCGAGATCGGCTCGGTGCAGGTGACGGAACAGTTCGTCATCGAACGCTTCAGCCACGTCATGCATATTTCTTCCAATGTCCAGGGCAAGCTTGCCGAAAACCTCGACGCGCTCGACGCGCTGATCGCGGGCTTCCCCGCCGGCACGCTCACCGGCGCGCCGAAGGTCCGCGCGATGGAGATCATCGAGGAGCTGGAGCCGGAGCGCCGCGGCATCTATGGCGGCTGCATCGGCTACTTCGCCGCCAACGGCACGATGGACACCTGCATCGCGCTCCGCACCGCCGTCATCAAGGATGGCACGCTCTATGCCCAGGCCGGCGGCGGCGTCGTCGCCGACTCGGTTCCCGAAACGGAATACGAGGAAACCCGCCACAAGGCCCGCGCCCTGCTGCGCGCCGCCGAGGAAGCGATCCGCTTCGCCGCTCTGAGAGGATAAAGTCCAGGGATAAAATCGGAATTTTGGGACGCAGGGGCCCAAGGCTTCAAATAGGGGAGGCCCCAGACTCCCGAATGTGGC
>JASHRV010000128.1 GCA_030037175.1 Acetobacteraceae bacterium
TTCCCCCCTCGCCCCCGTTCGTGGAGCCCTTCATGCCTGACATCGCCCCTGCCATGGCGCCCGTTCATCTCCGGCACGGCTCGAACATCGGCCAGCCGCTTACCCGCCGCGACGGGTTCCTGAAGGTCACGGGCGGCGCCCGCTATGCCGCCGACAATCACCCGCAAGGGATGCTGCACGCCGTGCTCGCGGTGAGCGCGATCGCGCGCGGGCGGGTGGCGTCGCTCGATATCGCCGCGGCCAAGGCGCATCCGGGCGTGATCGAGGTGATGACGCCGGACCACAGGCCGGACCTCGCCGAGGACCCGGACGCCAAGACCAACCCGTTCATGTTCCGCCTCGACCTTTTGCAGAACGACCGCGTGCGCTACCCGCATCAGCCGATCGCGGTCGTCATCGCCGAGACGCTGGAAGCGGCGACGGAGGGCGCCGCGCTGCTCGCGCCGCGCTACGAAGCCGAGCCGGCCCGGGTCGGTCTCGATGCCGCCGAAAGCTTCGTGCCCCCGGTCGTCGGCCCCGGCTTTCCGAGCGAGGCCGGGATCGGCGATGTGGAGGCGGGACTGGCCGCGTCGGCGCAGCGCCTCGAGGCGGTCTACGAGACGGCGGCGCAATACCACAATCCGATCGAGCCGCACGCGATCGTCGCGGCGTGGGACGGCGCGCGGCTGACCATCGATACGCCGAGCCAGGGGCTTGCCATGGCGCAGGCGCGCATCGCCGGGATTTTCGGCATCGCTCCGGAAAATATCTTGATCCGCAGCCCGTACTTGGGCGGCGGCTTCGGCTGCAAGGGACTGTTCGCCGGGCCGCAGGTGCTCGGGATCATGGCGGCGAAGCTGGTCGAGAGGCCGGTCAAGCTCGTGCTGCGGCGCGAGCAGATGTTCGGCCCGGTCGGCCATCGCGCGCCGACGCGCCAGACGCTGCGGCTTGGCGCGGACGATGACGGCGCGCTCCGCGCGCTGTCGCACCACACCAAGACCGCGACGAGCACGTTCGACGATTTCGTCGAGCCGGCCTCGGAAGCCTCGCACACGCTCTATGCCAGCCCCGCGCTCCGCACCGCGCACGAGGCGGTGCGGCTCGATATCGGCACGCCGCTCTTCATGCGCGCGCCGGGCCATGCGACCGGCTCGATCGCGCTGGAAAGCGCGATCGACGAGATGGCGGCCTCCTGCGGCATCGACCCGCTCGAATTCCGCCTGAGGAACTATGCCGAGCTGGAGCCGATTTCCGGCAAGCCCTTCTCCTCGAAGGCGCTCCGCGAATGCTATGCGCGGGGAGCCGAGCGCTTCGGCTGGGCGAGGCGCACGCGGACGCCGCGCGCGATGCGCGACGAGGCCGGGCTCCTGGTCGGCTGGGGCATGGGCACCGCGACCTTCCCGGCGATCATGTTCCAGGGCCAGGCGCGCGCCGTGATTCGCAGCGACGGCAGCGGCATGGTCGCGCTCGGCGCGGAGGATATGGGTCAGGGCGCCTGGACCGCGCTTGCCCAGATCGCCGCCGACGGGCTCGGGCTCGATCTCGACCGGCTGGAGTTCCGCTCCGGGACTTCGGATTTGCCGGATGCCGGCATCGCCGGCGGCTCGGCGCACACCGCGACCGCCGGCATGGCGATCCACGAGGCCGGGGCGGATGCGATCGGCAAGCTCGCGGCGCTCGCCACCAGCGACGAGCGGTCGCCTTTGTTCGGCGCCGGGAATGCCGGCGTGATCGCGCGCGGCGGCAGGCTGCTCCGGCGCGACGACGAGACGCGGGGCGAGCCCTATGCCGAGATTCTCGCCCGCGCCGGGCTCGCGGAAATCGAGGGCCGCGGCACCGGGGCCGCCGATCCATCGGCGCAGGAGAGCTACGCGATGCACGCCCATGGCGCGGTGTTCGCCGAGGTCAAGGTGGACCCCGAGCTCGGCCAGGTGCGCGTCAGCCGCCTGGTCGGCGCCTTCGCCGCGGGACGGATCATCAATCCGCGCATGGTGCAAAGCCAGTATTTCGGCGGCATGATCTGGGGCGTCTCCTTCGCGCTGCACGAAGAGGCGCTGCTCGATCCGCGCACCGGGCGGCCGATGAACGCCAATCTCGGCGAGTACCACGTGCCGGTGAACGCCGATATTCCCTCGGTCGAGGCGATCCTCGTCGAGGAGAACGACCCGCACGTCAATGCCCTCGGCATCAAGGGCGTGGGCGAGATCGCGATCACCGGCAGCGCCGGCGCGATCGCCAACGCGGTCTGGCACGCGACCGGCGCGCGCGTGCGCCGCTTCCCGATCACGATCGACCGGCTGATCGAGGCCCTGCCGCGCTAGGCGGATGGGGGTCCGGGGCCTTTAGAGGGTGTTATGCGATTTGATGAAGGGTTGAAAAAGAAGGATTGAAAAGGAAGGAAAGAAAAGGCGAAGGAAAAAACTTCTTTTTCTGAAGAAAAAGAAGCAAAAAGACTTTTTCCGTTTTCCGGACCCGGCGCCGACGAGGGACTCCGAACGAAGGAATCAATGAACGGACAAAAGTTTTCTGGTTCTCTTTTTCAAAAGAGAACAATTTCTATCACTCGTCGCACGAGAGAGATCCGGGAAGATTCTTGATAGAGTCTAGGCTTTTCGCAGGCGGGAGATGAGGTTTTCGCGCGAGTTGGCGATGTGCGCGCGCATCGTGGTTTCGGCGCGGTCGGGGTCTCGGCGTTCGATCGCGTTCAGGATCTCGTAGTGCTCCGCGACGGCGGCGACGTGGCGGCGCTCGACGGAGGCGGTGCGGAGCCAGAAGATGCGGATGAGAGAATAGAGATCGCGGCAGAGAAATTCCTCGAGCCAGCGGTTGCGGCTGCCGCGCACGATCTGGAAATGGAAATCCTGGTTCTGGGCACGGTGGGCGAAGGCATCGCCGAGACCCTCCTGCTCGACGCGCTGGCTGAACGCGACGAGGTTGGCGCGGAGCTCGCGCACCTCCGGCAACGTCATCCGTTCGGCCGCGTGGCGGCTTGCCATGCCTTCGAGAGCCTCGCGCAAAATGAGGAGCTGCTCGAAATCATCGAGCGTGAGCGAGACGACGCGCGCGCCGGAAAAAGGCGTGCGCACGACGAGGCGGCGGCCTTCGAGGTTGCGCACCGCCTCCCGTAGCGGGCCGCGGCCGACGCCGAGCTCGGCCGCGAGCGCCTGCTCGGAGAGCTGCTGGCCGGGGCCGATCGTGCCCGTCAAGATCGCGCCCTCGAGATGCCGGACCGCCTTGTCGACCAGCGCCTTGCTGGCGGAAGGGGGGGTGCGTTTTTCCTTCATATGTCCAAGGCGGCCATGCGTTCAGGTCCGCGCCGAGTGTAGCCGGAGGCGTGTTGACAATCCAATCATATTGTCAACAATCCGCCCCGTTTCCAGACGGACGAAAAGGGGGAAGCGATGACGAGCGCGCCGAAAGCCAAGGAACCGATCGACGTTGCCGTGCTGTTCCCCCAGCTCGACGACATCGCCGATCCGAAGCTCAGGGAGGGGGTCGCGGCGACCTGGCAGGATCTGTGGGAGATGAGCCCATGGACGCGGATCGAGGAGGTTCCGACCTCGACCGAGATCCCCTACCCCACCCTGCCGCACAACCGGTGCGTTCTGGAGATGGCGATCGCGGTGGCGGATGCGTTCGAGCGGCACCATGGGGTGAAGGTCAACCGCGATTATCTCATCGCCGCGGCCATTCTGCAGGATGCGAGCAAGGTCGTGGAGTTCGAGCGCGGCCCGGACGGGAAGACCGTGCCGACGGCGCTCGGCCGGGAATACCCGCATGCGTTCTGGGCGGCGCACATGGCGCTTCGTCACGGGCTCCCCGACGAGATTGTGCACGTTCTGCTTACCCATACGCCGCAGGCCGCGAAATTCCCAGCCACGATCGAGGGCAAGATTCTCTACTACGTCGATCAGATCGACGTGATCGGGATCTACAAGGATCGGTGGCGGAAGGAACTTTTCATCACGAAGTGAGAGAGGAGCGGGCGAGATGAGCAAGCGGAAGACGCTGCGGGCGCTGATCGAGGCGCCGGAAATCCTTGCCATGCCGGGCGTTTTCGACGGGTTCAGCGCGCGGCTGACGGAGGCTTCGGGGTTTGCGGCCGGGTTCGTCTCGGGCGCGGGCGTGAGCGAGGCGAGCCTCGGCTGGGCGGATGTGGGCATTCTCGGGTTCGACGAGAATCTGCGCGCGGCGCGCGCGCTTGCCGGCGCCTGCAATGTGCCGCTGATCGCGGATGCCGATACTGGGTACGGCAATGCGGTCAATGTGCATTTCACGGTGCGCGGATTCGAGAATGCGGGCCTCGCGGGGGTGATGATCGAGGATCAGGTCTGGCCCAAGCGCTGCGGGCACATGAAGGGCAAGGAAGTGATCCCGGCCGACGAGGGCGCGGCGAAGATCCGCGCGGCGGCGGCGGCGCGGCTGGACCCCGATCTCATCATCATGTCGCGGACGGATGCGCTGGCGACGCACGGGCTGGATGAGGTGGTGCGGCGGCTCAACATGTATGCCGAGGCGGGAGCGGATCTTCTGTTCGCGGATGCGGTGCTCACGGTCGAGCATATCTCCACGATCGTGCGCAGCGTGCCGAAGCCGCTTTGCGTGAACATGGGATTCGGCATCCGCAAGCGCTCGACCACGCCGTTGCTTTCGGCCCGCGAGCTCGAGGGGCTCGGCGTTGCGGTGGTGATTTATCCGCGGCTGCTGACGGCGGCTTCCGTGCAGGGGATGAAGAACGCGATCGCGGCGCTGAAGGAGCAGCTCCAGGCGGGAACGGTAACAGACCGGCCAGATCTGCTCGTTTCCTTCGAGGAGCTCAACGAGCTGGTCGGGATCAAGGAGCTCGAGCGGCTGGAGCAGCATTCGCTGACGAGCGGGCAGCTTCGGCAGAAATACGAGGGCGCGGCGAGCCGGGCCGCGGAATGATGCCGGGACTTTGATACGGAACGGGCACGATCGGAGAGAATTGCGATGGGCAACCAAAAAATCCAGCAGATGCGTGCGCTCCTGAACTCGGGAAAGATCGTCGTCTCGCCAGGGGTTTATGACGGATACAGCGCACGGCTGGTGGAGCGGCTGGGGTTCAAGGCCGCCTCGATGACGGGCGCGGGGCTTTCCAATTCGCGGCTCAGCGAGCCGGATATCGGGATCATGACGCTGACCGAGAATGTGGAAGGGTGCCGGTGGATCGCGCGCTCGATCTCGATCCCGATGATGGCGGATGCGGATACCGGCTACGGCAACCCGGTGACGGTCTATCACGTCGTGCAGCTCTTCGAGGAAGCGGGCGTGGTGGGCATCAATATCGAGGACCAGGTGAGCCCGAAGCGCTGCGGGCATATGCGCGGCAAGGAAGTGATCGACGCGCGGGATGCGGCCAAGAAGATCGAGGCGGCCGTCAAGGCGAAGCGAGACCCGGGATTCATCATCAATGCGCGGACGGATGCCGTCGCGGTGGAAGGGATCGAGGGCGCGATCAAGCGGGCGAAGATGTATGTCGCGGCCGGGGCCGACATGGTCTATCCGGACGCGGTCGCCTCCGAGGACCAGATCAAACGGTTCGTGGACGCGGTGCAGGCGCCGGTTTCCATCAACATGGGTTTCGGCATCCGCTCGCGCCCGACCACGCCGCAGATTTCCGCCCTGCGGCTGCAGGAAATCGGGGTGGCGCGGGTAAGCTACGCGCGCATGCTGCCGGCCGCGGCGATCATGGGCATGACGCGCGCGCTCGAGCTGTTCCGGGACAGCGTGGAGACGGGGACGGTGCATGACCGGCCCGACATGCTCGCGGGCATTGAGGATATCACCGATCTCATGGGATACCCGTTCATCGACAAGCTCGAATCCGAGTTCCTTCTGCCCGAGGAGATGGAGCGGAAATACGGGAGCGGGACGCGGAGCTTCGTCGTTCGCGGGTGAGCGGGCGCGCGCGAAGGCGCGTGGAGCCGGCAAGAGAAAATCCGAGGTCTGGGAGAGAACGAACCATGGCGGGTGAACAGACACGTCGCGTTCCGGTGGCCGCGCGCATCGAGCGGTTGCCGGGCTCGCGATACATGGCGGGTGTGATCGTGCTGATCGCGCTCGGCACGTTCTTCGATTCCTACATGCTGTTCTCGATCGGACCGATCTCGGCACATTTCTTCGGCTATCTCGGCCAGAAGCAATATGCGACGCTGCTGCCGCTCGTGTTGTTCCTGGGCACGTTCGTCGGCGCCGTCACGCTGAGCACCGTTGCCGACAAGATCGGAAGGCGGAACGCGTTTTCGCTCGACCTTCTGATCCTCGCGATCGGGGATCTCGGGGCGGTTCTCTCCCATAGCGGGCCGGCGCTGCTGGTTTGGATCTTCATCGCCGGCGTGGGCACCGGCGCGGAGCTGCCGCTTTCCTCGACCTATGTGCAGGAGCTGAGCCCGGCCAGGAAGCGCGGGCAGATGACGAGCCTTCAGCTCACGATCGGGTTCCTGGGCGGGACGGTCGGCGGTTTCGTGGCGCTGCTCGTGGTGCCGCTCGCCCATCTGCCCATTCCGGGGTTCAAGCTCGCACTTCTGCTTGCCGCGGTGGGCGGATTTTCCTCGCTCATCATCCGGATGAAGCTGCCGGAGTCGCCGCGCTGGCTGGAGCGGGCCGGGCGGCTGGCCGAGGCGGATCGGGTGATGAGCCAGATCGAAGCCAGGATCATCGCCGAGAAGGGCGCGGGCGCGCTGCCGCCGCCGCCCGCGATGACATACGATATCGGGGCGAAAATGCCGGTGACCGTGCTGGTCTCGCCGGAATACCTGCGAAGGACGGTGAGCGCCTGGCTGATCGAGCTCTTGCAGGGCTTTGGCGCTTACGGCTTCACCACGTTCGTGCCCCTGATTCTCTACTCGCGCGGCTACACGATCGTGCATGCGCTGGCCTACACCGCGGTCATTCAGGTCGCTTATCCGGTGGGCACGCTCATTTCCGTGTTCATCACGGAAAGGATGCAGAGAAAATGGGGGATGGCGCTTCTCTATGCGCTGAACGTGGTTGCCGGCGTGGGCTTCCTGCTGGTGAACAGCGGGGCTTACATTTTGCTGTTCGGCTTTCTGACCGAGATGCTGATCTTCCTGAACGGGCCGCTGCTGCACACCTATGAGGCGGAGATCTATCCGACCGGCGTGCGTGGACGGGGGGCTGGGATCAGCTTCGCGCTGAGCCGGTTCGGCGGCTTCCTCGCACCGCTTGCCGCCGGCCTGATCCTGCGCGTGAATCCCGGAGGCGGGTGGCTGATCGGCGCGGCGGCGGCGGCCTGGCTGGCCTGCGCGCTGGTGGCGGCCGTGGTGGCGGTGGATACGACCAATATTCCGCTCGAGGGGCTCGAGGTCGAGGCGAGCCGAAGGAGCGGATGAGCGGGGAAGGGTGAGGATGGGAGCCGCGCCCTCACCCGCGCGCGTGAGTGGGGGATGTGGTCAGAAGAGGGAGGTGAGCTGCTCGATCTGCGGCGGCTCGCGCAGCAGGGCGCCGAGCTTGGCGATGTCGCCGCGTTCCGTTCGCCAGGCGATGTAGGCCTGCTGGCTTTCGATCCGGTCCCAGACTTCGTAGAGCGTGATCGTGCCGCTCGCCGGATTTCCGGCGGCGCGGACGAGCTCGGCGCCCGGGCGCTTCACGGTGTCCGGGAGGATCGCCTCGAACATCTCGACGAGCGCCCCATAGCGCCCGTCGGCGGCCTGGAAGGTCAGCATCACGACGACCGACATTCGTTCCTCCCCGGTGTTGTGGCGGCACCTGCGGCCAGGAGGCCGGCGCCGTCAAGCCCGGGCGCGGATTGATTGTGCGGTGCGGAGAAGCCCATGGTTCCTTGCGGGCGTGGTGTTGGAGAGGCGAGCGTGCGCTGGCTCACACGGTATCCGGTTGTGATCGCTGTTGCGGTTCTGCTGGTCATTGCCTTCGCCTATCCGCTGTTGGCCGAGAATACCGCGAGCGAGTGCGAGGCAACCTATGCGCTGCTCTATGCGATCGAGGCGCCGGCCTCCGGCAATACGTTCGCGGCGGGGATGGAGAGCATCTTCGGCCCGGCCGGGGGCAAGGTGGCGGCGCGGGATGCCGCGCGCGAGTATCCCGTTCTGCCTGAGGCCGTGAGCTGCACGTTGATCTATTGGCGGGTTCTGCTCGGCAAGCGGCCGAAGGAATACCGGGAGCAATGATGACAACGAGCGGGGTCCAGGGGCAAAGCCACTGGTGCTTTGCGACTCAGGCGCCGTGAACGGCGCGCGAGTCGGCGGGGGCGGCGGCGCGATCGTTCATGCCGTAGTCGCGCATGACGGCGGCGACGCGCAGCCGGTAGTCGGTGAAGACATGGGCGCGGCCCGCGGATTGCGCGGCGCGGTGCTCGGCGAGCGAGCGCCATTGCGCGACGGCGGCCTCGTCGCGCCAGAAGGAGAGCGAGAGAATCTTGTTGGGCTCCGTGAGGCTTGCGAAGCGCTCGATGGAAAGAAAGCCGTCGATCTCTTCAAGCAGCGGGCGGAGGCGGGCGGCCGTTTCGAGATAGGTTTCGCGCGCGCCTTCGCGCGGGACGACCTCGAAGATGACGGCGATCATTGCGAGGCAAGAACGGGCTCGAGGAAGGTCCGCTCCTCGCTCAGGATGAAGCGCGCGCGGCGGGCGAAGGCGAAATTCGCCGCCCCTGCCTCGTCCGTTTTGAGGCGGGCGCGATAGGCCTCGTACGCGGCGAGGCTCGGGAACGAGATGAGGGCGAGCGCGATATTGTTGGTTCCTTCGTGCGGAAGGAAATAGCCGATGAGATCGCCGCCACAGGCAGGAATGATGGCGAGCCAGTTGCGCGCATATTCGGCGAAGGCGTCGCGCTGGTATGGATCGATCGTGTAGCGGATGCAACAGGTGATGGGCATCGGGCTGCTCCGGCGGTTGCGGCGCGGAGCAGCTTAGCGGCCGGCCGGGCAGCGATGGTTCGGAAGTGGCCGAAGCGTGGGAGGCGAAACGGGAGCCAGGGCGTGCCCGGTCCGACCGGGCAGGCCCTGGCTTTCGAGCCCAGGGGCAAAACCCCCGGCCGGCTACCGACCGCCGCCCGTTCCGTTGACGAGGGCCCAGGTGCTGTCAGGCACCACGATGGGGGTGCTGTTGCGACCCCGCGGCATGGTCGAGGTCACGGGGATGGTGGCGCCCTGGTAGCTGACGGTGGGCACGGCCCCGAGCGTGCCGGAGGTGGACGGCGCCTGGTTCGAGTTCGCGACCATGAAGGCCGGCGTGGCCGGATCGCTCGACTGGTTGGCCGGCGCGGCCCCCGCGAGCGCGGGAACCAGAAGCAGCGCTGCGCCGAGCGCGGTGAGAAGCATGGACTTCATCTGAGATCTCCTTTGTTTCTCTCAAGGAAGGGACCCTTGCAGGCCCGAACCCGGAGCCGAATTTCGGTTGGCCGGGTGAGCGCGCGACGTCGGAGTTGTAAGCGGAGGGTAAAACTTGGCAGGTGCGCGCGATCGGGTGTGATAGGAGTCACACAAGGCTGCGCGGACCGCGCATAGGGTCACCGGGCCGAGAGCAGATCGCGATCAGACAAATCATCCGATCGCGTGAATCTGTTCGGCAAGGCAAGGACCGAGAGCGGTTTTCGTGAGCCATGGCCAAGGCAAACCGCGCGAGGGGAACCACGTTCATGCCGGATACGGCTACGCCCGCGCCCGAGCATCTGGAGCGTGTGCGCTTTGCAAGCTTCACGCTCGATGTTCCTGGCCGTACGCTCGCCGATGCGTGCGGGGAGGACGTGCCGCTCCGGCGCTCGGAGTTCTCGTTGCTGCAGGCATTTCTGCGTGCCCCGGGGCGCGTGCTGAGCCGCGATCATTTGCTGGATGCGGTGGCCGGCCGCCTTTCCACGCCCTTCGACCGCAGCGTGGATGTGCTCGTCGGCCGGCTGAGGCGGAAGATCGAGCCCGACCCGAAAACGCCGCGGCTGATTGTGACCGTTCCGGGTATCGGCTACAAATTCACGGCCAAGCCGAAAACCGTCGATCCGGAGAGCGAATTTTCGGATGAGCCGGCGGAAATGCCGGTGAGGGCGCCGATGCCGGCGCGGGCGGCGGAGCGGCGGCAGATGACGATCATGCGCTGCGGGCTGGCCGGCGCAGCCGGGCTTTCCGCCGCGCTCGATCCCGAGGATCTGCAGACGCTGATCGCGCGCTATCAGGCCTGCTGCGCGGGCGCGATCGAACGTTTCGGCGGAGTGGTTTCACGCCTGCTGAACGACGATGCGCTCGCTTATTTCGGCTACCCCGAGGCGGACGAGCACGATGCCGAGCGCGCGATTCGCGCGGGCCTTGCCGTGAGCCGCGAGGTGGCCGCGCTCGATGAGCGGCTGCATGCGCGGATCGGGATTGCGAGCGGGCTCGTTGTTGTGGGCGATGCGGCCAGGAATCCAGGTGCGGCGGCGGCCGCGGTGGGCGAGGCGGCCGATGCCGCCGCTTTGCTGGCGGCTTCGGCGGGGCCGGACGCGGTGGTGATCTCCGCCGGTTGCCAGCGCTTGACGCGCGGATTGTTCGAATACCGCGCGTTCAACAGCGGAGCGCAGGCCGTGGCGGGCGAATTCGTCGGGCGCGCCTTCCGCGTGATCGGCGAGCGTTCCGCCGAGAGCCGGTTCGAGGCGCTGCGCGAGGCCGGCGCGACAAAGCTTGTCGGGCGCGAGGAGGAGATTTCGCTGCTGCTGCGGCGCTGGGAGCAGGCGCGAGAAGGCAGCGGGCGGGTGGTGCTGATCGCAGGCGAGCCGGGGATCGGCAAGTCGCGGCTGGTGAGCGAGCTCAGGACCCGCATTGCCGGCATGGCGCACGCCGCGCTCGTTTGCTCCTGCGCGCCGCACCGGCAGGACAGCGCCTATCATCCGTTCACGGACTATCTCGAGCGGGCAACGGGATTCGGACGCGCAGACGACGATGCGCGGCGCTTCCGCAAGCTGGAGGCGCTACTGCGGCGAACCGGAGCGGAGCCGGAGGCGGTGAGGCTGATCGCCGATCTGCTTTGCGTGAAGACGATGGCGCGCGGGGGCGAGTTGACGCCGCGGAGGCGGCGCGAGCGGACGGCCGAAGCCCTGATCGGTCAGGTGGTCGCGGTTGCGGCGCGGGTTCCGGTGCTGCTGATTTTCGAGGACGTGCACTGGATCGATCCGACCTCGCGCGAGGTGCTGGACGCGCTCGTCGAGCGGGCGGTCGGGCTGCCGGTGCTGCTGGTCATCACCTACCGGCCGGAATTCACCCACCCTTGGGCGAGCGCGGCGCATGCGAGCACGATGGTGCTCAACGGGCTTGATCGTTTCGAGGCCGAGACGCTGATCGCGGAGGTGGGCGGGGAGGAGATTCCGGACGCGCTGAGCCGGCAGATCATCGAGCATGCCGACGGCGTGCCGCTTTTCGTCGAGGAGCTGGCGCGGGCGGTGATGGAGGATGAGGCGGCGGAGCATGTCGTTCGCGGGGCGTGCGTTTCAGTTCCGAAGACGCTGCAATCCTCGCTGATCGCGCGGCTCGACCGGATGGCGGAGGCGAAAACGGTGGCGCAGGTGGGCGCGGTGATCGGGCGCGAGTTCTCCCATCACCTGCTGGCCGCGGTAGCGGGGCTTCCGGAGGCTGCGCTGCTGCGGGGGCTCGGGCAGCTTGTCGGCGCGACCCTGGTGCAGCGGCGGGGCGAGCCGCCGGATGCGGTCTATACGTTCAAGCACGCGCTGGTGCGCGATGCCGCCTATCAGACGCTGCTGCGCGCGCGACGGCAGGCTTTGCACGAGGCGGTTGCGACGGAGCTGATGCGGCGCGCCGAGGCCGGCGAGGAGGTGCGGCCCGAGAGTCTCGGCCATCATTGCGAGCAGGGTGGCATGCACGGGGCGGCGGCGCGCTGCTACCTCGCGGCCGGGGAGGGATTCGCGGGGCGCTCGGCGCTGGCGGAGGCGCAGGCGCATCTGGCGCGGGGGCTCGCGCTCACCGAGAGGATTCCGCTGGCGGGCGAGCGGCGGCTGCGGCGGGCCGAGCTCACGCTGGCACTCGGGAACGTGCAATTCGCCTTGCATGGGCTCGCTTCGCGCGAGCATGGCGCGGCCTGCGCGGAAGCGATTGCGCTTTGCCGCGGATTGCGCGGCGAGATGGGGCGGACGCGCGCGGACACGCGCACGCGCGCGCATGCGACCAAGCTTCTTGCGCGGGCGCTTTATGGCGAGTGGCTCTACCGGCTTTTCGCGGGGCAGGCCGGCGTTTCGCATGCGATCGGGCTGGAGCTGCGCGACCTGGCCCAGGCGGAGACGGATACCGAAATCCGGGCCATGGCGACGGGCTGCCTCGGCACGAGCTGCTTCTTTCTGGGCCGTT
>JASHRV010000129.1 GCA_030037175.1 Acetobacteraceae bacterium
AGGCGCGGCTCGGCGGCGATCGCCTGCTCCAGATGCACCGGGTGGGCGGGATTGTTCGGGATGAGCTCGGCGATCTTGTTCACCTGCCCATAGGGCATGCCGAGGACGCGGCCGACATCGCGCACCGCCGCGCGGGCCTGGAGCGTGCCGAAGGTGATGATCTGCGCAACCCGGTCGGCGCCATATTCCGAGCGCACATAGCCGATCACCTCGTCGCGGCGCTCCTGGCAGAAATCGATGTCGAAATCCGGCATCGAGACGCGCTCCGGGTTGAGGAAGCGCTCGAAGAGCAGGCCGAAGCGGATCGGGTCGAGATTGGTGATGGTCAGCGCCCAGGCGACCACCGAGCCCGCGCCCGAGCCGCGGCCCGGGCCGACCGGGATTCCCTGCGACTTCGCCCATTGCACGAAGTCCGCGACGATCAGGAAGTAGCCCGAAAAGCCCATGCCGCCGATGACCGAGAGCTCGTATTCGAGCCGCTCCTCGTATGGCTTGCGCTCGGCTTCGTCGCAGCCCTCGGGGCGACCTTCCAGGCGGCGGGCGAGGCCCGCGCGGGCCATGGCGGCGAGGGTCTCGGCCTCGTCGGTGCCGGGCGGCAGCTTGGGAAAGCGCGGCAGGAGGGGTTTGCGCGCCTCAGCCATCACCGCGCAGCGCCGGGCGATCGCGAGCGTGTTGTCGCAGGCGTCCGGCAGATCGGCGAAGAGCGTGCGCATCGCCGGCGCGGGCTTGAACCATTGCTCCGGCGTGGCATGGCGGCGGTCTGATTCGCTGAGGAGACGCCCGTCCGCGATGCAAAGCAGGGCGTCCTGCGCCTCGAACATCTCGGGATCGGCGAAGAGGCAGTCATTGGTGGCGACGAGCGGCAGGCCCGTATCGTCGGCGAGGCGAATCAGCGCCGGCTCGATCGCGGCTTCGGCGGCAAGCCCGTGGCGGTTGAGCTCGACGACGACGCGATCGGGGAAGGCCTCGGTGAGGGCGACGAGGAGCTGCCGCGCCTCTTCCCGCTGGCCTTCGCCGAGCAGCCGGCCAAGCGGGCCGGCCGTGCCGCCCGTGAGCAGGATGAGGCCCTCCGCGTGCCGGGCCAGGGTCTCGAACGGAAGCTGCGGGCGAAGCCCCGGCTCGGTCTCAAGGAACGAAAGCGAGGAAAGTCGCTGGAGATTGGAGAAGCCGGCCTCGTCCTGCGCCAGAACCACGAGCGGATCCGGGACGAGGCGCGGATTCTCAGGCCGCGCAAGCGCGAGCTGGCAGCCAAGGATGGGCTGCACGCCGGCGGCGGCGCAGGCCTGGCTGAACTCGAGCGCACCAAAGAGATTGCCCGTGTCCGTGATGGCGACCGCGGGCATCTCCGCCCCGGCGGCAAGAGCGGCGATCTTGCCCGCCTTGAGCGCGCCCTCGCTCAGCGAATAGGCGGAATGGACGCGAAGATGAACGAAGTCGGCGTGCGGCACGGCTAAGCAGGGTTAGCCAGGTTGAAGGAAAAGGAAAGGCAGGGGGCTTTGCCCCCTGGACCCCCAGCAAAGGCGGAGCCTTTGCAATCCATCTGCGCTGCGCGGCTTAAAAAGGATGGAGCGGGCACCCAACGCGCTTGCGCGTTGGGAACCCGTCTGGGGCCTCAAGGCCTTAAGCCGGGGTGCAGGGGCAGAGCCCCTGGTTTCAACAATTCGACAGCCTGATCACTCCGCCTCCGGCTAAGTGAGCGGGGCGATCTTGCCTGCCTTGATTGTGACCTGGCGGTCCATGCGTGCCGCGAGATCGGGGTTGTGGGTCGCGATCAGGGCGGCGAGACCGTGGTTGCGCACGGCGGCGAGCAGCTCGTCGAACACCACCGCGGCGGTCGCGAGGTCGAGATTGCCCGTGGGCTCGTCGGCGAGGAGGATCGCGGGCTGGTTCGCGAGCGCGCGGGCGATCGCGACGCGCTGCTGCTCGCCGCCCGAGAGCGCGCCGGGCAGGTGCTTCGCGCGCGTCATGAGCCCGAAGGAGCCGAGCAGCGCCATGGCGCGCGCCTCCGCCTTGCGCCGCGGCACATTGGCGATGAGCTGCGGCAGCATCACGTTCTCGACCGCGGTGAACTCGCCCAGCAGGTGGTGCATCTGATAGACGAAGCCGATCGAGCGGCGGCGAAGCGCGGTGCGCTCGGCGTCCGAGAGGGTTGCGGCATCGCGCCCCTCGATCAGGACCGCGCCGCCGTCCGGCTTTTCGAGCAGGCCGGCGAGCTGAAGGAGCGTTGATTTTCCGGCACCCGAAGGCGCGACGAGGGCCACGATCTCGCCCGCCGCGACGGCGAGATCGACGCCGCGCAGCACCGCAAGATCGCCGCCCGCGCTGCGGAATGTGCGCGAGAGATTCCTGAGGGCGAGCTTCTCATTCATGCCGCAGCGCTTCGACCGGATCGGTGCGCGCCGCCCGCCAGCTCGGATAGAGGGTGGCGAGCAGCGAGAGCGCGAGCGCCATCAGGATCACCCGCACGACCTCGCCCCAGTCGAGCACGGCCGGAAGCTGCTCGAGGTAGTAGACTTCCGGGTTGAAGAGATTGGTTCCGGTGAGGGACTGCAGCCAGTCCTTGATGGTGTCGATGTTGCGGCAGAAGACCACGCCGAGCACGGTGCCGACGATGGTGCCGACGATGCCGACCGAGGCGCCGCACATGAGGAAGATGCGCATCACCGCACCGCGGCCGGCGCCGATCGTGCGCAGGATCGCGATGTCCGATGTCTTGTCCTTCACCATCATGATCAGCGAGGAGATGATGTTGAAGGCGGCGACCAGAATGATGAGCGTGAGGATGAGGAACATTACGTTGCGCTCGACCGTGACGGCGGCGAAGAAGCTGTCGTTCGCCTGGGTCCAGTCGATGATGCGGACGGGACGGCCGGGAAGCGCACGATAGATCGCCCGATCGATGGCGGCCACCGCGTCCGGGTGCTGGACGGTGACCTGGATCTGCGTCGCCTGGCTGGGTTTCTGGAAGAAGATCTGGGCGGCGCCGAGCGGAAGGAAGACGAAGCTGCTGTCGTACTCGTTCATTCCGACCTGGAAGATCGCCACCACCTGATAGGAACGGATGCGCGGGATGGTGCCGAGCACGGTCGCGGCACCCTGAGGAGAGACGAGCGTGAGCCGGCCGCCGATGGTGAGGCCGAGATTCTGTGCGAGCCCGCTGCCGATCGCGACCGCGTCGTCGCCCGTGAAGTGCTCGAGGCTGCCGGCCACGATGTGATCCGAGACGGATGAGAGATTTTTTAGATCGGACCTCGCGATTCCGCGGATGAGGCCGCCGACGGCGGTGCCGCTGTCATTGGTGAGCAGCGCCTGGCCTTCGACGATGGGTGTCGCGGAGATCACGCCCGGAATGCGGCGGATGGCGGCGGCGGTGGCGTCGAAATCGGTGAGGCCGGTGCCCACGGAATAGACGCCGAGATCGCCGTTGAGGCCGAGGATGCGGGAGAGCAATTCCTGGCGGAACCCGTTCATCACGCTCATCACGATGATGAGCGTGGCAACGCCGAGCGCGATGCCGATGAGGGAAAAGCTCGCGATCACGGAGACAAAGCGCTCGCCGCGCCGCGAGCGCAGATAGCGGAACGCGACCATCCGCTCAAAGGGGCCGAACATGCTCAGAGAACGCGCGCGAGGGCGGAATCGAGGGAGAGCTCCTGGCGCTCGCCGCCGGCGCGGCGCTTGAGCTCCACGGTGCCGGCGGCGGCCCCGCGCGGGCCGACGATGATCTGCCAGGGATGGCCCATCAGGTCGGCATCCGCGAACTTCACACCGGCACGCTCCTCGCGGTCGTCGTAAAGCGCGGCGAGGCCGAGCTTTGCGTAGATTTCCTCGCAGAGCCTGTCGCAGGTCCCGTCGCCTTGGCGCAGATTGAGGATGGCGGCGCGGAACGGCGCCACCGCGTCCGGCCAGATGATGCCTGCCTCGTCGTGCGAGGCCTCGATCACGGCGCCGACGAGCCGGCTCACGCCGATGCCGTAGCTGCCCATCTCGGGCGCGACCGGGCGGCCATCGGCGCCGGCCACGGTGAAGCCCATGGCGGCGCTGTATTTGGTGCCGAAATAGAAGATGTGCCCGACCTCGATGCCGCGGCCGCGGCGCTGGCGCTCGGGCGCGAGCTTTTCCCAGGTGCCGGGCTCGTGCTTCTCGTCGGTCGCGGCGTAATGGGTCGTCATCAGGCCGACGAAGCGCGCGAGGTCCTCGGGGGAGAAGATGTCGAAACCGGATGCGGAATAATCGATTTCCTCGAAAGCGGCGTCGTAGAAGACCTCGCTCTCGCCGGTGGGCGCAAGAATGATGAACTCGTGGCTCATATTGCCGCCGATCGGGCCGGACTCCGCCTGCATCGGGATTGCCTTGAGCCCCATGCGGCGAAAGGTGCGCATATAGGCGAGCATCATCCGCCGGTAGCTCACGACCGCGCCTTCATAGTCGAGGTCGAAGCTGTACGCATCCTTCATCAGGAACTCGCGCCCGCGCATGACGCCGAAGCGCGGCCGCACCTCGTCGCGGAATTTCCATTGGATGTGATAGACGATCTGCGGGAGCTCGCGGTACGACTTCACCGACTGGCGGAAAAGATCAGTGATCATTTCCTCGTTGGTGGGGCCGTAAACGAGATCGCGCTCGTGGCGGTCGTTGAGCCGCAGCATCTCCTTGCCGTAATCGTCGTAGCGGCCGCTCTCGCGCCAGAGCTCGGCCGGCTGGATCGTCGGCATCAGGAGCTCCTGCGCGCCGGCGGCATCCTGCTCGGCGCGCACGATCGCGGCGATGTTCTGCAGCACGCGAAACCCCGCCGGCAGCCAGGCGTAGATCCCGGCCGCCGTCTGCCGCACCAGCCCGGCACGCAGCATCAGCCGATGCGAGACGATCTGCGCCTCGGCCGGCGTTTCCTTGAGCGTAGGCACAAAACTGCGGGAAAGCCGCATCGCGGGTTCCGTCCTCCGAGGCTGGGCCAGGGGTTGAGCGAGAGCGATGAGCTGGAGCGGGATGGGATCGCTTGGTGCTCACCCCATACCGCTCCAGGCGATTGTTTGGTCGCGTGATTCAGGCCGCCGGCTTCTCCGCCTCCGGTCATCACGCTCTAACAGGGTGCGAAAAAAAGGGAAGGCTGGGCGTAGTGCCGGGGTCGGCACGGCAAGCGTGTTGCAATGCAGCAATTTTTGTGCGTCGCACAACAAGGCAACGCAAGAAGGCCAAGAATTATTCATGGCGCAAGCACGAAAATGCGTGACTTGGCTTCCTCAAGCGGGTAACAAAAGCGCCGCGGCGGAGCGATCCGGGCCAAGTTTGGGGAGGAAACGCCAATCTCGATTGGCAGGATGAGGAAACCCTCCTCATCCTGCCATGCGTGTTGAGCATTTGGTAATTCTTTTCCCTCGCGCTCCCTGATCTTGCACCCAATCGTCGTCATCCCCACCCGTCTCGGCTCGACCCGGCTGCCGGGCAAGGCACTCACCGATATCGCGGGCGAGCCGATGGTCGTGCATGTCTGGCGGCGTGGGCTGGAGGCGGATATCGGCCCCGTGATCGTCGCCTGCGGGGATGCGCCGATCGCCGAGGCGATCCGGGCCGTGGGCGGGAAGGCCGTGCTCACCGATCCTGCGCTTCCCACCGGCTCGGACCGCGTGCAGGCCGCGCTCGCGGAAATCGATCCCGGGCGGCGCTATGATATCGTTGTCGTGCTGCAGGGCGATCTGCCGACGATCGAGCCTTCCGTGCTGCGCGCGACGCTGGCGCCGCTCGAGGATGCGGCGGTGGATATCGCAACACTCGCGACGCTGATCACCGATCCGCTCGAATTGCAGGCGCCGCAGGTGGTGAAGATTGCGCTTGCGATCCGGCCGGGCGCGCCCGTGGGACGGGCGGTCTATTTCAGCCGCTCGGTGATTCCGGGCGGCGCGGGCCCGCATTATCACCATGTCGGCCTTTACACATATCGGCGCGATGCGCTCGAACGGTTCGTTACGCTTCCGCGCGGCGTGCTCGAGCAGCGCGAAAGCCTCGAGCAGCTGCGGGCGATCGAGAACGGAATGCGCATCGACGCCGCGGTGATCGAGAGCGAGCCGCTCGGCGTCGATACGCTTGCCGATCTCGAGCGCGCGCGGGAGATTCTGTGCGGCTAGGCCAGAGCGTGATCGCCGGAGGTGGATAACCGAAGGCGCGAATCACGCGGGAAGACAAAGGCTGGAGCGGGAGGGGTGAGCGCAGGCGAACGCATCCCGCTCTAGATCCTGATCGTGGCGGCCGGATGCGGTGCGGCGAGGCGCGGGCCAGCGCCGAAAAGTTTCTCGCGATAGGTTCCCGCGCCGTAAGCGCGCTTGAAGCGGCCGCGCTCCTGCAGCACGGGCACGACGAGGTCGATAAAGGATTCAAGGGATTCGGGAACGATGGTACGAGAAAGATTGAAGCCGTCTACACCGGTTTCATCAACCCAGGATTGAAGTTCGTCCGCGACCTCCGTGGCTGAGCCCACGATTGGCGGCTGACGCGAGCCGAGCACGAACTGCTCGATCAGTTTACGTTTGGTCCAGCCGCGCATCGCTTCGACATTGGAACGGATGGCATTGCCCGGCCCGGCCTCGATCGGCTCGTCGAGGCCGTAGCGCGAGAAATCGATGCCGAGCGAGGCCGAAGCATGCGCGAGCGCCGCTTCGGTGCTGGCGTGGCGGCGATACTCTTCAAGCCGGTCGCGTGCGTCCTTCGTCGTGCGGCCGACGACGACCGTGGCGCCGACGAAGGCGAGGATCGGGCGGGCGGCGCGCGCGCGTATATCTCCGACGAGACGGGCGACATTAGCCTTGCTGCCCGCGTTGAGGAACACGCATTCGGCGTGGCGGGCGGCGAAGGCGCGGCCGCGCTCCGATGCGCCGGCCTGATAGAGAACCGGCGTGCGCTGCGGCGAAGGCTCCCAGAGCGGAACCGCGTCGAGCTGCCATTGCTTTCCCTGATGGCGGACACGATGAACGCGGGAGGGATCGGTATAAATGCCGCGCGCGCGATCGGCGAGCACCGCGCCATCTTCCCAGCCGCCTTCCCAGAGGGCGTACATGAGCGCCATGTACTCCTCTGCAAGATCGTAACGATCATCGTGCGCCATCTGCGCCGAGAACCCCATGGCGCGCGCAGCGCTGTCGAGATAGCCGGTGACGATGTTCCAGCCGGTGCGGCCGGCGGTGAGATGATCGAGGCTCGCCATGCGGCGGGCGAAAAGCCAGGGCGGCTCGAAGGCGAGATTGCAGGTGACGCCGAAGCCGAGATGCTGCGTGGCATGAGCCATGGCCGGCACAAGCGCGAGCGGGTCGAGCAGCGGCACCTGCACCGCGCCGCGCAGCGCCGCGTCCGGCGCGCCTTCGTACACGTCGTAAACGCCGAGCACATCGGCGAGAAAAAGCCCATCGAACAACCCGCGTTCGAGCAGGCGCGCGAGATCGACCCAGTGATCGAGCGTGCGGTACTCGAGCGAACGATCGCGCGGATGGGTCCACATCCCCTGCTGGATGTGGCCGATCGTCGCCATGTCGAAAGCGTTGAGGCGGATCTCGCGGGTCACGGCAATGCGCGCTGCATGAAAACCACGTCGAGCCAGCGGCCGAATTTCGTGCCGACCTCACGCAATGTGCCGGCGCGGACGAAGCCGAGCCGCTCATGCATGCGGATCGAGCCCTCGTTCCCGGCATCGATCGCGCCGATCATCATGTGCTTGCCGAGTACGGCGGCGCGCGGCAGAAGCGCGGTGACGAGCGCGGTGCCGATCCCCTGCCCGCGCGATGGGGCGGCGACGTGGACCGAATGCTCCACCGTGTGCCGGTAGCCGTCCGGCCAGGCGCGGAAATCGCCGAAGCTCGCAAGCGCGATCACCGTCTCGGGGGAGGCCTCTTCCGTCGCAACCAGCACCGGATAGCCCGAAGCGACGCGGCCCCGGAACCAGGTTCTCCGATCCTCCAACGTAAGCGGCTCCTCCGTATAGACGGCGGTCGTGGTGCGGATCACGTCGTTGTAGATGGCGAGGATCGCGGGCAAATCGGCTTCGGTTGCGTCGCGGATCAGCAAGGGCCCTCCGATCGCCGGTGGCGCAGGCCGGCTTCATCCACTATGATGGAAGTATGGATACTATACAAGATGACGAGCGGGGTCTCGGCCTCCGCCTCGCGCAGCGGCTGCGTGCCGAACGCGACGCCCGCGCCTGGTCGCTGGCCGAGCTCGCAGAGCGCTCCGGCGTTTCACGGGCGATGATCAGCCGGGTCGAGCGGGGCGAGGCAAGCCCGACCGCTTCGCTGCTCGGGCGGCTCTCAGGGGCGTTCGGCCTCACCCTCTCGGCGCTGCTTGCGCGCGCGGAGGCCGACGGGGCCGGCCGGCTGCTGCGGGCGGCCGACCAGCCGACCTGGCAGGACCCGGCGACGCTCTACCGCCGGCGCGCACTCTCGCCCGCGGGCGCCGAACCGGAGCTTGTCGAGGTCACGCTGCCGCCCGGCGTGCGGGTGCCCTTCCCCGCCGCATCCTACGCGTTCCTTCGCGGCCAGTGCCTCTGGGTGCTTGAAGGCAAACTCGATTTCGCAGAGGGCGAGACATTGCACCATCTCACGGCCGGTGACTGCCTCGCCCTCGGCCCACCCGCCGAATGCGCCTTCATCAACCCTTCCCCAAACACAGCCTGCCGCTACCTCGTCGCCCTGGCCCGTCGGTAAGGCCGAGGGGGCTCTGCCCCTCGGTCTTTCAGACGCGCAGAAGGTGCACGTCCACGAGCGGGCGTTTGCCGTAGCGGCGGCCGAGCACGCGGCGCAGCGCGGCGCGGGCGGCCTCGGCGAATGCGGTTTCGTCGCGGCGCAGCTCGGGCGGGAGGTCGGTGAGGGCGGCGGCGAAGGAATCGCCGAGCGCTGTCACTTCCGGATCGTCGTTCTCGAGCAGGCCGGGGGCGCTCACCTGCGGTTCGCCGAGGATGCGTCCGGAGCGGTCCACGGCGAGGCTTCCGATCACGGCGCCGTTGCCGAGCATGCGCCGGCGGGCGGACATGACGCCGCCCTGGAGCGGGACCAGTCGGCTTCCGTCCAGGACGAGCCGTCCCACCGGGGCGGAATCGACTACCTCCGGCTCGCCCGGGACGAGGCCGAGGATTTCGCCGTCTTCGAGCAGGATGGGCCGAATGCCGAGCTCCTGGGCGAGGCCCGCATGGGCAGCGAGATGGCGCCATTCGCCGTGCACCGGCACCGAGATGCGCGGCTTGACAAGGCGGTAGAGCTTGCGGAGCTCGTCGCGCGCAGGGTGGCCGGAGACGTGCACCATGTGATCGGAATCGGTCATCAGCCGGACGCCGCGGCGGACGAGATTGTCCTGCACCGTGCCGATCGCCCGTTCGTTGCCGGGGATGACGCGGCTGCTGAAGATCACCGTATCGCCCTCGCCGAGCGCGATGCGCGGATGGGTATCGGCGGCGATGCGCGAGAGGGCGCTGCGCGGCTCGCCCTGGCTGCCGCTGACGAGCAGGACCAGGCGTTCGTCGGGGATCTCGTTCGCGGCGTCTTCGGACAGGAAGGGTGGGATGGTTTTGAGATAGCCGCATTCGCGCGCGGCCGCCTCGATATTGCGGAGCGAGCGGCCGGCGACGGCGACGGTTCGCCCGGCGGCACGCGCGGCGAGCGCGATCGATTCCACGCGTGCTACGTTGCTCGCGAAACAGGTGACGGCGACGCGCCCGGGCAGGTCGCGGATGAGCGCCGCGAGCGAACGGCGGACATCGGCCTCCGAGCCGGAATGCCCTTCCACCATCGCGTTCGTCGAATCGCAGACCATGGCGAGCACGCCTTCCGCGCCGAGGGCGGCGAAGGCGGCCTCGTCGGTCGGCGGGCCGATGAGCGGGTTGGGATCGAGCTTCCAGTCCCCCGTGTGCAGGATGGTGCCGAACTCGGTGCGGATGGCGAGCGCCTGGGCTTCCGGGATGGAATGGGCGACGCGCAGGAACTGGAGCGCAAAGGGGCCGAGCCTGAAGCTGCCGCCGGGCGGCACGATGGTGACCTTGACCTCGCTGAGCAGGCCGGCCTCGCTGAGCTTGCGGCTCAGCACCGCAGCGGCGAATGGGGTGGCAAAGACGGGGCAGCGGAGCTCGCGCCAGAGCCAGGGCACGGCACCGACATGGTCCTCGTGGGCGTGGGTGATGACGAGGCCGACAAGGGCGTTGCGGCGCTCGGCGATGAAGCCGGGATCGGGCAGCATGATCTCGGCTTCGGGGAATTCGGCGGAGCCAAAGCCGATGCCGCAATCCACCGCAAGCCACTTGCCGGCGCAACGGTAGAGATTGAGGTTCATGCCGATCTCGCCGGTGCCGCCGAGAGGCAGAAAGGCGAGATCCGTGTCGGGGCCGTCCATCATTCGCTGTCGGTCCGGCGGATGCGCTCGCGGCTGAAGACCGGGCGCGGGTTGCGGGCGGCAAGCAGGCGCAGCCCGTGCAGCGTGAGCTCGAGATCGACGTGCTCGATCAAAGGACTCCCCTCGGCAAAGAGCGGGGCGAGCCCGCCGGTTGCGAGAATCTTGAGGGGCGCGCCGAACTCCACCCGAATCCGCGCGACGAGCCCCTCCACCAAACCTACATAGCCCCAATAGATGCCGGATTGCATCGCCGCCACCGTGCCCCGGCCTATCACGGATTGCGGGCGGCCGATGCCGATGCGCGGCAAGCGTGCGGCGGCGCGATGCAGCGCCTCGATGGAGAGGTTGATGCCCGGGGCGATGACGCCGCCATGGTAGGCACCGTCGGCGCCGACGACATCGAATGTTGTTGCGGTTCCGAAATCGATGACCACCGTCGGGCCGCCATAGAGCTGATGGGCGGCAAGCGCGTTGAGCAGGCGGTCCGCGCCGACCTCGTCGGGGTTGTCCACGCGGATCGCGAAGCCCCAGTCGAGCGCGGCGCGGGCGATGAGCGGCTCGGTTGCGAACCAATCGCGGCAGAGCCGGCGCAGATGGTAGAGCGCGGCGGGGACGACGGTGCCGATCACCGCGGCATCGATATCGGCGGGCTTGAGCTGCGCATGGCCGAGCAGGGCCAGCAGCCAGACGGCATATTCGTCCGAGGTGCGGTCCGGCGCGGTGGCGATACGCCAGATGCCGCGCCATTCCGCGCCGTCATGAACCGCGGCCACGACGTTGGTGTTGCCGGCATCGATTACGAGAAGCACGACATGTCCGTCAGCTCTTCCAGCACCTCGCCGGCGGCGAAGGTTTCCGTGCCCTGCCCGGTGGCGAGCCTGAGCGCGCCCGATTCGGTGAGCCCGGCGAAGGTTCCGTGCCGGAGGCCGGTAGGGCCGTGAAAGACGAGGGAGGCCCCGGGCGGATGAGCGTGGGCAAGCCAGGCGGCGCGAACCGGCGCGAATCCCTCCGCCTCGAGGCGGGCCTGCCAGTGAGCAAGACGCGCCAGCACGGCGTGGGCGGCGTCCTCGGCCGATGGCGGTGCGATGGCGGCATCAGCGAGGCAGGCGGTGGCGCGGCCGGGGACGGAGGGTGCTGCGGCGAGATTCGCGCCGATGCCGATGACGAGCCAGGCGAGCCGGCCGTCTGCGGCAGAGGCGCTTTCGAGCAGGATGCCGGCGAGCTTTCTCCCACCGAGCAGCAGGTCGTTCGGCCATTTGAGCGAAAGCGCGGCCGGATCAGGGAGGAAGGCAGCGAGCGCTTCCCATAGGGCGACCCCGGTGAGCAGGGCGTACTGGCCGGCCGCTTCGGTCCGGATCGGTGGGCGGAGAAGGACGGAAAGAAAAAGATTGCCGGGCGGCGACTGCCAGGAACGGGCGTCGCGCCCCCGCCCGGCGCTTTGCTCTGCGGCGAGCACGGCAAGGCCGTCCGGCTCTCCGGCGGCAGCGCGCTCCCGGCAGAAATCCGAGGTCGAAGCGAGCCGCGCGAAGGTGCGGATGCGCCACGATCTCAGATCTTTGCCTCCGGCTGGCGCCGGCACGTTCACCCGAGCAGCACCTGCGCCGCCGCCTGTGCCGCGCCCACGAACGGCCCGGGAAAGAGGAAGAAGAAGGTGGTGAAGAGCCCGGTGCCGGCGGCGACCAGGGAGAGCATCGCCGGGCGCGGGTCGAAGGCGCCGGCCGGCTCGTCGATATACATCACCTTGACGATGCGGATGTAATAGTAGGCGCCCACCACGCTCGTCAGCACGCCGATGACCGCGAGCACCCACATGCCCGCCTGCACGGCAGCGAGGAAGATGTAGAGCTTGCCGAAGAATCCCGAGAGCGGCGGGATTCCGGCCATGCTGAACATGAAGATGGCGAGCACGAGTGCGAGGCCTGGATCGGTGCGGCCGAGGCCGGCGAGATCGGCGATCTGCTCGACCTGCTTGCCCTGGCGGCGCATGGCGATGATGCAGGCGAAGGTGCCGAGATTCATGAACACATAGACGACGAGATAGATGAGCACGCCGCGCAGGCCGATCGCGCTGCCGGCCGCGAGCCCGACCAGCACGTAGCCCATGTGGCCGATGGAAGAATAGGCCATCAGCCGCTTGATGTTCGTCTGCCCGATCGCCGCGACCGCGCCCAAGATCATGCTCGCGATCGAGATGAGCTCGATCAGCAGGCGCCAGTTGTCGGCAAGGTGACCGAACGGTGTTGCCATGGTGCGCAGGATCAGCGCCATCGCCGCGACCTTCGGCGCGGTGCTGAGGAACGCCGTCACCGGGGTCGGCGCGCCCTCGTACACGTCCGGCGTCCACATATGGAACGGCACCGCCGAGACCTTGAAGACGAGGCCCGCGATCACGAAGACGACGCCGACCACGAGGCCGATCGACGCACCTTGCGGCGCGCCGAGCGCACCCGCGAGCGCGGAGAAGGACGTGGAGCCCGAAAAGCCGTAGACGAGCGAGATGCCGTAGAGCAGCAGGCCCGAGGCGAGTGCGCCGAGCACGAAATATTTGAGCCCGGCCTCGCTCGAACGGAGCGAATCGCGATTGAACGCGGTCACGACGTAGAGGGCGAGGGAATGCAGCTCGAGCCCCAGATAGAGGGTCATCAGGTTCGCCGCCGAAACCATCACCATCATGCCGACGACGACAAAGAGGATGAGGACGGGGAACTCGAACCGCGCCATGCCCTCATGGCGATTGTAGTCGAGCGAAAGCATCAGCGCGAGCGCCGAGCCCGCGAGCACGAGGAGCTTCGCGAAGCGCGAGAACGCATCGACGACGAAGAGCCCGCCATAGGCGCTGCCCGTGGGCGCGGCGAGCACGAGGAACGCAGCGAGCAGGAGCGCGCCGAGAGCGAGCATGTTGCAGGCGAAGCTCGAATCGCGGCGCATCAGCACGCCGAAAATGAGGATCGCCATCGCCGCGATGGAGAGGACGATCTCGGGAAGGGCGAGGGACCAGTTCATCGCGAGGCGACCGCAATAAGCGCTGCGTGATGCAACATGGCCGTGTGCTGCTGAACCATCTGGGCAACGCTCGCGGCCCAGAAGCTCGAGAAGCTCTGGGGATAGATACCCATCCAGAGGGTGAGCAGCACGAGCGGGGCGAAGACCGCCACTTCGCGCGGGCTGAGATCAAGGATGTTCTTGAGCTCTATCTTCGTCAGCGCCCCGAAGATCACCCTTCGGTAGAGATAAAGCATGTAGGCGACGCCCAAGATCATGCCGACCCCGCCGAGCAGGGCGAGCCAGAAATTCACCTGCATGGCTCCGATCATCACCAAAATCTCGCCGACGAAGCCCGAGGTTCCCGGCAGGCCGACGCTGGCGAGCGAAAACAGCATGAAGACCACGGCATACATCGGCATCCGCTCGACCAGCCCGCCATAGCGCGCAATCTCACGCGTGTGCATGCGGTCAT
This sequence comes from Acetobacteraceae bacterium, assembly GCA_030037175.1. Lineage (GTDB taxonomy): Bacteria > Pseudomonadota > Alphaproteobacteria > Acetobacterales > Acetobacteraceae > JAKAWQ01. Next base: position 13,817 of record JASHRV010000129.1, read on the forward strand.
AGATGACGCCGACGCAGAGGAAGAGCGCAGCCGAGACGATACCGTGCGAGAGCATCTGGAAGAGCGCGCCCTGGATGCCCTGGATATTGAAGGTGAAGACGCCGATCGTGACGAGGCCCATATGGGCGACGGAGGAGTAAGCGATCAGCTTCTTCATATCCTGCTGCGCAAGCGCGACGTATGAGGTGTAGATCACGGCGATGACGCCGAGCGCGAACATCAGCGGCGCGAAGGCGGCAGAGGCCGCCGGCAGCATCGGCACCGAGAAGCGCAAGAAGCCGTAGGCTCCCATCTTCAGCAGCACACCCGCCAGAATCACCGAGCCCGCCGTCGGCGCCTCGACATGCGCGTCCGGCAGCCAGGTATGGACCGGCCACATCGGCAGCTTGATCGCGAAGGAGGCGAGGAAGGCGAAGAAGAGCCAGCCCTGCATCACGACGGGAAGCCGCGTGTGGAGCAGCGTCGGAATGTCGGCGGTGCCCGTATGCGCCCAGATCGCCAGGATCGCGATCAGCAGCAGCACCGAGCCTGCAAAGGTGAAGAGGAAGAATTTGAAGGCGGAATAGATCCGCCGCGGTCCGCCCCAGATGCCGATGATGAGATACATCGGGATCAGGACACCCTCGAAGAACATGTAGAAGACGACGAAATCGAGCGCGCAGAAGGTGCCGACCATCATCGTCTCGAGGATCAGGAAGGCCAGCATGTACTCGCGCACCTGGCGCTTGATCACCTCCCAGCTCGCGAGGATGCAGATCGGCGTGAGCGCCGTGGAGAGCAGCACGAAGAGGACGCTGATGCCGTCCACGCCCATCTTGTACCCGAGGCCGTATTCGGGCATCCAGGAGGCGCTCTCGACAAACTGGAAGCCGGGATCGCCGGGATTGAAATCGGCCCAGAGAACGAGGCTCAGCCCGAAGACGATGAGACTGGTCCAGAGCGCCGTCCAGCGCGCATTGCTCGCGACCACTTCTTCATCGCCGCGGATCGACATGATCACCGCGCCGCCGACAAGCGGCAGGAACGTGACCAGGGAAAGGATCGGGAAGCCGGCTGCGTTCATTGCCTCACCCGACGAGCAGGAAGATGGCGACGAGGACCACGACGCCGATCACCATCGCAAAGGCATATTGCGCGACCGATCCGCTCTGCAGCTTCACCGCCTCGGCCGACGAATCGGTGGCCAGCACCGCGATGCCGTTCGGTACGCCATCGATGACCGTGGCATCGCCCACCTGCCAGAGGAGGCGGGCGAGACTCATCGTCGGGCGGACGAAGAGGAAATCATAGAGCTCGTCGAAATACCACTTGTTGAGCAGGAAGAGGTAGACGGGGCGGAACTGGCTCGCGAGCCAGACCGGAATCTCCGGACGCAGCATGTAGAACACATAGGCGGTCGCGATTCCGAGCAGCCCGACCACCACGGGCAGCGGAACGAGCACGGCCGACAAGGTCTCCATCCGCGCGATCGGGTGGATCCCCGGCAGCACGAAGATGCTGCTGCCCCAGAAGGACTGCCAGTCATGGCCGATGAAGAGGCCGCGCAGCGCAAAGCCGGTGCACGCGGCGCCGATCGCGAGCAGGATCAGCGGCACCGTCATCACGGGCGGGCTTTCATGCACATGCCCGAGCACATGGGGCTCGGCACGCGAGGTTCCATGAAACGTCATGAAGAGCAGCCGGAAGGAGTAGAACGCGGTGAGGAAGGCCGCGAGCACGCCGCAGACATAGCCATAATGGGCGATCCCCGAGCCCGCCGTCGCCGCCGATTCCAGGATCGCGTCCTTCGAGTAATAGCCGGCGAAAGGAGGAATGCCGGAGAGCGCGAGGCAGCCGACCCACATCACCCCGTAAGTGATCGGGATCCTGCGCCAGAGCCCGCCCATCTTGCGCATGTCCTGCTCGTCCGACATCGCATGGATCACCGAGCCGGCGCCGAGGAAGAGCAGCGATTTGAAGAAGGCGTGGGTGATGAGGTGGAAGATCGCGATCGGATAGGCGCTGACGCCCGCGGCCAGGAACATGTAGCCGAGCTGCGAGCAGGTCGAGTAGGCGATGACGCGCTTGATGTCGTTCTGCACGCAGCCGATGGTGGCGGCGAAGAGCGAGGTCGATCCGCCGATGAAGGTCACGAGGCCGAGCGCGCCCGGTGCGTATTCCATCAACGGCGACATCCGCGCCATCAGGAAGACGCCGGCGGTGACCATGGTCGCGGCATGGATCAGCGCCGAGACCGGGGTCGGACCTTCCATCGCATCGGGCAGCCAGGTGTGAAGAAGGAGCTGCGCCGATTTGCCCATCGCGCCGATGAAGAGCAGGACCGCTATCACCTCGAGCACCGGAAACGAGCTGCCGAGCAGGGCGTAATGGTCGGCCACGTGATGCGGGACGGCGGAAAAAATATCCGCGAACGTCAGGCTGCCGAACTGGAAGAAAAGGAGGGCGATGCCGGTCGCGAAGAAGAGGTCCGCCACGCGGTTGACGATGAATGCCTTGATCGCCGCGGCGCAGGCGCTCGGCCGCTCGTACCAATAGCCGATGAGCAGATAGCTCATCAGTCCCACGCCCTCCCAGCCGAAGAAGAGCTGGAGGATATTGTCCGCGCTCACCAGCATCAGCATGGCGAAGGAGAAGAGCGAGAGGTAGCTGAAGAACCGTGCCGAGCGGTGCTCATGGACCATGTAGCCGACGCTGTAGACATGGATCAGCATCGAGAC
>JASHRV010000130.1 GCA_030037175.1 Acetobacteraceae bacterium
AACGCCGGAGATGTAAGGCGTCGGCTCGGATAGTAGAGATGGTAGCCCGTAAAGAACGGGCACCAGTCCTCGAGCACCCGAATCAGCCGCGTGTCCGCGATGAGCGCAATGGCCTGGTCTTCGGGCACGCAAGCCAACCCGAGCCCATCGAGAGCCGAGCTCAATCTGAGTCCAATCGTGTTGACGATCGTCTGACCCTCGACACGAACTTTCATTTCATGCCCGTTCTTTTCGAACTCCCAGGCGAACAGGCCGCCATAGGTTGGAAGCCGCATGTTGATGCAGTTGTGTGATGTGAGGTCTTGGGGCGACCTTGGTCTCGGGTGCCTTGCGAAGTAGGTCGGAGATCCCACCACGGCCATGCGAATGTCCGGTCCGATGCGCACGGCGACCATATCCTTCGCGACCTGTTCGCTGAGACGGACCCCTGCGTCATAGCCTTCGGTGACGATATCGGTCAGACCGTAGTCCACGATGATCTCGACCTTGATGTCCGGATATTCCGGCAAAATCCGTCTTAGGGCCGGCTGCAGGACGGCAACGGCCGGATGCTCTCCTGCCGTGATGCGGATCGTGCCGGCGGGCTTGTCGCGCAATTCGCTCAATGCGGCGAGCTCCGCTTCGATTTCATCGAACCGCGGCGCGACGGTGCGCAACAGGCGGTCGCCCGCTTCGGTTGACGCGACGCTGCGCGTGGTGCGGGCCAGCAGCCGCAACCCGAGCCGTTCCTCCAGATTCCGGATTGTCTGGCTGAGCGCCGACGGAGAAACCCCGAGCCTGGCGGCGGCCCGGGTGAAACTCTGCTCCTTCGCCACGGCGGCAAAGGCGGCGAGGTCATTGAAGTTTTCCTGGGGCATTTTTTAGCCTGCCTAATAAGGCCATGCGGATTACTCCGTCTAATCGCAAGCCGCTCGGCGTGCCAGATGTCTTCCATCACGCCCGAGATCGCACCCGTCGCTGACCGGCGACGCGACCGTGGCTGCAATCGCGCGGGTGCGGTCATTTCGAGGCCCGTGCTCCGCTCAAGGTCGAAGGAGAAGACCGTGCAAAAGCGCAAGCTGGGGAAATCCGGCCTGGAAGTCTCAGCCATCGGGTTCGGTTGCATGGGCCTGAGCTACGGCTACGGTCCGGCGACGGACAGGGGCGAGGCCATCAAGCTCATCCGTGCCGCTTACGAACGCGGGGTCACGTTCTTCGACACCGCGGAAGCCTACGGTCCCTTCGTCAACGAGGAGGTTGTCGGAGAGGCGCTGGAGCCGATCCGGCATCAGGTCGTGATCGCCACGAAGTTCGGCTTCCAGGATGGTGACTCGACGAAGCCCCCGGACAGCCGGCCGGAGCGCATCCGGCAGGTCGCTGACGCGGCCTTGAAGCGCCTGCGCACCGACGTGATCGACCTCTTCTACCAGCACCGCGTCGATCCCGAGGTGCCGATGGAGGATGTTGCGGGGACGGTGAAGGAGCTGGTCGGGGCCGGAAAGATTCGGCACTTCGGCCTGTCGGAAGCAGGCGTGGCCTCGATCCGTACGGCCCACGCGGTCCTGCCCGTCACCGCCCTGCAGAGCGAATATTCTTTGTGGTGGCGCGAGCCGGAGAAAGAGATCCTGCCTGTGCTCGAAGAGCTGGGCATCGGCTTCGTCCCTTTCAGCCCGCTCGGGAAAGGGTTCCTCACCGGCAAGATCGATCCGAGCGCCACCTTCGGCGACAAGGACTTCCGCCGCATCGTGCCGCGTTTCTCGCCGGAGGCGCTGAAGGCCAATCAAGCGCTTGTGGAACTGCTCGGCGAGATCGCGGCGGCGAAGGGCGTGACACAAGCGCAGATCGCGCTCGCGTGGCTTTTGGCACAGCGCCCCTGGATCGTGCCGATCCCGGGGACCACCAAGCTGCACCGGCTGGAGGAAAATCTTGGCGCGGCATCCGTCGTGCTGTCCGGCGGGGACCTGGAGAAGATCGAGCAGGCCCTCGCCAGGGTGCACATCCGTGGCGACCGCTATCCCGCCCATCTGCAGGCCCGCGTGGGACGCTGAACGCGTCGGGCGCACGGGAGATTGAACATGCAAACACGTAAACTCGGCACACTCGAGGTATCCGCCCTCGGCCTCGGCTGCATGGGCATGAGCGCGCTCTACGGGCCGCCCGCCGACAGGCAGGAGATGATCAAACTCATCCGCGCCGCCCATGAGCGGGGCGTCACGCTGTTCGACACGGCGGAATCATACGGCCCCTTCACCAACGAGGCACTCGTCGGCGAGGCGCTGGCGCCGATCCGCGACCGGGTGGTGATTGCCACCAAGTTCGGCTTCGACATCGATCTGGCGACCGGCGAGCGGCGGGGCGGCACCAACAGCCGTCCGGAGCACATCAAGGCCGTGGCCGATGCCTGCCTGAAGCGCCTCAGGACGGACCGGATCGACATCTTCTATCAGCATCGCGTCGATCCGGACGTGCCGATCGAGGATGTCGCCCACGCGGTCGGCGAGCTGATCGCAGCCGGGAAGGTGAGGCATTTCGGCCTCTCGGAAGCCGGCGTGCAGACGATCCGCCGGGCGCACGCCGTGCAGCCCATGACGGCGGTCCAGAGCGAATACTCGCTGTTCTGGCGCGGCCCGGAGAAAGAGCTTCTGCCGACGCTGGAGGAACTGGGCATCGGGTTCGTGCCGTTCAGCCCGCTCGGCGCGGGCTTCCTCACCGGCAGGATCGATGAGAACACCAAGTTCGACCCGACGGATTTCCGCAACAATGTCCCGCGTTTCTCGCCGGAGGCGAGAAAGGCGAACGCAGGGCTGGTCGATCTCGTCAAGACGATCGCGGCACGCAAGAGCACGACACCCGCCCGCATCGCGCTCGCTTGGCTGCTGGCGCAGAAGCCTTGGATCGTGCCCATCCCGGGCACGACGAAGCTGCATCGGCTGGAAGAGAATCTCGGTGCCGCCGATCTCCTGCTCACGAAAGCCGATCTGGACGAAATCGCGAAAGGTCTCTCAGGCATCGAGATCATGGGCGAGCGCCTGCCGGAAGCGGCGCTCAAGATGACCGATCGTTGACCGGCGTCCGCCCCGTCGGCAAGATCCTGATCGCCTATTTTTCACGCAGCGGAAACACGCGCGTCATTGCGTGGCGAATCCGCCGCGGGCGTGGCCCCGCCGACCTTTTCGAAATCGAGCCAGCCGATCCATACCCGGAGGATTATTTCGAAACCGTCGAGCAAGCCCGTCGGGAACGCGACGACGGCCATGAACCGCCCCTGAAAGCACGGATTTCCGGGACAGCGAATTACAGGACGCTGTTTCTGGGCTTCCCTATCTGGGGTGAGACGGCGCCACCGCTCATCCGATCGTTCCTCTCTACGCACGACTTTTCGGGAAAGACCGTGATCCCGTTCATCACGCACGGCGGCTACGGGCTTGAAAGCAGCATGTCCCTGCAACCACTTTCGTTATAACTCACTCGAAATCCCAATTTAAAATGGCTG
>JASHRV010000131.1 GCA_030037175.1 Acetobacteraceae bacterium
CCGCATCGAGCGAAAGAAAGTGCTTGACCGGCACCCAGGCTGCGAACACCACGATGAGGCCGGGTCCGAGCAGGCGGGCAATGCGGTCCGTGCTGTCGAGCAGCGCGTTGGCCGCGGGCAGATGGGCGGCGTCGCGCACGAGCGCCGGCAGAACGCTCTGAAGAGCCGGGCGGAAGACCGCCTGCCCGATGGCGAGAATGATGGTCGCAAGAACGAGCGCCACAGCAGTGGGTCGACCGCGAAAGCTCCAGTCAAGCACCACGGCAATCAGCACCAGGGCGCGCGCCAGATCGGCAGCGATCATCGCGGCACGCTGTTCCCACGCATCCGCCCAGCGCCCGGCAATAAGGGCAGTCGCCAGCACGCACCCGGCGCCGACCGCCGCGAGATATCCGGCCGCCGCACCCAGCACGCCGACCGCGATCCAGGTCAGAGCGATGGCATAGAGCTGATCTCCGATCGCCGAGAGCGAGAGACCGCCCCAAAGCAGCGCGACCGGCGGATCCCGCAATGGGGCGAGGAGACGCATCGCCCAAATCTAATCGCGAATCATTCGCAACTCAAGTCGAGCGGACGGTACCGCGCCTCACCATTGGTCGAACCGGGCGTCCCGCGCGGGCGGGCGCATCTCGCACGCCAGGAGCGCCTGGCCAAGAATCTCCTCGGACATGCCCTGGGAATAGACATCAGCCGTATCGAGGAAATTGACGCCGGCCTCGATGCAGAGAGCGACCATGCGCGTGGCCTCGGCGACATCGGCCTGGCCCCAGCGGCGAGAAAATTCATTGCTGCCGGCGAAGATGCCCGTACGAAGGCTGAAGGCAGGCACGTTCAGGCCGGAACGCCCGAGCCGGCGATACTCCATGAGAGAACCTGGCTAAGGATTGGGTCTATGTGTCGGGCTGGTCGAGATTTGTGTCCGACAAATCCAGCCGCGGCTCGTGCCGCCGATGACCTCGACCTTAGCGAAAATCGCCAATCACCCGGAATCATTAAGCCTCGAAGACCGCGATCACGGATGCTTTCGCCAGCGTAGGTGTGATGGGAACGGCGGGCATCGGCGCGCACATCACATAGAGAAGTGATGTTGCCAGGACTCCCCGTTTCAAGAAAGAAGGGGGACCGGCCCCATTGGGGGAGCGTGCGCGGAGGGATTTAGACCGGCAGTGACGGGCGGGTGGCCGGCACAAGAGGAACGGAAACCTTCCCGTGATCGCGCGAAAGCTGATGACGACGCCGGCCCAGGCGTCCGATGGCTCGCGAAAGCCGAACCAAAAGAAAGACCGGATGGTCGGCGATCCCGTCGCTCGCCTCTTCCAGATAATGGAGCCCGCGAAGCGTCAGCAGATCCATCGGAACCAAAGGATTACGCATGGAAGCCTCCTCGAATTTCCATCCCCGGCCACGTGCGCATCAGCGCCTGCCTGGTGAGCGAACATTACGCCCAGGGGGTATGGCTAAGGCTGTGATTTCCGTCACAATACTGACACGTTCTTGCCGAGAAGGAGCCCGGGGCCCTCTGGGTGTTGCTCATGCCGCATTGCGCACGCAACAATCCCGCGCGGTCTTGGCGAGGTGAGGGTGGCGATGCAGCCGGTGGAGTCTCCGCTGGGGTTTCCGGTTCCGCGATGGACGGCACGACAGGCGCCGCCGCGCACCGCAATGGAAGGGATTTATTGTTGGGTCGAGCCGCTCGCGGCAGATCGGCACGCTGAAGCGCTCTTCGCTTCTTACGCCGGGGCACCCGAAAACTGGACCTATCTCGCCCAGGAGCCGCCCTCGGATTTGTCCGCATATCGATCCTGGATCGAGATGGTGGCCGCCGGCAGCGATCCCCTTTTCCACGCCGTGGTCGAAAAGGAGAGCGGGCGCGCCGTGGGTGTCGCTGCGCTGATGCGGATCGATATCGCGAACGGTGTGATCGAGGTCGGCAACATCAACTACGCACCGGCGCTGAAGCGGAGCCGGGCGGGAACCGAGGCGATCTTTCTCCTCGCCCGCCGCGTGTTCGATGAGCTCGGCTACCGGCGCTTCGAATGGAAGTGCGATAGCCTGAACGCCCCCTCCCGCCGCGCAGCGCAGCGCTACGGCTTCACCTTCGAAGGTATCTTCCGCCAGGCGGTGGTCTACAAGGGTCGCAACCGCGACACGGCCTGGTTCTCGATCATCGACAGGGAATGGCCGCGACTGAAGGAACGCTATACGCGCTGGCTCGATCCTGCGAACTTCGATGCGGACGGGAGGCAGCGCATGAGCCTCGGAGCATTGCTTGGGGCCGATGCCTGAGCCACCGCTCCTCTCGGTGCGCGCGCTCACGCGCAGCTTCTACGGCGTCCGCGCCCTCGCGGGCGCCGATTTCGATGTTGCCTCCGGCACCATCACCGCGCTCATCGGACCAAATGGTGCCGGCAAAACCACGGCGTTTCAATGCCTCAGCGGCGTGGTGCCGCCGGAAGGCGGACGAGTTCTCTTCGCCGGCCGCGACATCACCTCCTGGCCCCCGGAGCGGATCAGCCGCGCCGGCCTCGTGCGCACCTTCCAGATCGCGCGCGGCATCCCGCGCCTTTCCGTGCTCGAGAACCTGCTTCTCTACGCCAAGGCGCAGCCTGGCGAAACGATGTGGTCGGCCCTTATCGGCGGCTGCCGGGCCACCGCAAGGCGGGCGCGCGATCGCGCCTTGGCGATCGCGCGGCGGCTCGATCTCATCGGGGTCGCGAACCAGCCGGCGGGCGCACTCTCGGGCGGGCAGAAGAAGCTGCTCGAGATCGGGCGCGCGCTCATGGCCGAGCCCAAGCTCGTTTTGCTCGACGAACCGATCGCGGGCGTCAACCCGACGCTCGCGGAGCGCATCGCCGCCCATCTCGAAAGCCTGCGGGCCGAGGGCATCACATTTCTCGTCATCGAGCATCACATGGATATCATAGCCCGGCTCTGCGACCCCGTGATCGTGATGGCGGAGGGGCGCACGCTGCGGACGGGAAGCTTCTCTGAGATCGCGGCGGACGAGGCGGTGCAGCTCGCCTATCTCGGAATGCCCGCCTGATGCTGCTCGCGGCCGAGGGCCTCGTGTGCGGCTACGGTGCTGCAGACGAGATCCTGCATGGGGCCGCGCTCACCGTGCGCTCAGGCGAGATGGTCGCAATCATCGGCCCGAACGGAGCCGGCAAGTCAACGCTGCTGAAAGCGGTCGCGGGGATGATCCGGCTCAAGAGCGGCACGATCCGCCTCAACGGCACGGCCGTCGAGCGTATTTCAGCCCGTGAGCGGGCACGGCTCGGCATCGCCTTCGTGCCCCAGGAGGCGAACATCTTCCCAAGCATGACGGTTTCCGAAAACCTCGAAATGGGTGGCTTCCTGGAGCCATCCGCGACACGCCGAAGAGTCTCGGCCCTGTTCGAACGATTCCCCATTCTCGCAGAGAAAAAGCGCACAACCGCGCGCACCCTCTCGGGAGGTCAGCGCCAGGTGCTCGCGATGGCGATGGCGCTGATGGTCGCGCCGACGCTCCTCCTGCTCGACGAGCCCTCGGCAGGGCTCGCGCCGCTCGCTGCCGGGCAGCTCTTCTCCGCAATCGCTTCGATCCACCGCGAGGGAACGGCGATCGCAATGGTCGAGCAGAACGCGCTTGCCGCGCTTGCCCTCGCCGATCGCGGCCTCGTGCTGGTGGATGGACGCCCGGTGCGCGAAGGCGAGGCACGCGCGATGGCAGCGGATCCCGAGGTGCGCCGCCTCTTTTTGGGCCAGCAGGATTTGCCTCTTGCCGGGGGCTCCGCTCCTGGACCGACCCCCCATCGCTCGACTGCCATCGCAACCCGACCGCCGGACCCTTCAGGCCCCGGGCCTCACCCGCTTATATAAGATAACGGATTGCAAAAGCCCTGCCTTTGCCCTTGGCTTCTCTCCATCATCAATTGCCGTCAAACCCCAAAAAGGGAGCTCACATGGGACCAACCGTTTCGCGCCGGGCCGTGTTCGGCGGTTCGCTCGCGCTGCCGTTCCTCGGCCGGAGCGGGTTTGCCGCAGCCCCGATCCCGCTCGGCGCAATCAATCCACTGACCGGCGCCGGCGGCGCCTACGGCCCGTCGATGGCGAAAGTGGCACAGGCGCTCACGGCGCGAATCAATAGCACCGGCGGCGTGCTCGGCCGCTCGATCGCTCTCGACATCGAGGATGATCAGACCAACCCGACAGTCGCGGTCGAAGCCGCGCACAAGCTGATCGACGTGAACAAGGTCGTCGCCATTGTCGGTACCTGGGCCTCCTCCGTCACCACCGCTGTGGCGCCGCTCTGCTGGCAGAGCCACACCATGCTGTTCTGCACCTCGGGTGCGGATTCGATCACCAAGCTGCCCCACCACGGCTATATCATCCGCACGCAGCCGAACACTTATCTTCAGTCAGGCCGGGCCGCTCAGTTCCTGCTGCAGCATGGCGCCAGAAGCGTCTTCGGGCTTTCCGCGCAAACCCCGTTCGCGGTCGATTCGTGGAATCGGCTTGCGGCGGTGTTGAAGACGGGTGGGGCCAGCGGCGCCGGCGATATCATCTACGACCCGAAGCAGATCTCGTTCCGCTCGGAGATCGGCAAGGCGCTCGCCGCCAAGCCCGATACCCTCTTCCTCAACAGCTATGCCCCCGATCTCGAGATCCTGCTGCGAGAAACCTACCAGGCCGGGTTCAGCGGCAATCGATTCACCTTTGCCTATGCGGCGACGGACGCGGTGCTCCAGGCGCTGCCGGCTTCGGTGACCAACGGGCTCTGGAGCTTCGCTCCCTCCCCGGACGTGGCGAGCCCCGCCTATCGGGCGGTTCAGGCGATCCTCGGCATCAACGACCCGGATCCTTATTCCTGCCAAATCTACGATCACGTCTCGCTGGTGGTGCTGGCCATCGCCAGGGCGGGAGCAGCGAGCGGCGTTGCGATCCACGACAATGTCCGCAAGATCAGCCAAGGCACGGGCGAGAAGGTGAGCGACCCGGTCGCAGGTCTCAAGCTTCTCGCCGCAGGCAAGGAGATCAATTACGAGGGCGCCTCCGGCCCCTGCGACTTCACGCCATCGGGTGATATCGTGAGTTGCAAGTTCCTCTTTCAGGTGGCGGAAAACAAGCACAACAAGACTCTCTTCATCTCCTGATCGTGTCGTTCCTCCAGGCGCTGGTCAACGGCGCGCTCGCCGGCGCCGTGCTCGCGCTGCCCGCCCTCGGCTTCAACACGGTGTATGCCGTGCTGCGGTTCCCGAATTTCGCAATCGCAAGCATCGCGACCGCGGGCGCCTATGCGGGCTGGATCGCGAACGTGCTCTGGGGATGGCCTGCGCCGCCGGCGCTTCTGGTGGCGTTCGTCGCCGCCGGCGCGGTCGGCGCAACAACGGATGCTCTGGCGCTCCGTCCGCTCCGCCTGCGCGGCCCGCTCACCGCGGCGATCGGTTCCGTCGCGCTCGACCTTCTGCTCCAGAACGCGCTCCGCTTCGGCTTCGGCAACGACCCCCGCGGCTATGATCTGCCCGTATTCCGCGACTGGCGCCTGGCAGGCATTTCGATCGGCCCCCAGGAAGTGGAGGACGCCGGCCTCGCCTTCATCACGATGACGGCGCTCTTCCTGCTCCTGCGCTTCACGCGTATCGGCAAAACGATGCGCGCCGTTGCCGACAATGCCTCCCTTGCCGAGAGCAAGGGCATCGATCCGGCGCGCGTCGCCTGGATCGCCAATGGCGTCGGCTTCGGGCTCGCCGGCATCGGCGGAACGCTGGTGGCGCTCGATACCTCGCTCGACCCGCTCACCGGCTTTCGCGTGCTGCTTTCCATCTTCGCCGCCGCGGTCGTCGGCGGGCTTGGCAGCATTCCTGGCGCGATCGCCGGCGCCTTCATGATCGGCATCGGTGAGGAGCTTTCCACGCTGGCGCTCGCACCCACCTACCGCACGGCAATCGGCTTCCTTGCCATCCTCGTCGTGCTTTCGTTCCGGCCGCGCGGCCTCCTCGGCGAACGCGCCTACTGATGCTGGACTATCTCGCCTCGCTCGCGGTCTTTGCGGGCATCTACGCGCTCCTCGGTCTCGGCCTCAACCTGGTCTGGGGACTCGGGGGGATGGTCAATCTCGGGCTCGCCGGCTTCTTCGCGATCGGCGCCTACGCCTCGGCGCTGAGCGCGCTGCATCTTCATTTTCCTCTTGTCGCGGCATCCTTCTTCGCAATGCTGCTCGCGGCGGCGGCTGGCGCCCTGCTTGCGGTGGTGACAGCACGGCTCAAGGGCGATTATCTCGCCATCGTCACGCTCGGCTTTGCCGAAGTCATCCAGCTTATCGCGGGAAACGAGATCTGGCTCACCAACGGCACGGATGGGCTCTCGGCAATTCCCGCGCCGGGGCGCGGCACGCTTTCACCGCTCGCCTTCGATCTCTCCTCGGCCGGAATCGTATGGCTGGTGCTGGCCGCGATCGCGGCGGCGTTCGGCCGGCTTTCCGCAGCTCCCTACGGACGCGTGCTGCGCGCGATCCGCGAGGACGAAATGGTCGCGCGCATCGCAGGCAAGAACGTGCTTTCCTTCAAGATCGGCGCGTTCTCCGCAAGTGCGGCGGTGATGGGCCTCGCCGGCAGCCTCTACGCGGCATATGACGGCTATGTGGCCCCGGACAGTTTCGACGTGCTCGTCACCCTGTTGGTGGTGCTCGCATTGACGGCGGGCGGCGTGGGCCGCATGCAGGGTGCGCTGGTAGGCGCGGTGCTGGTGGTGGTGCTGACCGAGGGAACGCGCTTTTTCGGCGGCCTGCTGCCGGGACTTTCCGCGCTCCAGGTGGCCAGCCTCAGGCAGGGCGTGATCGGCCTTTTCCTTCTGCTTCTGCTCCGGGTGAAACCTGACGGATTGCTGCCCGAACGGATACGGGTGCATCCGCTCGACGACGAAGGGGAAACCACACGATGACGCGCCCTGACCCCGCCCCGCACATCGCCGCCGTCCTCGCCGCGCAGCGGGAGAAAGACCAGCCCGCTTCTCTGTTTCGCGCGCTGGACGCAGCTCTCGCAGCCTCGATCGGGCACCGTCTTTTCACGGTTCTGGCGCATCATCCTGCGGAGCGTGAGAGCGAACGCTTCTACACCAACCGCCCGGCGGAGTACCCGCTCGGCGGGCGCAAGCCGGTGACCGACGCGCCATGGATGCGCCAGGTGCTCGCCCGCGGAGAGCCCTATATCGGCCGCACGCGCGCGGACATCGAAAGCGTCTTCTTCGATCACGCGCTCATCCTCTCGCTCGGCTGCGAGAGCGTGCTCAACATGCCTGTGCGCTGGCAAGGGCGCACGCTCGGCACGCTCAACCTGCTCCACCGGGCGGACTATTACGAAGAGTCGGACATCCCTCTCGCACGTCTGTTTGCCGCCCTGGCGCTGCCCGGCTTGATGATGATCACCGAAGAATAGGAAGGGAAAGAGAATGGCATTTCTCGGCTCCGCGGTACATGAGCATCGAATGGACGCGATGCGCGCGTTGATGGAGCGCGAGGAGCTCGATGCGCTCGCCTTCACGAGCGCCGATTTCTTCCAGTTCGCGACCAATTTCGCGACCGATGTTCAGACCTGGGAGCGGCCGGTCCTCGTCCTCGTGCCGCGCGCAGGCGAGCCTTTCGTCGTCCTCGCCGAGCTCTCGGAGCACCATTGGCGCTACGCGACGGAGGCTGGAAGGCTCTGGGTGCGCGAGGCGCATTTCTATGCCGAGCACCCGCGCCTTGCCGAGCGCGCAACGCTCGTCGGCGAATGGCCGGAGCTTGTGGCGGAGCTTCTGAAAGCGCGCGCCCTTGCGCGCGGCCGTATCGCCGCCGACGCGGTGACCGCGCCGCTCGCGCGTGCCGCGAGCCTCCTGCCGGGCGCGAAGCTTCTTCCGCTGCCGGCCGAGATCCGCTCGCTCCGCTGGGTGAAGCATGCTGAGGAAATCGCTCTGATGCGCGAGATCGCAGCCCTCTCCGACTGGGTGCAGGACCGCTATCGGGAGAATATCCGTCCTCATCGGCTCACGCTCGAGCTCGACATGGCGATGGCGGCGCTGATGGCCGAGGAGGGCGCGCGGCGCTTTCCCGGCCAGCATCTCGAGATCATGCGTTGCTGGACGATCACCGGCCCGGCCTCTTCCGCTCCGCATGGAGATGGCCGGTCGGCAGGCGCACGCATCGAGCCCGGTCACGGCATGATCAACATCGTCATCCCGCGCGTCAACGGGCTCGTGGTCGAGAACGAGCGCACATGGTTCTGCGGCACACCCTCCGCGGAGCAGGCGCGGCTGTTCGAGGTCGCGCGCGCAGCCAATGAAGCGGCGATCGAGGCCTGCGTCGCCGGCCGTCCCGTCTCCGGCATCGACACGGCAGCCCAGGCAGTGATCGAGCGGGCAGGATGCGGCGCGCTGATCCGCCATCGTACCGGGCACGGAATGGGCACGCTCGGCCATGAGTTCCCCGAGGACATGGCCTTCAACCATCGTTCGCTGCTCGAGCGAGAGGTCTATTCGGCCGAGCCAGGCCTTTACGTGTACGGGCTGGGCGGCTTCCGCCACGACGACACGGTGGTGGTCGGCGTCGCGCCCGAGATTCTGACAAAGGCGCCCAAGGATCTCAAAAGCCAAACGATCGTCTAGAGCGCGTCACGAACCTTCGAGAAGATCCTCCGTGCGAGGAGCGACGAAGATCGTTCTTTCTTGAAAGAAAGAACCAAAGAACTTTTTGCTTCTTTTTCTTCAGAACAAGAAGAACAGCGTCCCGCTCCGGCCGAATCGACCGGGGCCTTGGTCGTCCGGGTGCGTTCCGCTAGAGTCGCCGCATCGCAACCGCGGCAACTCATTGCGGGGGAGGGACAAGGCGGGAGGCAGAACGCGCTTGCTGCGAAGTTCGTTCCGGTTCTGGATCGGCACGCTTTCCGTTCTGCTGGCACTCATTGTCTGGCAGGGAGTCGTGGCTGTCGGGCTTGCACCGGGCACGCTCGTGCCGCCGCCCGCTTCCGTGTGGCTCGCCTTTCTCGACATTCTCCGCCACGGCTATCGCGACACCACGCTGGCCGAGGATGTCGGCGCGACGCTCGGGCGGGCGCTTGCGGGCTTTGGGCTTGGCGCGCTCCTTGGCGTGCCCTTTGGTCTCTGGCTGGGCATGAGCCGGCGCGCGGCCGCTGCCTTCGGCTGGATCGTGCAGTTCCTGCGTCCGCTGCCGCCGCTCTCTTTCCTGGTGCTCCTCATTCTGTGGCTCGGCCTCGGCGAAGCCTCGAAGATCGCGCTTCTCACGATCACCGCTTTCCCCATCATCACCAGCGCGAGCCAGGCGGCCGTGCGCAGCGTGCCGAACCTGCAGATCGCGGTTGCACGCTCGCTCGGCGCCACATCCGGGCAGGTTTTTCGTCATGTCGTGCTGCCGGCGTCTCTGCCGATGATCTTCACCGGCCTCAGCATCGCGCTCGCCGCAACCTTCTCGACCGTGGTCGCGGCCGAGCTTCTCGCCGCCAATGACGGGCTCGGCTGGATGGTGCTCTCGGCCAGCAAGTTTTTGCGCAACGATGTCATCATGGTCGGTATCGTCCTGCTTGGGCTCCTCGGCATGGCGCTCAGCCGGCTCCTCTTGCTGCTCGATCGGCGCGTGGTCCATTGGCGGGGACGGGCATGAGGGCGGAACGACCGGCGAAGGCGGAGCGGTTCTGGCCAATCACGCTCGCCAGCGTTGCGATCCTCTTCGCGCTCTGGGCGGGCGTGAGCGTTCTCGGTCTCGTCAACCCGCTTTTCCTGCCGGGCCCGGGCCTCCTTTTCTCAAGCTTCATCGATCTCCTCTTCAACGGCTACAAAGGCTATTCGCTGCCCGCACATATCGGCGTCAGCCTGATGCGCGTCGCTCTCGGGTTTGGATCGGGGGCGATCGTCGGCACGCTGATCGGGCTCGGCATGGGCGCGATGCCGCTGTTCGATGCGTTCGCGGCTCCCTTTGTGGAGTTCCTTCGCCCTCTGCCGCAGCTCGCCTATCTGGTGCTGCTGATCGTCTGGTTCGGGATCGGTGAAACCTCCAAGATCGTGCTGCTCTTTCTTACGGCGCTTCCGGTCGCGGCAATCGCCGCGCGCGATGGCGTGCGCAATGTGCCGCGCGAGCGTATCCAGGCGGCAAGAGCGCTCGGCGCCAGCCCCGGCCAGATCTTCCGCCATGTCATTTTCTTCTCCGCCCTGCCCGAGATCTTCGTCGGCGCCCGCCTCGCGATCGGAATCGTCTATGCAACGCTGATCGCTGCCGAGATCATTGCCGGCAGCGACGGGATCGGCTGGCTGGTGTTCGATGCCGGTCGCTTCCTCCGCTCGGATTACGTATTCGTCGGCGTGCTTCTGATCGGGCTGATGGGGCTCGGTCTCGACTTCGGCCTGCGCACGCTCGAGCGCCGGGTCGTCCACTGGGCCGGCAAATGATGCCCGGCCACAAAAACGGGAGACAAACCATGCGAACAGGGAAGCATTTCAACCGCCGCCACGTGCTGGCCGCCGGCCTCGGCTTCGGCGCCGGCGCGGCAGTGATGCGAAGCGCGCGCGCCGCGGCTCCGCCCGAGGCACGGGTCGGCTACTTCGTCGAAACCAAGCCGACGATGATCGCGAAATCTCTCGGCTGGTTCGCCGACGCGATGAACACGAAGATCGCCTGGAGCGAGATGGGCAGCGGCGCCGAGATCAATACGGGGATCGCCGCGGGCGGGCTCGATTTCGGACTTGCCATCGGCTCCTCGCCGGTCGCCGCCGGCATCGCCCAGGGCCTCGGCTACCAGCTGATCGGGATGGTGGACAATATCGGCCCCGCCGAGGAGATGACGGTCCGCGCCAGCGCGAACATCGCCAGGCCCGCGGACTTCATCGGCAAGAAGGTCGGAACTCCCTTCGGATCGACCTCGCATTTTCGGCTGATGGGCTTCCTTGCCGTCAACCATCTGAGCCAGGGGGAGGTCACGGTGCTCGACATGAGCCCCGAACAGATCGTCGCCGCCTGGAAGCGCGGCGACATCGATGCCGCCTATGTCTGGAGCCCGGCCAAGGCCGAGATTCTCGCCGATGGCGGCAAGGTCTATGAAACCTACAAGGAGCTCGACGCGGCCGGCTACGTCATCGCCGATCTCATCGTCGTCCGCACCGCCTTCGCGCGGCGTTATCCGGACGCGGTCGCGGGTTTTCTCTCGGCCTACGGCAAGGCTCTCAACCTCTACGTGACCGATCCGGACAAGGCGGCCGCAATCATCGGCAAGGCAGCAGGCGTGAGCGCGGCCGTGGCCAAGGCCAATCTCGCCGAATACGATTTCGTGAGCCTGAAGGACCAGCTCTCCGCCGATTGGCTCGGCCCGCCCGGCAGCCCGGGCAAGTTCGCGGAAGTGCTGCACGGCACGGCTTCGTTCCTGGTGCAACAAAAGAGCATCCGCGCGGCACCGCCGCTCGCGGTCTTCGAGAAGGCGATCAACACCACCTATCTGGCAAAGGCCGTTGGCTGAGGGAATCCCGGCGGCGGAGTTCGTGCGCTTCGCCGATGTCTCGGTGGTCTTCGGTCGTGGCGCAGCTTCGGTGCAGGCGCTGCAGGCGATCTCGCTTTCCTTCGCGAAAGGCGACTTCGTCTGCATCGTCGGCCCCTCCGGCTGCGGCAAGACGACGCTCATGCAAACGCTGGCGGGCTTCCTCCGCCCCTCCACGGGCGCGGTCTCCGTCGATGGACAGCCGATCGCCGGGCCCGGGCCGGATCGTGGCGTCGTCTTCCAGCAGCCGGCGCTCTTTCCCTGGCGCACGGTGGAGGCGAACGCCGGCTTCGGCCCGGAAATGCGCGGCATCGATCCCGCACAGCGCCGCGCCCGCGTCGAGACCTGGCTCGCCCGCGTCGGGCTCACCGAGTTCCGCCACCGCTATCCCTATGAGCTCTCGGGCGGAATGCAGCAGCGGCTTGCGATCGTCCGCGCGCTGGTCAACGAGCCGGTGCTGCTGCTCATGGACGAGCCCTTCGGCGCGCTCGATGCGCTGACACGCGAGAAGATGCAGGAGGAGCTGCACGCCGTCTGGCGCACGAGCGGCATGACGGTGCTCTTCATCACCCACAGCGTCGAGGAAGCCGTCTATCTCGGCACCGAAGTGGTCGTCATGTCGCCGCGCCCCGGCCGAATCATCGAGCGCATCGCCGCCCCCTTCGCGCGCAAGGAAGGCGATCGCGACATCCGCGCGATCAAGTCGAGCCCTGCCTTCGTTGCGATGCGCGAGCGCATCCTCGGCCTCATCTGGGGGATGGCGGAAGGCTGAGGTGATCGCGCCCTCCTTCGCCGCGTGCCACAATGCGCCATGCCCGATGTCCCGCCGCCCGTAACGAATCCCGACCGCAGCGCGCTGCGCGCGCTGCATCGCGCGCCCGAGGCAGAGGCCCTTGCCCCCCTCCTCGCATGGGCGAGCCCGCCGCCCGCGCTCGCCGCGCGGATCGAGGCCCGCGCGAAAACCCTCGTGCGGACCGCCCGTGCGGCCTATCGGCCCGGCGCGGACGTCAGCGGATTTCTGCGAGAGTTCGGTCTCGGCACCGCGGAGGGCGTGGCCCTCCTCTGCCTCGCCGAGGCGCTCTTGCGCATTCCCGACGCCGCGACCGCGGACCGGCTGATCGAGGAGCGCATCGGCGGAGCCGATTGGGAGTCCCATCTCGGCCGCGCCGACAGCCTCGCCGTCAACGCCTCCGCCTTCGCCTTCATGCTGACCGGTCGCGTGCTCGCGTTCGAGAACGGGTCTCGCGCCGCCGCCTCGGCGATCGGGCGCATGGTCCGCCGTCTCGGCGAGCCGGTGATCCGCGCGGCACTCCGCCGTGGCATGCGGGTTCTCGCGCGCCAGTTCGTGCTCGGCCGGACCATCGGCGAGGCGCTCGGCCGCGCCGGCACGGGCGATGCGCGCCGCTGGCGCTACAGCTTCGACATGCTGGGCGAGGCGGCGAAGACCTTTGCCGACGCCGAGCGCTACCAGCGCGCCTACGAGGCCGCGATCGGCGCGATCGGCAAGGCGGCGGCCGGCCGCGGGCCGGTCGACGGGCCCGGAATCTCGGTCAAGCTCTCCGCGCTCCATCCGCGCTACGAGCCCTTGCAGGAAGCGCGTTGCGTCCCGGCCCTGATCGCCTCGCTCGGCCATCTCGCCCGGGCTGCGAAATCGGCCGGCATCGGGCTCACCGTCGATGCCGAGGAGGCCGAGCGGCTCGAAATCAGCCTCGACATCTTCGCCGCCGTTCTCGCCGATCCGGCGCTCGACGGCTGGGACGGCCTCGGGCTCGCCGTGCAGGCCTATCAGAAACGGGCACCCGCCGTGATCGACTGGGTCGCCGCCATCGCCGGCGCGCACCGGGTGCCGGTGCGCCTGGTCAAGGGCGCCTATTGGGACACCGAGATCAAGCTCGCCCAGCTCCAGGGCCATCCCGACTACCCGGTCTTCACCCGCAAGGCCAACACCGACGTTTCCTGGCTCGCGGTCGCGCGGCAGATGCTCGCGGAGCCCCGGATCCTCCCGGCCTTCGCCACCCACAACGCCCACTCCCTCGCCGCCATCCTCGAGCTCGCCGAGCCGGGCAGCTTCGAGATGCAGCGCCTGCACGGCATGGGCGAGCCGCTCTACGAGGGCGTCGTCGGAGCGGACTGTCCCGTCCGCGTCTATGCGCCGGTCGGCACCCACGAGGACCTGCTCGCCTATCTCGTTCGCCGGCTGCTCGAGAACGGCGCCAACACGAGCTTCGTGCACCGCCTGGTCGATCCTGCGGTGCCGGAGGATGCCGTGATCGCCGATCCGGCGACGCGGGTGCGCGCCTCCGGCCTCGCTTCCAATCCCCGCATCTCCCTGCCCCGCGACCTCTACCCGGACCGGCCTAACTCGGCCGGGCTCGATCTCGCCGACCGCGCCGTCGCCCCCGCCGCGCTCGCCGCGATCCAGGCCGCCTCCGCCGCCGATTTTTCCCTCCCCGGCGCCGGCCCGCCCCGCGAGGTCCGCGACCCCGCCGATCGCCACCGCCTGATCGGCACTGCCCACGACGCCGCCCCCGCCGAGATCGAATCGGCCCTCGACCGCCTCGCGCGCGGATGGCGGGACTGGGACCGGGCCGGCGGGCCCGCCCGCGCCGCGATTCTCGAGCGCGCCGCCTCGGCCCTGGAATCGGACCGCGCAACCCTCCTCTACCTGCTCGCGCGCGAAGCCGGGCGAACGCTCGCGGACGGCGTCGCCGAGATCCGCGAGGCCGCGGATTTCCTCCGCTACTACGCGCTCCGCGCCCGCGAGGATTTCGCCGGCCCCCGCGAGCTCTCCGGCCCGACCGGAGAGCGCAACACCTGGCAGCTTGCCGGCCGCGGTGTCTTCGCGGCGATCTCGCCCTGGAATTTTCCGCTCTCCATCTTTGTCGGCCAGGTCGCGGCCGCGCTTGCCGCCGGCAACGCCGTGGCGGCCAAGCCCGCCGAGCAAACCCCGCTGATCGCCGCCCGCGCCGTCGCCCATCTCCGCGCCGCCGGCGTGCCCGAAACCGCGCTCGTCCTCCTTCCCGGCGACGGGCCCGGCGTCGGCGCGTCCCTCATCCGCGACCCCCGCATCGCCGGCGTCGCCTTCACCGGCGGGACGGAAACCGCCCGCGCGATCGCCGCGGCACTTGCCGCCCGCCCCGGCCCGCTCGTGCCGCTGATCGCCGAGACGGGCGGGATCAACGCGATGGTTGTGGACAGCTCCGCCCTCGCCGAGCAGGTGGTGACGGATGTGCTCGCGAGCGCCTTCGGCTCGGCCGGGCAGCGCTGCTCGGCGCTGCGTCTTCTTTGCCTGCAGGAGGAGATCGCCGATCGCGTGCTGGCGATGCTCGCGGGCGCGGCTGAGACGCTCATGATCGGCGATCCGCTCGATCCCGCAACCGATATCGGCCCGGTGATCGACGAAGATGCGCGCACCGCGCTTTCCGCCTACGCCGCCGGCATGGGAGAGCCCCTCTTCCGTCCGCCTCTTCCGCCGGCAACCGCCCACGGCACCTTCTTCGCGCCCTCTGCGTACCAACTTTCCGATGCCGCGCAGCTGAAGCAGGAAGTCTTCGGCCCCGTCCTGCACGTCGTGCGCTATGCGGCGGACCGGCTCGATCCGCTGCTCGATGCGATCGCGGGCAACGGCTACGGCCTCACGCTCGGCGTGCACAGCCGGATCGAGAGGGTGCAGCGGCACATCCTCGACCGCCTTCCGGTCGGCAATGCCTATGTCAACCGCAACCAGATCGGCGCGGTGGTCGGCGTGCAGCCCTTCGGCGGGCGCGGCCTTTCGGGAACCGGGCCCAAGGCCGGCGGGCCGATCACGCTCTTCCGCTTTGCCGAAGAGCGCTCGGTTGCCGTCAACACCGCCGCCGCCGGCGGCAATGCCGCCCTTTTCGCCGCCGACGAGGGCTAGAGCGGGATGCGTTCGCTCTCGCTCACTTGTCCCGCGTCTCGCCTTTGTTTTTCCCGCGTGATCAAACGCCTCCGGTTCCCCCACCTTCGGCGATCACGCTCTAGAGCGGGATGCGTTCGCTCTCGCTCACGCATCCTGCTCTAGCTCTTTGTTTCTCCCGCGTGATCAAACGCCTCCGGTCCCCCCACCTTCGGCGATCACGCTCTGGAGCAGTTCGCGGCACGGGTTTTGCCTGTCAAATGGTCCTGATACCGGGTTAGACATTGCAAGCGCCCGGAAGCTGCCGATATCGGCTGCCGTCACGAGGGAGGACCGTTCTCCACCAATGGGAGACCCCGTCATGGTTCACCTCGTTCTGATCTTCTGCCTCTCCGCGACGCCCAACATGTGCAAGCAGGTGCAGCCACCGTTCGAACAGCCCTATGGATCGTTGATGGGATGCATGGTGCAGGCCCAGTTCGTCGCCTCCGACATGCTCAGGGACAGGCTGGATCTGCAGGGCTATCGCCTGGCACGCTGGCGCTGCGTGTCGGGCGAGCCGGGCATGCCGCTCTGAGCGCCCGAGCAGCACCGCCCGCGCAGGAGGATTGATGGACGCAGCCGAGCTTCGCAGCCTCCAGGCACCGCTGAAGGCGCGCTACCGCGAGGCTCCGGAGGCCGCGCGCATCCCGGCCCGCGCCGAGGCGGTGCTCGATCCGGCGAACATCGCTTGCAACGTGACCGCCGGCGCACGATCCGTCGTTGCCGGGCTGCATCCGGCCGCCGGCGGCGACGGCTCTCTCGCCTGCTCGGCCGATATGCTGCTGGCCGCTCTCGCCGCCTGCGCCGGCGTCACCCTCTCCGCCGTGGCGACCGCCATGGGCATTGCCATGCGCGGCGGCCGGGTCATCGCCGAAGGGGCATGGGACGCCCGCGGCACGCTCGGCGTGGACCGCGCCGCGCCGGTCGGGCTCACCGAGATCAGCCTGACATTCGCGCTGGATACGGACGCCGCGCCCGAGGCGCTCGAGCGGCTGCTCGCGGCCACCGAGCGGTACTGTGTCATCTTTCAGACACTCCGCACACCGCCCCACATTTCAATCGTCGCAGCGCCGCGGAATTAACCTCTCGTTGAGAGGGCCGTTCCATCCTCCCTCTGTAATGGAGATACGGCCGCCCGAGTCCGTGTGGGCCGCCAATGGAGGCAAATGTCTTTTCGTTCGGCACCTTTCCCTGGCCGCTTCCCGGCAATGGCGAGCCCGGAAGCGCAGCCGATGCACCCGCTCCTCTCCCGCCAGCTCGCCGCTGCGACCGGACCCGGCAATCGGATCGACCTGGAAGCGCTCTCCGCGTCGGTCTCGGCGACCTATGCCGGGATGGACCGGGAGCGGATGCGTGCCGATGAATGTTGCCCCCGCACGCCGCGCGCGCCCGCGGCACGCAATGCCGGGCTGAGGCAGCGCGTCCTCGAGCTCAAGGCACAGAACGAGCGCTTCGAGACCGCGCTCGAGAACATGAGCCAGGGGCTTTGCTTCTTCGATGGCGAGCAGCGCCTGATCTTCTGCAACCGGCGCTACGCCGAGATGTACGGGCTTCTGCCCGGGGATGTCCGGCCCGGCACCCCGCTCAGCGAGATCGTCGATCGCCGGTTCCTGGTCGGCAGCTGCCCCGCCATGCCGCGCGCCGAGTATCTCGCCTGGCGCAAGAGCGTTTCCGCCTGCACCGCGCCGCACACCTCGGTGGTGGAACTGCGCAACGGCCGCGTCTTCGCCATCCGCCACCAGCCCATGCCGGATGGCGGCTGGGTCTCCACCCATGAGGACATCACCGAGCAGCGGCGCACCGAGACCCGCATCGCCCACATGGCGCGGCACGATGCGCTCACCGGCCTCGCCAACCGCACGCTCCTGCGCGAACGGCTCGACGACGCGCTGGCCCGCGCGCGCCGCTCCGACCCCTGCGCCCTCCTCTGGCTCGACCTCGATCACTTCAAGCGGATCAACGACACGGATGGCCACACCACGGGCGATCGGCTGCTGCGCGCGGCCGCCGCCCGGATGCGGCGTCTCGTCCGCGAAACCGACACCATCGCCCGCATCGGCGGGGACGAGTTCGCGATCGTCCAGAACAGCGTCGGCCAGCCGGCGGACGCAACCGCGCTCGCCGCCCGCCTGGTCAGCGAGCTCGGCCTCCCGTTCGTGATCGACGGCCAGCAATTCGTCCTCGGCGCCAGCATCGGCATCGCGGTCGCTCCCGCCGATGGGCTGGACGCGGATCAGCTCCTCAAGAACGCGGACATCGCCCTCTATCGCGCAAAGGCGGAAGGCCGCGCCCGCTACCGCTTCTTCGAGCCCGAGATGGACGCGCTGATGCAGGCGCGCCGCGTGCTCGAGCTCGACCTCCGCAAGGCCCTGGCGGCGGGAGAGTTCGAGCTCTTCTATCAGCCGCTCGTGCGCGTTCAGACCCGGCGGGTCAGCGGCTTCGAGGCCCTGATCCGCTGGCGCCATCCCAGGCGCGGCCTGGTCTCGGCCGGGGAATTCATCCCCTTCGCCGAGGAAATCGGCCTCGTGGCACGGATCGATGAATGGGTGCTGCGGCAGGCCTGCCGCGAAGCCGCCCATTGGCCCGCCGGGATCAGCGTCGCCGTCAACCTCTCGGCCTCGCATTTCCAGAGCGGCGCCGTCATCGAAACCGTCGCCGCCGCCCTCGCGGACTCCGGCCTCTGTCACGACCGCCTCGAAGTCGAAATCACCGAATCGATGATGATCGAGAACAGCGAAACCGCCCTGGCCAGCCTTCATCAGCTCCGCGATCTCGGCGTCCGCATCTCGATGGACGATTTCGGCACCGGCTACTCATCGCTCGGCTATCTGCGCAACTTCCGCTTCGACAAGATCAAGATCGACCAATCCTTCATCCGCGAGCTCGCCAGCCGCACGGACAGCATGGCGATCATCCGGGCCGTGACCAGCCTCTGCGGCAGCCTCGGCATGGCGACCACCGCCGAAGGCGTCGAAACCGAGGAGCAGATGAAGGCGCTTTCCGAAGAGAAATGCACCGAAGTGCAGGGCTATCTCTTCAGCCGGCCCTGTCCGGCAAGCGAAATCCCCATCCTGCTCACGAATCTGGGCCGGCACCTGGCCGCAGCCGCTTAGAGCAGTTTCCGTTCGCCCTGGCCCACGCAGACCGCTCCAGAGCGTATCATGAACCTTCCCATGCATCCTTGCGCGATGAGCGACAAAGAGTGTTCTCTTTTGCAAAAGAGAACCAGAAAACTTTTATCCGTTCATTGATTTTTTCGTTCGGAGTCCCCGGTCGGCGCCGGGTCCGGAAAACGCGGAAAAGTCTTTTTGCTTCTTTTTCTTCAGAGAAAGAAGGCTCGTCCTTCTCAATACTTCATCAGGGTGCATAACACCCTCTAGCTCGCGCGGCGGATGTTGCCGCTGTGCCGCGGAATGCCGGTCTGCTCGTAGCACACCTTGGCGAACGCGGTGACGCCGTCGCGGATCGTCTGCTTGTCAGGCATGGCGAAGCAAAGCCGCAGATGCGATCTGGAGATGTCGGCGCTGACCGCCCAGTCCGGCCCCGCATTGAAGACGATGCCGGCCTCCGCCGCGGGCTGGATCAGCGTCCGCACATCGACCGCGTCCGGCAGCTTGATCCAGAGGAAGATGCCGCCCTTGGGAATCCAGCACTCGGCGGCGCTGCCGAACTCGCGCTCCACCGCCTCCACCATGGTGTCGAGCTTGTCCTTCAGAATACCGTTCAGATGACCGACATGCCGGTCGAAGTTCCGTGCGAAGAACTCGGCGACGATCATCTGATCCAGCGCACCGGTGCCGCTGTCGCCCTTCAGCGGCAGCAGCCGCCGGGTGATCTCCCAGGGCGCGATGATGTAGCCAAGCCGCAAGGCAGGCGCGAGCGACTTGGAGAACGACCCCAGGTGGATCACCGCGCCGGGATCGAGCGCGTACAGCGCCGCCGGTGCTTCAACGCCTTGCCACAGCAGGTCGGCGTAGCATTCGTCCTCGAAGATCGGCACGTTGTACCGGTGCGCCAGCTTCAGCAGCGCATGGCGGCGGTCCAGCGGCAGGATGGTCGCGGTGGGATTCTGAATCGTCGGAATCGTGTAGATGAACTTCGGCAGCGCGCCCTCATCCCGCATGCCGGCCAGCTGCTCGGCCAGCGCATCGATGACAATGCCCTGCGCATCCAGCTTCATGCCCACGACCTTGGCGCCGATCTTGCGAAAGCGGTTGATCGCGCCCTGGTAGCAGAATTCCTCCACCAGCACGGTGTCGCCGGGATTGACCAGCAGCTTGCTGATCATGTCGATGCCCTGGCCGGAGCCGGTGACGATGGTCACATCATCCACCGGCACGTCGATGCCGCGGTGCCGCTTCGACTTGTCGGCGACGAACTGGCGCAGCCCGGGATAGCCCTGCGGCCCCAGCCCGAGATTGTAGATCGCCAGCTTCGATCCTTCGCGGCGCAGCACCGATGCGGCGGCGTCGATCAGTCCCTCGATCGGAATCTGCTCGGGATCGTTGTTGCCGCCGACGAAGTAGTATTTCGGGAAAGGCGCCCACCTGGGTGCCGGATCGGGCAGGCCGTCGCTATAAAGTCGGCCGAAATCGAGTGCGGCGGAACTGCTCATCTTGCGGCTTCCTCAGGCAGGGCTTGCGGCCAGACTAGCAGCACGGGCGGCGCGGAAAAGTCCCACCCCGGGACGCGGGGACCGACAGAGCGGCACCGCAGCCGGGAGGCTGTCATGCGCGCCTTGCTCCGGAAATCATCCCCCGTGCCGCGCGCAAAACCTCGTCGGCCGCTTTCCGCCGATAATCCCAGCGCGGGTCCGCGTCCGGAGGAATGACCGCCATCGCCGCGTTCGCCTCGAACATCAGAACCTCGCCCGCATCGCCGAGCGCGAAATCGATCCCCGCATAGTCCAGCCCCAGCCGGTCGCGGACCTGCCCGAGCGCCGCCATCGCACGCCCGCCAAGCACCTCCGCCATGCCGCCAAGAAAACGCGCCTCCTCCGCGCGATGCGCTTCCTCATCCGCCATCGCGGCCGTGAAGTAATGAACCTTCCACTCGGGCGAAATCGCAAGGTGCAGCGGATAGAGCCGGCCATCGATCACCATCATCCGATATTTGCGGAAATTCCCATCCGCGCCTTGCGCATCGAGGAATTCGATCGCCAGCACCTCGGTGCCCGGCAAATCCGCGACCGCAGGCCCCAGCATGCCCGCATCCTCCACGCGGACGAAATGCCGGCCGGTGTGGAAGCCCGGCGCGCGCAGAAGCAGCGGAAAATCGAAGCCCCGCGCTTGCAGCGTCTTCGCATCCAGCCGATCGCGCGCGAACAGCGCCATCCGGGGCAATCTCAGTCCGGCAATGCCCTCCAGCCGCAACCGCGTCTCCAGCCTGCCGCTCGCACGCACACGCGCCGGATCGTTGATCACCCGCTTCCCCGAACGCGCGAGGATCGCCGGCACGCGCGCCAGAGCGTCCCGGCAAAGATCGGCATCGCCGATCCCGTTCACAACCACATCATGCGGCGGCAGCTTCAGCGCCGGATCGAAGAACTCGGCCGCCAGCGCAAAGGTCTCGAACATCCGCTCATCGAGCAGCGTCTTCGCCGGAATGTTGCCGCCAACAGCGGAAACGAGCAGCAGCACACGAATCGGCGAGCCTTCCCCACGATAGGGAAGATGCGCGATGGGCCGCCCTCGCCAGCCGCGCCCGCGATGCAGCGCCGCCGCCTCCGGCTCTCCGCAATCCTCGAGAAGATTCGCCAGCCCCTGATGCGCCTCGGCCTGGTCCGCATCGATGCGCAGCGCCGCCTCGTAATGACGCCGCGCTTCCTCCAGCTCGCCCTCACGATGCAGCAGATGCGCGAGATTCACGTGCCCCGCCACCTCCGCGGGATGAAGCCGCGCCGCTTGCTCGTAGCAAAGCCGGGCCGCACGCCACCGCCCCGTGCGGTTGAGCAGAGCGCCAAGATTGTTCAGCGCACCCGCATGCCCGGGCGCTTGCCGCAGCAACGCCAGATACGCCGCCTCGGCCTCCGCGACCCGACCCAGCGAATCGAGCACGAGCGCCCGCTCGAAGCACGAAGAGGAAGCCATCCTTTCTCGATGGCATCCTCAGTTTTCAGCAAGGTAAAGAATTAAGCAGAAGACTTCTTTTTCTGAAGAAAAAGGAGCAAAAAGACTTTTTTCCGTTCTCCGGACCCGGCCCCATCTCGGGACTCCGCCCATCTCGGGACTCCGAACGAGAGATCGGCGACAACCCGCTCACTCCACCGCCGCGAGCTGTCCCTCCAGCGCCTCCTCGAGCGCCGTCGTGAAGGAAGCCGTGCCGAGCCGCCCGCCAAGATCGCGCGTGCGCGTCTCGGGACGTTCGAGCAGCACATCGACGGCGCGCTCGATCATGTTCGCCGCCCGGGAGAAGTTCTCCGCCTGGTGCCTGTCCGCGAGCCAGTCGAGCAGCATCGCCGCAGAAAGAATGAGCGACACCGGATTGGCCTTGTCCTGGCCCGCGATATCGGGCGCAGAGCCATGCTGCGCCTGCGCCATGCAGTGCGTGTCGCCGGCATTGACCGACGCGCCGAGGCCGAGGCTTCCCGAGAGCTCCGAGGAAAGGTCGGAGAGGATGTCGCCGAACATGTTCGTGGTCACCGCCACGTCGTAGCGCCGGGCATCGCGCACCAGCATCGCCGCCATCGAATCGACGAGCTGCTCGTCATAGGCGACGGCAGGGAATTCGGCCGCCACCTTCCGCACCTCGCGCAGGAACAGCGCCTCGCTCATCTTGAGCACGTTCGCCTTGTGCACGGCCGTGACCTTCTTCCGCCGCCGCATGGCGAGCGTGAAGGCCGAGCGCGCGATGCGCCGCGAGCCCTCGGCGCTGATCTTGCGAATGGCGAAGGCGAGGTCGGGCGTCGGCATGAACTCGCCGCCACCCTGGTACATCGTCCGCACGGCATAGAACCCTTCGGTGTTCTCGCGCGCGATCACGAGATCCATCTCGGTGCGGCCGTAATGGGCAATCCCGCGCCGGCTGCGGGCGGGACGAAGATTGGCGTAGAGATCGAGACCTTGCCGAAGCGCGGCCGAGACATTGACCCCGCCTTTCTCGGGCGGCGGATATTCGAGCGTCGAGACCGGGCCAAGAACGACGCCGTCCGCCTCCTCCGCCGCCTTCATCGCGGCGGCGGGCAGGGTCGTGCCCTCGCTCTTGAGCGTCACGAAGCCGACCTCGTGGGTTTCGAGCGCGATCCCGAGATCGAGCCGCCGGTCCAGCTTCTCGATCACCCGCACCGTCGCCGCCGTCACCTCCGGGCCGATTCCGTCGCCCGGCATCACCACCAGCCGCATATGTCGATTCTCCCCGACGCTGCTCTGCAGCAAAGCCTATCGCATAGCAGCAAACCGTGAAGAAGCACTGCCCGCGCAGGTCGGGCGTGCGGCCCCCGCCTGCGGACAGCCCGATTGGACAGCATCGCCCGAGCCCGCCAATCTGGCGCCTTGTCCCCGCCGCACGAAACCCTTCGCACGCCTCCGCATATCGCGCCGGGCAGCGCCGCCTTCGTGCGGACCAATCTCTCCCTCTTCGCCGCCGGTTTTTCGACGTTCGCCCTGCTCTACACGGTGCAGCCGCTGCTGCCGGTCTTCACCGGCGAATTCCACGTCAGCCCGGCCATCAGCAGCCTTTCGCTCTCGGTCACGACGGCCCTCCTCGCGCTCTCCATGCTGGTCGCGAGCGCGCTCTCGGAGTCGTTCGGGCGCAAGAAGGTGATGACCGCGTCGCTCTTCGCCTCGGCCCTGCTCCAGCTCGTCTCGGCAATTCTGCCCGCCTGGTGGCAGCTGCTCGCGGTCCGGGCGCTGATGGGCGTGAGCCTGAGCGGCCTGCCCGCGGTCGCCATGGCCTATGTGAGCGAGGAGATCGAGCCGGAGGCGATAGGCCTCGCGATGGGCCTTTATGTCGGCGGCAGCGGCTTCGGCGGCATGGCCGGCCGGCTGCTCGCCGGGCTTTTCGCCGACTATCTCGGCTGGCGCCCGGCCGTCGCGATCATCGCCGTCCTCGGCATCGTCTGCGGCGCCGTCTTTGCCGCGAGCCTGCCGCCCTCGCGGCATTTCCACCCGCGCGTCCTCGCCCTCGATTCGCTGCTCGGCGCCTATCGCGCCCATCTCGCCGATTCCGGGCTTCCCTGGCTCTTCGCCGAAGCCTTCCTGCTGATGGGCAGCTTCGTCACGGTCTACAACTACATCGGCTACCGCCTGCTCGCGCCGCCCTTCTCGCTGAGCCAGGCCGAGGTCGGGCTGATCTTCGCCGTCTATCTCGCCGGCATTTTCGGCTCCGCCTGGCTGGGCGATCTCGCGGCCCGCGTCGGCCGCCCGCGCATTTTCCGCGCCGCCCTCATGATCGATCTCGCGGGCATGGTGCTCACGCTCTCCCATGACCTCGGCTTCGTGATCCTGGGCGTCGCCGTGCTCACTTTCGGCTTCTTCGCCGCCCATTCCATCGCCAGCTCCTGGGTGGGCGTGCGGGCACGCCATTCCCGCGCCCAGGCCTCCGCACTCTACCTGCTGCTCTATTACCTGGGCTCGAGCCTCGTCGGCTCGGCAGGCGGCCTCTTCTGGGCGGAATGGGCATGGCCCGGCGTCATCGGGCTGACGGGCGGCCTGCTCGTGCTTGCACTGTTCGCGGCGCACCGCCTTGCACGAAGCGCCTCGATGGTAGAATAAAAATGTTCTCTTTTGAAAAAGAGAGCCAGAAAATTTTTATCCGTTTTCCGTTCGGAGTCTCGAAGTGCCGCCAACCCCCGGAAAACGGAAAAAAAGTCTTTTTGCTTCTTTTTCTTCAGAAAAAGAAGTTTCTTCCCTTCTCCCTTTAACATGTCACTCTAACCTATAAAACCTATAATTCCGTGGCCGATCCGGGCTGTCGCCCGCTTCAGGCCTCACGAATAATCCCCCGTCATTTCAATTCATTAGCTCTGCCCCGAACGCGTCTACGGGCCAGATCGTACAGATCTTCGGCCACATTCACAAATCCAGCCTTCCCTGCGGCCCGGGCGAGCCTTCCGCCTTCGCCCGCACCGTCCCATCCGCCAATCGCAGCCGGAGCGCCGCGCCGGGCGCGATCTCGCGGGCCCGCGTGAAGAGCCGCCCGGCCGGATCGAACACCAGCGCGTAGCCGCGCCCCAGCACCGCCTCCGGCGAGAGCCCTTCGAGCCGGGCGCCCGCTTCGCGGATCGCACCAAGCTGCGCCGTGATGAGATGCCTGAATCCGGCGCCGAGCCGCGCCTCCGCGAGCTGCACGCGTGCCCGCCCGGCCGCGATCGCCGCC
>JASHRV010000132.1 GCA_030037175.1 Acetobacteraceae bacterium
GGCAATCCCTTCCCGGCTCTAATGCGAGTTGGCCGGCACGGCCGCGCCGCGGCAGCCGACCAGGAAGTCGAAATCGGCGCCGCGATCCGCCTGCAGCACGTGCTTTTGATAAAGCGCCGCGTAGCCCGAGCTCGGCGCCGGCCGCTTCGTCCAGCCCTGGCGGCGCTGAATGAGCGTCTCTTCCGGGACATCGAGGACGAGCCGGCGCCCCGCGACGTCGAGCTCGATCATGTCGCCTTCCTCCACGAGCGCGAGCGGCCCGCCCACCGCCGCCTCCGGCGCCACGTGCAGCACGACCGTCCCGAAGGCCGTGCCGGACATGCGCGCATCCGAGATGCGCACCATGTCCGTGACGCCGGCGGCGAGAAGCTTCGGGGGCAGGCCCATGTTCCCGACCTCCGCCATGCCCGGGTAGCCGCAGGGGCCGCAATTGCGCAGGACCATCACGCTCTCGGGCGTGATCGCGAGGGCGGGATCGAGGATGCGGCGCTTGTAGTCGTCGATGGTGTCGAAGACGACGGCCCGGCCGCGATGCTGCATGAGCGCGGGCGTGGCGGCGGAGGGTTTCAGCACGGCGCCGTTGGGAGCGAGGTTGCCGCGCAGCACCGCGATACCGCCTTCCGGGGTCAGCGCATTGTCGAAGCCGCGAATGACCTCGGGGGAAAAATTCTCGGCATCGCGCACATTTTCCCAGATGGAGAGTCCCGTCACGGTCGGGGCCTCGCGATCCAGAAGCCCATGCTCGGCGAGCGCGCGCAGCACCACGGGCAGGCCGCCGGCATAGCAGAACTCCTCCATCAGGAAGCGGCCGGAGGGTTGCAGATCGACGAGGGTGGGCACGAAGCGGCCGAGCCTGTCCCAGTCATCGAGGGAGAGCGGCACGCCGAGCCGCCCGGCAATGGCGATGAGGTGAAGGACCGCGTTGGTCGAGCCGCCGATCGCGCCGTTGGTTCGGATCGCGTTGCGGAACGCGGCCGGGCCGAGGATCGCGGAGAGGCGGAGATCCTCCTCCACCATGCCGACGATGCGCCGGCCGGTGAGCTGCGCGAGCGCCGCGCGGCGTGAATCGACGGCAGGCAGCGCCGCATTGCCCGGCAGGGCGAGGCCGAGCGCCTCCACCATGCAGGCCATGCTCGAGGCGGTTCCCATCGTCATGCAGCTTCCGGGCGAGCGCGCCATTCCTGCTTCCGCGGCGACGAAGGCCTCGCGCGTCATCTGCCCCGCCTTCACCGCCTCGCTGAAGCGCCAGATCGCGGTGCCCGATCCCACGGCCTCCCCGCGCACCCGTCCGTTGAGCATGGGGCCGCCGGAAAGCACGATCGCCGGCAGATCGCAGGACGCGGCGCCCATCACCAGCGCGGGCGTGGTCTTGTCGCAGCCGACCAGCAGGACGACCCCGTCGATGGGATTGCCGCGGATCGATTCCTCGACATCCATGGAGGCGAGGTTGCGATAGAGCATGGCGGTGGGCCGGAGATTGGATTCGCCGAGCGACATCACCGGAAATTCGAGCGGCAGCCCGCCCGCCTCCAGCACGCCCCGCTTCACCCGTTCCGCGAGGCCGCGCAGATGCGCGTTGCAGGGCGTGAGCTCCGAGAAGGTGTTGCAGATGCCGATCACCGGCCGGCCATCGAAGGAATCCTCGGCGAAGCCCTGATTCTTCATCCAGCTCCGGTGCATGATGGCATCCTTGCTGTCCCCGCCGAACCAGGCCCGGGAACGGAGCGGCTTTCGGGTCATCGCAAAATCTCCAAAAAGGGCGGGGCTATTTGCCGATGCCGAGCATCAGCCCGCCGATGAGGTAACGCTGGAAGAGGAGATAGGCCGCCATCGCCGGAACGGCGCTGAGCAGCGAGCCTGCGAGCAGCACGGGGATGTCGAGAACCCGGCCCGATTGCAGCACGGCAAGCCCGACGGTGATGGTGCGCACCGTCGGCTCCTGCAGAAAGATGAGGGCGACGAGAAGATCGTCCCAGATCTGGATGAACTGCAGCACGCCGACGGCGAGCAGCGCCGGGGTGGAGAGCGGCAGGATCACGTGCAGGAACATGCGCCAATAGGGCATGCCGTCGATCTGCGCCGCCTCGATGAGCTCGTCCGGCATGTCGCGCATGAAAGAGGTGAGCAGGAAGCAGCCGAACGGCACGCCGAGCGCGGCATAGGTGAGGATGACCGAAAGCATGTTGTCGGTGAGGCCGAGCGAGGCGAAGTTGATGAACTCGGTCAGGATGATCGACTGCATCGGAATCATCATGCTGGCCGTGACGGCGCTGAGCAGCGCGCCCCCGAAGCGGGGCCTGAGCTTGGAGAGCGCGAAGGCGGCAAGCGCGCTCACGAACAGGATCACCGCAACGGAGCCGAGCGTCACCACCGAGGAGTTGAAGAGCTGCCGCCCCACCGGCAGATGCGCGAAAAGGACGCGCCAGTTCCTGAAGCTGAAACGGGAGACGCCGTCGGCGTCCTCGTACTCCATCGCGCTCCGGCCGATGACGTAGAAGGGAAAGAGCATGACGATGAGAACGAGCACCAGCAGCGCGGCCGCCACCTTGCGACCCTTCGGCCCGAAGAGGCGCTGCACCGCTCAGCTCGCCGCCGCCTCGTTCGCCGCCCTCACACCCAGCCGGCATCGACGATGAAATTCTGCGCCGTGCACATGCGGCTGTCGGCGGCGGCGAGCCACAGCACCATGCGGGCGAGATCGGCGGGCATGAGCTTGTCCGGCAGGCACTGCCGCTCGGCGATCTGGCGCTCCCCGGCTTCATCCAGCCAAAGCGCGACCTGCCGCTTGGTCATCACCCAGCCGGGAACGACGCAATTGACACGGATGCGCTCGGGTCCGAGCTCGCGCGCGAGACCCTTCGTCAGGCCGCCGATCGCCGCCTTCGCGGTGACATAGGCGATGTAGCCGGCCTCGCCGGCCATCCAGCTGATCGAGCCGAAGCAGATGATGGAGCCCCCGCCCGCATCGCGCATGGCCGGGCGCACGGCCTGGGCGGCGAAAAACTGGTGGCGGAGATTCGTATCCATGCGGTTCTGCCAATATTCGGGCGTGACGGCTTCGATCCTGTGGCGGTCGTCGTTGGCCGCATTGTTGACGAGGGCCGCGGGGGCGCCGTGGCGGGCCATCGCGGCGCCGATCGCCGCGCGCAGGGCGTCGAGATCGGTGAGGTCGCAGGCGAGGAA
This sequence comes from Acetobacteraceae bacterium, assembly GCA_030037175.1. Taxonomy (GTDB): domain Bacteria; phylum Pseudomonadota; class Alphaproteobacteria; order Acetobacterales; family Acetobacteraceae; genus JAKAWQ01. Next base: position 3,184 of record JASHRV010000132.1, read on the forward strand.
GTCGGGGCGCGGCGCGCCGACCGCGGCGATGCGGTCCGCGAGCGCCTGCCCCGCTTCGCGCTGGATATCGAGGAAGCTCACCTCTGCCTCCTCCGCCGCGAAATGCTCGACGATGCTCTCGCCGATGCCGGAGGCGCCCCCGGTTATGACGACGTGGCGGCCCTTGAGGCTCGGGTAGCGCGCATCCATCGGTTCCATCGCCGGCTCCGCGTCTTCTTTTGCCGGGCCCCGCCGATTCCGGTTGACAGGGCCGTCCCGCTATTAAAACATATTATCTGATTTAACCAAGCGCCGTCTCCCGCGCGAGGGCGCGAGATCGCCCGCCCTGCCCCGCGCCAGCAGCCGACGGAAGAAAAGGAGAGGTTTCGTGTCCGGATCTCAATTTTCCCGCGTAACCGGTGCTGCCAGACAGCCATGGTGGCGCCGCTCCCTCTTCGCCGCCGCGATGGGGCTCGCCGCGCTTTCAGGCTTCGCCGCCCGCCCCGCCGCGGCCGGCACCATTACGATCTGGCATAATTACGGCACCGAGGTGAACACGACCGCGCTCACCGCCGTCGTCGCCGCCTTCGAGAAGGCGGAACCCAACATCACCGTCAACCTCGTCAGCCAGCCCGCGGACAATTACTTCGCGCTGCTGACGGCGGCCGCGATCTCCCACAAGGCGCCGGACATCGCGGTGATGTGGACCGGCCTCTTTGATCTCAAATACGCCCATCTGCTCGCCAACCTGCGCCCGCTGCTGCCGGCCGGACCGCTCGCCGAGATGAAAGGGCTCGCCTGGGCATCCGAAGATTTCGATCCCACGAAGCAGCTCTATGTGCTGCCGCTCGAGGATCAGTTCTATATCGGCTTCTACAACAAGGCGCTGTTCCGCAAAGCGGGGCTCGATGCCGCGCCGAGCGACTGGTCCGAGCTGATGGCGGACTGCACCAAGCTCCGCGCCGCCGGCATCACGCCGATGCTCTACGGCAGCGACAGCCAGGCCCTGAGCTCTGAATTCTATCCCTTCTACGATTTCAGCTACCTGATGGCAGGCATCTACCCTGTCGAAGCCTGGACGGGCTTCGCCAACGGCAAGATTCCGTATACGACGCCGGCGGTGGAGACGCAGGTCCAGAAATGGGCGGATCTGCATGCCAAGGGCTGCACCAATCCGGACGTGCTCACGGCAACCGACATCCTGGGCAAGTTCAACCAGGGTCAGGCCGCAATGATCGTGGACGGCAACTGGAATCTGCAGCAGCTCTCGGACAAGCTCGGTTCCGATCTCGGCGCCTTTCCGCTGCCCTATTCGGACGCGCCCATGAAGGGCGTCGTCGAGATGCCGGGCGACGGCCTCTCGATCCTCAAATCTTCGCAGAACAAGAAGGACGCTGTGGCTTTCCTCACCTTCCTGATGAGCGGCGAGGCCCAGACGATCCTTTCCAAGACCGGTCTCGTGCCTGCGCGCAATGGCTATCCCGCAAGCAATCCGCTCTATGCCGGGCTGCTCTCGCTTGCCTCGCAGGGCTACACGGTGTACCCGATGATCGATAACGTGATCCAGGGGCCGGTGGTCGATACGGGATCGCGCGTGCTCACCGCTGCTTTCGCGGGGCAAATGACGGTTTCCGCCGCCTTGCAGAAGATGCAGGACACTTGGAACAATCTTCCTGCCGACCAGAAGCACTGACGGAGTCGCGCAGCGCAAAGGCAGGGGCTCGTCCGCGCCGCCGGTTCCAGCATGACCGGCGGCGTGCGGCGCGGCTTTTCCTCGTTCCGCTCCTCATCCTCTGGGGACTCTGCCTCATCGCGCCGATCCTCGAGACCGCCTATTACAGCCTGACCCAGTGGGACGGGCTGGAAGCGACGTGGAACGGACTCGGCAACTACAGGACGCTTCTGCACAGCGCGGATTTCGGCAGTGTTCTCCTCAACAATTTCTTGCTTCTGCTCTCGGTGCCCTTCGCCGTGGCCATTCCCTTCTGCATCGCGCTCCTGATCGCGGCCGAGCCGCCCGGCTGGCGCTGGGCGCGGGCGCTCGTCTTCCTTCCCGCAACGCTCTCCTGGGTGGTGACCGGCATCGTCTGGCTGCGCTTCTTCTCCGCCGACGGCATCCTCAATCACCTGCTCGGTGCCGTCGGTCTCGGCTTTTTGCGGATGGATCTTCTCGAAAGCGTGCACACCGCGATCATCCCGATCGCGCTCACCTTCATCTGGTCGCAGATCGGTCCGAACACGCTCATCTTCCTCATCGGGCTCGGCAGCATTGATACGCATGTGCTGGAGGCCGCGACGATCGATGGCGCGGGCTTGCTCCGCACGGTTCATCACATCATCCTGCCGCTGATGACCCGCTTCGTCGTCTTCGTCAGCATCATCACCCTGATCGCCGCCTTCACCGCGCTTTTCAGCCTCATCTTCGTCATGACAGGCGGCGGCCCCGGATTCAGCACGACGACGATGGAATTCTACATCTACCGCCTGGCCTTCTCGCAGACCGACTTCGGCATGGGTGCGGCCGTCGGCGTCGTTCTTCTGCTCGTGATCGCGTTCGTTTCCCTCCCCCTCATGGCTCTCTATCGCCGCGCGGCAACGGCCTCGTAATGAACCTGCCGCCGATCCGCGCCCGCACCCTCGTCGACCGCGTCGTGCAGGTCGTCGGACAGGAGATCGTCCGCGGCCGCTTCGCGCCCGGCGCCCCGCTGCCCAACGAAGCGGAATGGTGCGAGCGCCTCAGGGTGAGCCGCAGCGTGCTGCGCGAGGCGCTTCGCGTGCTGGTGAGCAAGAACCTCATCAGCATTCGCACGCGGGCGGGCGGGCATGTGCGCGAGATGTCGGCCTGGAACCAGCTCGATCCCGATATTCTCACCTGGCGGGGCCATGGCGGCGATCAGAAGACTTTCGCTCGGGAACTTTTCGAACTGCGCCGCGTCGTCGAGCCCGCGGCAGCCTCGCTTGCCGCCACGCGCATCACGCCGGCACAGCTCTGCGAGTTGCGCCAGGCCTATGGCGAGATGGAAGCGGCGGGCGAAGACACCGAGCAATTCTTCGCCCCCGACGTGCGCTTTCACCGCATCATCGCAACCGCGGTCGGCAATTCCCTCTTCCGCGCGCTCGCCGACATGGTGACGGCCGCGCTCGATATCACGCTGCGCATGGCGCTCGATGCGCCGCGCGGCCAGCGGCAATCGCTGCCGCTGCACAAGGACGTGCTGGAGGCCATTGCGCGCCAGGACGCCGCCGCTGCGTCGGCCGCAATGCTGCGGCTGGTCGATGGCTCGGAGCGCGACGTGGCGGAGGCGCTTTCGGCGCGGGAAGCGAAACAGAAGGGACTTGCCCGTCCTGCCGCACGAACAATGAAGAGGCCGGCGAGGAGGATAGCATGAGCGAAACGAGCGACCTTGCGGAAATGCGGGCCAAATTCTTCACCGCGTTGCTGTCCGACTGCCTCGATGCTTCGGGATATCGACGCCAGGCCATGCCCTCCCGTATCCGACCGCTGGATGAGAGCCACGTCATGGTCGGCCGCGCTCGTACCGCCGCCTTCATGGAGGTCTATCACGTGGAGCCGGGCCTCAACCCCTACGAGCTCGAGATGGAGCTGGTGGACAGCCTGAAACCGGGCGAAATCCCCGTATTCGCCTGCAGCAATCCCGCACGGGTTGCGCCCTGGGGCGAACTGCTTTCGACGGCCGCGCAGGTGCGCGGTGCGGCAGGCGCGGTGATGGATGGCTGCGTGCGGGATATCACCGCGATTCGCGCCATGGGCTTTCCTGTCTTTCACGGCGGCATCGCACCGCTCGACAGCAAGGGCCGTGCGCGGGTCATGGCGATCGATGTGCCGGTGGAATGCGGGGGCGTCGCTGTCTCTTTCGGCGATCTCGTCTTTGGCGATGCGGATGGCCTCGTCGTCGTGCCCCGGGCGGTGGAGGCCGACGTGCTGCGACTGGCGCGGGAGAAGCTCGAGGGTGAGCGGAACACGCTCGCAGAGCTGCGCAAAGGCGCCAGCCTGCGGGAGGTCTTCAGCCGTTACGGTATCCTCTAAGAGCTCGTCTGGAGCGTGTTGCGCACCTTGATGAAGCATTCGGGAAAAACCTTCTTTTTCTGAAGAAAAAGAAGCTCTTTTCCGTTCTCCGGGGGTAGGCGTCGGCCGGGGACTCCGAACGAAGCAATCAATGAACGGATGAAAGTTTTCTGGTTCTCTTTTTCAAAAGAGAACAGTCTTCGCTGCTCGTCGCACGAGGGGCCCGGAAACGAGACGAGCGACGGCGGGGGTGGTCAGGCGTCCGTCGAAAATCGGAATATCGTCGTTGAACGGAACACCTCTCCAGGCTCGAGCACTGTCGAGGGGAACCCCGGATGGTTCGGAGAATCCGGGAAGTGCTGGGTCTCGAACGTGAACGCCTCGGTCTGCCGATAGGCCGTGCCGGATGAGCCGGTGAACGCGCCATTGAGATGATTGGCGGTATAGAGTTGAAGCCCCGGCTCGCTGGTATCGACTTCCAGGATGCGCCCGCTCGCCGGATCATAAGCGCGCGCCGCAAAGCTCAGCGCGTCTGGCTTGGGCTTGTTCAGCACCCAGTTGTGGTCATAGCCGTGCGCAAGAACGAGCTGCGGGAACGGATTGGCAAGGCGTGCGCCGATGGGCGTGAGCTTGCGGAAATCCAAGGGCGTGCCGCCGACCGTTTCGATCGTCCCGATCGGGATCTGGGTGGCATCGGTCGGCGTATAGGCATCGGCATTGATCTGCACCATCTGATGCGAGACCGATCCCGAGCCGTTGCCACCGAGGTTGAAGTAGGAATGATTGGTGAGGTTGACCACCGTCGCTTTGTCGGTGGTCGCCTCGTAGTCGATGCGGAGCGCGTTCGCATCGTCGAGCGTGTACATCACAGTGACGTCGAGCGTTCCGGGATATCCTTCCTCTCCATCGGGGCTGGCGTATGTCAGCACGGCACGCAGGCTTGTTGCCTCCTTTTCGGTCCTCACGGACCAGACCTGCTTGTCGAACCCCCGCATGCCGCCGTGCAGTGAGTTCATGCCATTGTTGATCGGCAGATGATATGTTCTGCCGTCCAGGGTGAATTGGCCCTTGGCGATGCGGTTGGCGTAGCGACCGATAATGGCGCCGAAATACGGGCTATGGGTCTGGTACTCGTGCAGAGTTCTCAGACCGAGCACTATATTGGCGAAACGCCCGCTGCGGTCGGGCGTGTCGATTTGGGTGATGATCCCGCCATAGCTCAGAAATTTGACGATGATGCCGTTGTCGTTGCGAAGGGTATGAATGTCCACCTGTTGGCCGTCGGGGAGCGTCCCATAGGGGGCGCTTGCGATCGATCTCGCATTGGCGATTCCCCCCGCCGATTGCTCCTGCTGATTCATCGCTGCCTCCCAAACCGGAATGCTGTTGCTAGGCGGACTTTCCTTCACGAAGGCAAAGCATTCTACCGACCTGAGCGCCCAGCCCTCCACTCGCCGGCCTCAGCCGGGAACGGGAGCGTCCTGGCGCAGCAGGCCCTCATGCTTGAGCTCCGCCCACAGGTCTGCGGGTATTTCCGTTCTCATCAGGGCAATGTTGGCTATCACCTCTTCCGGGCGCACGGCCCCGGGCACGATGGCGGCAACCACGGCATGCCCGAGAGGAAACTGAATAGCCGCAGCAGCCAGCGGTACTCCATGACGCGCACAGACCGCCTGGATGCGCCCGGTCTTGCTTAGAATCTCTGGCGGCGCCGGCTTGTAGTTGTATTTCGCTCCCGCAATCGGGCCCGACGCCAGGATGCCGGAATTGAATGGCCCCGCGAGGAGAATGCCCACGCCCTTGCGCTCGAGCAATGGCAGCAGATCATCGAGGGGCTCTTGTTCGAGCAGCGTATAGCGACCAGCCAGCATGAGCGCGTCGATATCGGTTTCCGTCACGAAGCGTCGGCTCGGCACGATTTCATTTACGCCGACGCCGATCGCCTTGACCGTGCCCGCGGCGCGGAGCTCGGCAAGCGCGCGGTAGGCGCCTCCGACCGCCTGGCGGAAATGCTCCTCGAAAGCCTGCTCGCTGCCGTGGGTCCAGACATCGACATCGTGGATCAGCGCGATGTCGATCCGCTCGATGCCCAGCCTCTGGAAGCTCTGCTCGAGCGCACGCATCGCACCGTCATAGCTGTAGTCGAACCGCGGCTGCATATTGAGCCCGCCTACCCATTGTCCCCGGTCGATCCCGGCAGGGGCGGCCGGAATCAGATACCGCCCCACCTTGGTGGAAAGGACATAGCTGTCCCGCGGCTGCTGACGCAGGACATGACCGAACCGGTGCTCGGAGAGGCCGTAGCCGTAGAGCGGAGCGGTATCGAACAGCCGGATGCCGTGCTCGTACGCGGCTTGCAGCGTGGCGAGGGCCCGTTCCTCCGGAATGCGCTCATAGAGATCGCCGAGTGGCGCGCCTCCGAGGCCGAGGCAGGTGATGGCGAGGCCGCTGCGGCCCAAAGGACGCTTGTTCCCGATATCCATGTTTCTTCCGTTGGCATGTGCTGGATTGCATCGACGTTGCGATGATTATAGCGCGGCACTCGGCGCTACGCTCTCTACGCGGCCGGCCCCGGCAATACGGTCTGGATCGCCTCGAATCCCTCGAACTCGGGATGGCCGATATAGAGCGGCTTACGACCGCCGGCGCTCTGGTGAGCGAGCCGAAATGCGTCGGAGCGGGTCCAGGCCTCGAAGTCGGTGCGGCTGCGCCAGATCGTATGTGAGGCGTAGAGGACATGGTCATCGCGCGCCGGCCCGCGAAGCAAATGAAACTCGACGAAGCCGGGCACCGCACGCAGGTGGGTATCGCGTTCGGTCCAGACGCGTTCGAATTCATCCTCGGACCCGGCGATCACCCGGAAACGGTTCATCGCAATGAACATGATCGCTTGTCTCCAATGCAGGGATCGTCCTGAGCTTCGATGCGAAGGCGGCGAAAACCGAGCGGCGAGCGTCTGTCTCATCGCCTTTGATCGGCATGTGGCCCTTTCTCCGCCCGGTGAGACGTCCTCAGTGCGCGCCGGGGGTGGCTCACATCCCCAGTCAGCGGCATGGCGAGCCGATGGCGATGAGGACGATCACCCTGCTCACGAGGCAGGCCGTTTTTCCCTTCCGTCCGGCGGAGCCGCACCAGTTTCCGATATTTTCCCTGGTGCCGGCCTCTCCGGCCTAAGGTTCTGGACTTCTTGATGTTTTGGCGCGCCCGGAGAGACTCGAACTCCCAACCCCCAGATCCGTAGTCTGGTGCTCTATCCAATTGAGCTACGGGCGCCAGCCGGGCGGTCTAGCCGATGCCCTCGCCCCCGGCAAGGTCGCTCGGCAAGGCCCGTGCCACCCTTGCCGCAACGCTCACCCGATGCCGGCCTGGCGCCGCTTCTGCAGGTTGTCGAAATAGACCACAAAGGCGATCAGCAGCCCCTCGATCACCATCTGCCAGAAGGAATTGACCCCCAGCAGGTTGGCGCCGTTGCCGATGGTGGTGAACAGCAGCGCGCCGATGAAGCAGCCGAGGATCGTCCCCCGCCCGCCGAAGAGGCTCGCCCCACCCACCACCGCCGCCGCGATCGCCTGCAGTTCCGAGCCGGTCGCCGCCGTTGGGCTGCCCATGGAGAGCCGCGCCACCAGGAGCAGTCCGGAGAGTGTGGCGAACCCGGCCGCGAGCGCGTACGCGACCGTGGTCACGTGGATCACCCGGATCCCGACCCGCCGCGCCGCCTCGGCGTTGCTCCCGATCGCGTACATGTACCGCCCAAGCCGCGTGTAGGCGAGCAGGAAGTGCGCGCCGAGCCCGATCACGGCCATCAGCAGAAAAAGCGTCGGCACGTGCGCCACCGAGGAAAGCGAGAAGGCCTGCAGGCCCGCCGGCATGCCCGAGATCGTCATGCCCCCCGAGAGCAGCAGCGCCAGCCCCCGATAGCCCTGCAGGCCAGCCAGCGTGACGATGAAGGGCGGGATGCCGAGCCGGTCGATCGCCCAGCCATTGATGACCCCGATCACGACCCCCATCGCCATGGTCGCGATGAAGGCCACGAGCAGCCCCTGCCCGGCATCCGCGATCAGCATGCTGAAGACGACGCCGCTCAACCCCGCGACCGACCCCACCGAAAGATCGATCCCGGCGAGGATGATCGGAAAGAGCGAGCCAAAGGCCAGGATCGCGTCGATGGAGACCTGGCGGAGGATGTTGGTGATGTTGCCCGCGGTCCAGAAATAGGGCGAGAAGATCGCGAGCAACACCCACACCAGCACCGTCAGCGCCAGCACATAGGTCTCGAGCGGCAGCCTATGCTGCAGCTCGACGAGGAACGATCCACTCGCCTCCTCTTCCACCGGCCGGCTCAAGGTGCCTTCGCTCATCCTTGCCAGGCTCCTCCTGCGCGCTCTCTTCTATTGCTCGTCTCTATTGAACGCCCAGAAACGGCGTCATCACGTATTTGCTCGGATCGAGCAGGCCCACCATTTGCGGGCTGTCGATATTCTCCTTGGTGACCACGCTCACCCCGGTATCGACATATTTCGGAAAGACGACGCCGTGCGCCGCGGCGAGCGCGTACCAAACGCCGGCATAGCCCATCATGTACGGGTTCTGAACGATCAGCGCATCGATGATGCCGTTGCGGACGAATTTGATCTCCGTGTCAGAGGTGTCGAATGCAACCAGGCACACCTTGCCGCCGAGCCCCTTCTCGGAAAGCGCGGTGCCCGCGCCATCGCCTTCGAGCTCGTTATCCGCAAACATGCCGACCAGATCGGGATGGCGCGTCAGCAGATCTTCCGAGTCGGAGAGCGCGCGATCAGCCATGTTGTTGCCGACGCGATGCTCGACGATGGTAAGCCCGGGATATTTCTTCAGCTCCTCGACGAAGCCCTTGTCGCGGTCATTCAGCGATTGCGCGCCGGCGAGCGCCGTCAAATAGGCAACCTTGCCCGTATCACCGCCCGTCCGCGCCTTGACGCACCGCGCCATCTCGTCGGCCGCCTTCTGCCCGCCGGTCTCGTTGTTGGTGGCGAGAAAGGTCACATACTGGTCGGTGTTGGCGTTGGAATCGATCACGATCACCGGAATCCCCGCCTTGGTCGCCGCCGCAATCGGCTCGGCAAGTGCCTGGGCATTGGTCGCCGCGATCACAATGCCCGAGGGACGGGCGGAGATCGCGTTCTCCATGATCGAAACCTCACCGGCCGCATCGAGCTCGCTTGCAGCGCCAAGGGTCGCGATCTGCACGCCGAGCGTCTTCGCCGCCGCGCGCGCACCGTCGAACACCGTTGCCCAGTATTGCGACGTCGTCGCCTTGACGATCACGTCGATCTTCACGTTCGAGAATTCCTGGGCCCGCACCTGGTCTCCCGCCTGGACAAGTGTGCAGCCGAGCGCGGCAGCCGCGATCAGCAGGACTTTTTTCATTCTGTTCCCTCCTTCCTTTGCCCGGCCGCTTCGGCCAGGCGGTGAAACCTCTCCCTCGACCCAAAGCGGGATGCGTCCGCTCTCGCTCGCCTATCCCGCTCCAGCTCGCCGTTTCCTCGCGTGATCGAACGCCCCCGGTTCCCCCAGTTCCGGCGATCACGCTCTAATGCGCGGCCTCCGTAAACCCCGTCATGTACTTGATCAGTTCCTGTTGGTTCGTCTCCCTGGCATTCGTTACGTGAACGATCCGTCCTCGGTACATCACCGAGACCCGGTCGGCGACCTCGAGAATCTCGATCAGATTGTGGCCGATATAGATCACGCCGGCACCCTCCGCGGCGAGCCGCCGCGCCAGCCCGATCACATGCTCGCGCTCCATCACCGCAAGCGCGGCCGTCGGCTCGTCCATGATCACGACCTTTGCCTGCCAATAAAGCGCGCGCGCGATCGAGACCGCCTGACGCTGCCCGCCCGAAAGCCGCGAGACGGTCTTCGCCTTACGCGGAATCCGGCTCTCGATCCGCGCCAGCAGCGCGTCCGTCTCGCCCCGGATGCGCGCCTTGTCGATCACCGGGATGAGGCCGAGCAGCCGCCGCACCGGCTCGCGGCCGAGAAATATGTTCGCGCCGACCGATAGCTCGTCGGCGAGCGCCAGGTCCTGATAGACGGTCTCGATGCCGAGCTCCCTCGCCCGCCCCGGCGTCTCGATCCGGACCGGCCGTCCCTCCAGCCGGATCTCCCCGGCATCTGGCCGATAGACTCCCGCGATATGCTTGATCAAAGTCGATTTGCCGGCGCCGTTGTCGCCGACCAGAGCCAGCACCTCGCCTGCCGCCAACGCAAGGTCGACCCCGTGGAGCACGTCCACGGGCCCGAAGCTCTTGACCAGTCCTTCCACTTCCAGAAGGGCTGCCACCCGACGTCTCTCCCCGAATTTGGCCGGGAGTAGAGGCCAAGCCCCGGTCCCCGTCAACACTTCCAACGGGTTGTTCAAAGCGCCTTGGGATCTGCTCCCTCAGAGCGCCTTCGCTGCCGCCATCACTTCGGCCGCATGACCGTCCACCTTCACTTTTCGCCAGATCCGCGCGATCCGCCCGTTGCGGTCGATGAGGAAGGTGCTCCGCTCCATGCCCATGTGCTTGCGGCCATACATCGATTTCTCGACCCAGGTGCCATAGGCCTCGGAGGCCTTGCCCTCGGCATCGGAGGCAAGCGGAAAGGTGAGGCCGTATTTCTTCGCGAAGGTTTCGATCGGCTTCATCGGGTCGCGCGAGACGCCGATCACCGCGATCCCGATCTTGCCGAGCGCCGGCAGCGCCTCCTCGAAGGCGCAGGCCTCGCGCGTGCAGCCGGGCGTGTTGGCCTTCGGGTAGAAATAAAGCACGAACGGCTTGCCCCTCATCGCGCTCAGGCTCACGGTCCGCTCGCCGCTCGCCGGCAGCGCGAAATCGGGCGCCGCATCTCCCTCGCTCAAATCTCCCTTGCCGGAACTCATGTCTTCCTCTCCTCGCCCATTCTGCCTTCGGTTTGTCCGCCCGCAGCCGGCCCCGCCATGACCGGCTCCCCGCTGATCTGGCCGATATGGTGCTCGAAGAGCTTGCGCACCGCACGCCCGCGCTCGTCCAGCGTCGCGATCAGCCCGGCTGCGTCAATCACCGCCTCGCCGCTCGTCCGCACCGCGTGAAGCAGCGCCGCCGCCACGGCCTCGGGAAGCGCCGCCTCCGCGGGAGGCGTCCTACCCACTGCGACCCGCAGCAATCCCTGGACCGTTCGGTAAAGCCGGTCCGCGCGCAGCAGCAGATCCGCATCCTCCCGGCTCAGCACGCCGGCCGCGCCGAGCCCGGCAATGGAAGCTCGCGTCGTCGGGTTCCAGAGCTCGGGTCGCGCCGGGGCATGGATGAGCTGCAGCGCCTGGGCGATGAACTCGACCTCCATCAGCCCGCCCGCCCGAAGCTTCACGTCCCATGGCCCCACCGGCGGCAGCTCGCGCGCGATCCGCGCCCGCATCGCGGCCGCATCGGCGGCGATTTTCTCGGCCGTCCCGGCCTCCCCAAGGGCGGTCCGGATGGCCGCGGCGACCTCGGCGCGGAATCCGCGCGGACCGGCAACCACCCGCGCCCGCGTCAGCGCCATCCGCTCCCAGGTCCACGCATCGCTCGCGTGGTAGCGGCGGAAGCCGGCAAGTGAAACGGCGACAGGGCCTTTGTTGCCCGAAGGCCGAAGCCGCATATCGACAGCGAAGGCCGGGCCCTCCGCGCCCGGCGCGGAGAGCGCGGCGATGAAGGCGTGGACCGCGCGGATGAACCATTCGCTCGCCGGCAGCCGCCGCGCACCGCGGCTTTCGCTCACCTCCGGCGGATGGTCATAGATCAGCATCAGGTCGAGGTCGGAGCCCGCCATCATCTCCTGCCCGCCGCCCTTGCCGAGCAGCACCACCGCCATCCGCCCGCGCGGCACGCGGCCGTAGCGGCGGGCAAAGTCGGCGAGCACGCGCGGCAGCAGAGCGGCGAGCGTCTCATCGGCAAGCGCGGCGCGGGCGATGCCTGCCTCATCGGCGTCCATCCGCGCCTCCAGCGTCGCGACCGAGATCCGGAAGCCCTCGGTCTGGACGAAGCTGCGAATCTCGACCAGCGCTTCCTCGAGGCTCTGGACCGGCGCGAGCCGCGCCTTGAGCCCCAGGGGGAGCCCCAGGGGGAGCCCCAGGGGGAGCCCCAGGGGGAGCCCCACGGCAAGCGGCGGCGCGAGCGATCGTGCCGGCTCAGGCCCGGCGCCATCGGGCGCGAGCAGCCCTTCGAGCGCGCCGGGGTTGCGGGCAAGATAATCGGCAAGCGAGGGCGCGGCGCCGAACACCGCGGCGATCCGCCCGAGCAGCGCCGTGTGACGCTGAAAGAGGGAAAGAAGCTGCACCGCGGCGGGCAGGCGGACGAGGAACTCGTCGAATCGCGCGAGCGCTGCATCCGGATCGCGCTGGCGCCCAAGCGCGGCCAGGAGCTGCGGCAGGAGCTGGAACAGGAGCTCGCGCGCCCGTTCCGAGCGCAGCGCGCGCGGACGCCCGGTTTGCCAGCCCTGCACCGCCTGAGCCGCCCGCGCGGGATTGGCAAAGCCCAGCGCCGCCAGCGCCTCGAGCGCGGCCGGCTTCGGCTCGTCCTCCCCGCGCAGATCGAGCGCCTGCGGCAGCTTCGCCGTCTCGTGCGCCGGCTCGAACATCTCGCGGTACCGCGCCTCCACGCGCTTGAGATGGCCGAGCAGCCGGGTCGCGACGCGCTCCGGATCGCGCCCGCCCATGAAGCAAAGGAATTTCTCCACGGCCTCCCTTGTCTCGGGCAGGCTGTGCGTCTGCCGATCCGCCACCATCTGCAAACGATGCTCGACCGTACGGAGGAAACGATACGAGGCCGCAAGCTCCTTGGTTGCGTGCGGAGCGAGGATTCCGGCCCGTGCGAGCGCGGCGAGCGCGGGCAGGGTCGCCGGCACGCGCAGAGAGGGATCGCGCCCGCCCCAGACGAGCTCGAGCGTCTGGGCGACGAACTCGATCTCGCGGATGCCGCCGGCGCCGAGCTTGAGATTATGGCCCGCGAGTCGCGCGAAAGGCCCCTCCCCGGCCGCCGCCCGCCGCCCGGCGGCGACGCGGGCATCGATCCTTCTCCGCATCGCATGGATATCGGCAATCGCCGCGAAATCGAGATGCCGGCGCCAGACGAAGGGCCGGATCTCCTCGAGAAATCCGGCGCCGAGCGCGCGGTCTCCGGCCACCGGGCGCGCCTTCACCATCGCCGCGCGCTCCCAGTTCTGGGCCATGCTTTCGTAGTAGGCGAGTGCTGCGGGCAGTGCGACGGCAGGCGGCGTTGCGGCGGGGTCGGGACGCAGGCGAAGATCGATCCGAAAGACATAGCCGTTGGCGTCCCGTGCCTCCATCAGCGTCGCGAGATCGCGCGCGAGCCGCGCGTAAACGAAGCCGGGCGCCTCGGAGCCGGACGCGGCCGCGTCGGGGTCGTAGAGCAGAACGAGGTCCACATCGCTCGAATAGTTGAGCTCACGCGCGCCGAGCTTGCCCATGCCGAGAACGGTGAAGCCGGAATTCTGCTCGGGGTTGGACGCATCGGGGAGGGTGAGCTGTCCAACTTTGTGCGCGGCAAGCAGCAGGTGCCGGGTCGCGAGCGAAAGCGCCGCCTCGGCAAGATCCGAGAGCGCAGCTGTGATTCGTTCGAGCCGCCAGATCCCGCCTATGTCCGCGACCGCCGTCGCGAGCGCGACCTGGCGCTTGGCCTGGCGCAAAAGGGCGGCCAGATTCGGCCGTTTCATGCCCGATTCGGCCCCCGAAAGCCGCCCAAGCGCGCCCTCGACGACCGCATCCGGCCCGGATTCGACGAGCAGGCGGAGGCACGCCGCCTCGCGCACCGCAAGATCGGCGAGATAGGGGCTGTTGCCGCCGAGGGAGGCGAGCAGCGCGGCCATCGCGGGCTTGCCGGCCAGCCGCGCCTCCGCCCGCCCGAGAGCGGCGAAGCGCTCGATCAGCCTCTCCGCCGCCCCCTCGTCGGCCGGGGACGGCCAGGCCTGCGGCAGACGGAAACCGGACGGCATGACCGGCGAGGCTCGCCATGTTGAGACGCACGGGTCAAGTCGCCGGCTTCTGCGTCCGCCACGCGCTTCACCTCATCGCCGAGATCGTGCTCGGCGTTCTGCTCCTCGTCATCGTCGCCGGGGGCATCCTCGCCTGGCGGCTCGCGGAGGGGCCGATCAACCTCGCCTTCCTCATCCCCCGCGTGGAGACGGCCTTCAACAAGGCGGACGCCCCGCAGCTCTCCATCGGCGCCGCGGCCCTCGGCTGGGAGGGATTCCGCAGCGGGGTCGAGAGCCCGGTCGATCTCGTCTTCGCCGATGTCGTGCTGCGCGGGCGCACCGGGGCCGGGGTGGCCATGATCCCGCGCGCGGAGGTCTCGCTCTCCGCGCCCGAGCTTCTCATCGGACGGATCGTCCCGCGACGGATCGTGATCGAGGACCCGAAGGTGCGGATCGTGCGCGACAAGGAGGGGCATGTCGCGATCGCCTTCGGCGAGCGGAGGCAACCGGCCGCGCCCGCCTCCTCGCCTTCGCCGGCGACCGCGGACCTGATCGCCGACGTGCTCACCGCGCTCAACGCCCCGCCCGGCAACGACCAGAGCCCGCCCGCGCGCCGTCTGCGCTCCCTGAGCCAGCTCCGCATCCTCTCGATCCACGGCGCCGAGCTCTCGGTGGACGACGAGGCGCTGGGCGCGACCTGGTACGCGCCGAACGCCAACCTCACCCTGACCAGGGGCGAGCTCGGCGGGCTCACCGGCTCGGGCGAGATCACGCTTGCGGTGAGGGGGCGGCAGGCCGTGCTTTCGCTCCAGGCGGGGCTCGGCGAGCATAACGGGTTCACCGTGGCGGCCTCGCTCAGCCCCGTCCGCCCGGCCGAGCTCGCGACCATCTTCCCAAGGCTCGGCCCCCTCTCCCCCGTCAACGCGCCGGTCACGCTGCACGCCGATCTCGAGAGCGGCGGGGTGAACGCCGCGCCCGAGCTCAGGCTCGGCGCCGAGATCGGAGCGGGCGAGATCACCTTCGGCGGCGAGGCGGTGCCGATCGAAGGGGGCGCGATGGCGCTCACGGCGAGCGAGGACGAGGTGGCGCTGCGCCAGCTCGTGCTCCGCCTCGCCGGGCCGGACGAGAAGCCGGGCCCCGTGCTGAGCGTGAGCGGCTCGGCCATCCGGCTGAAGCCGGACGACTGGAGCGGGAATGTCTCGGTCGATACCGGGGGCGTGAACATGGGCGAGCTCGCCCGCTACTGGCCGCCCGAAATCGCCCATTGGGGCCGCGTCTGGGTCACCGGCAACATCACCGCGGGCACGGCCGACACCGCGACGCTCGCGCTCGACTTCACCGCCGCACCCGATGCCGGGAGCTTCGAGCTCACCCGCATCGACGGGCACGTGGCCGCGCACGGGCTCACCGCGCACTGGCTGCGGCCGGTCCCGCCGCTCACGGACGGGACCGCCACGCTCTCGATCACCGGGCCGGACGCGATCACCATCGACGTGGCGCAGGCGTCCCAGGGGCCGCTTTCGGTCTCGGGCCAGGTGACGATCACGGGGCTTGCCGCCAAGGAGCAGGAGGGCGCGATCACCGCCCGGGTCCGGGGCCCGCTCCCCGCCGTGCTCGGGCTGCTCGGCGAGCGGCGGATCAACCTCCTCGCCCAATACCCCGTGCCCTTCACCAACCCCGCGGGCGAGACGGACACGACCGTCACCGTCGCCCTGCCGCTCGATGCGCGGGTGACGATGAGCCAGATCCGGATGAGCGCGAACGCGGCGCTGACGGGCGTGCATCTCGGCTCGATCTTCGCCGGGCGCGACTTCGATCAGGGCACGCTTCAGCTCGCCGCCGACAATGCGGG
>JASHRV010000133.1 GCA_030037175.1 Acetobacteraceae bacterium
GGGGGGCGGAGAATGACGTTCTGGAGCGGGGAAAATCTGGCCGCCGGCGCGCCCGCCCCGCCTTCCTTCGGCTGGCGCGAGCGCCTGCGCCAGCCGCTCGCCGATCTCCTCCTCTTCGACCCCCACCGGCTCGGCTGGCGGCTCGCGACCCGCACCATGATCGCGCTCCTCGTCCCGCTCGCGCTCGCCCGCCTCCTCGCCCTCCCATCGCTGATCTGGCTCGGCATCGGCGCCTATCTCCTCGCGATCGGCGATTCCACCGACGACGGCGACCGCCGCCAGCCGCTCCGCCTCACCCTCGGCGCCGTCCTCGGCGGGCTCGCGCTCGCAACCGGCGTCCTCGCCGGCGCCTCGCTCCCCACCGCCATCCTCGGCATGCTGCTCTGGGGCATCCTCGCCGGCCTCATCGGCGTCTACGGCAACGCCTTCGCCACCATGGGCCTGCCCATCGCCTGGGCCTATGTCGAGCTCGGCCTGCCCGCCCACAGCCACTCCCTCGCCGCCGCCGCCCGCCTCGGCGCGCTCTTCGCCCTCGGCGGCGCCCTCACCATGGTCTGCACCTGGCTCGTCCGCATCGCCGGCCCCTACGCCCCGCTCGCCCGCCAGACCGCCGACGGCTTCCGCGCCGTCGCCGCCTATCTCGACGCCGTCGCCACCAACCGCGCCGACGCCCCCCACGAACTCGTCTCCTCCGAAACCCGCGTCCGCGCCACCCTCGCCGAGGCCCGCCGCGTCGCCGCCGACCTCCGCCGCGGCCAGCACGGCTGGAGCGCCGCCGCCCAGCGCAACCTCGTCCTGATCGAGATCGCCGAACGCCTCTTCGCCCTCGCCGCCGCGCTCCGCGAGGGCGCCGGCCTCGCCGCGCCCGATCGCCCCACGCTCACCCTCTTCGCCGACACCGCCCGCGCCCTCGCCGCCGCACTCCCCCCTCCCGCCGCGCCCGCGAAAATCGCGCGCCTCACCGCGCTCCGCGCCGCGCTCGCCCATCTCCCCCCAACCACGAACCCCACCCCCGCCGCGCTCGCCCGCCCGCTCGCCGCCTCCCTCTCGCGCGCGATCGGCATCGCCCTCGGCGACCCCGCGCCCACCCCATCCCCCGCCGCGCCCTCCAGCCTCGCCCCCTCCAGCCTCGCCGCCGCTCTCGCCCCGCTCGCCGCCTGCCTCGATCCGGGCTCGGTCGTGGCCCGCCACGCGCTCCGCTTCGGCGTCGTCGCCTCCGCCGCGGTCGCCGTCTTCTGGTTCTTCCCCCCGCCCTTCGGCTACTGGGTCCCGCTCACCGTCACGGTCGCGCTCAAGCCCTACGCCGGCGCAACCCTCGCCCGCACCATCCAGCGCCTCCTCGGCACCGCCGCCGGCATCCTCGCCGGCTCGGCGCTCATGCCGCTCCTCGCCAGCCCCGCCGCCGAGCTCGCCGCCGTCGCCCTCATGTTCTTCTGGATGATGGCCGTCCTGCCCTTCAACTACAGCCTCGCGATCGCCTTCCTCTCCGCCGGCCTCATCCCCTTCGAGCACTTCCTCACGCCCGGCCTCGACCGAAACGTCGCCCTGCTCCGCCTCGCCGCCACCGCCATCGGCGCCGCGCTCGCCATCATCGGCGGGCACCTCCTCTGGCCGAGCTTCGAGCGCAAGACCGTGCCCTCGCTGCTCCGCGCCAGCATCGCCTCGATGGCCCCCTACGCCGACTGCGTCCTCCGCCGCGCCGATATCGAGGCAACCCACCGCAAGGCCGGGCTCGACACCACCAACCTCCAGGCCGCGATCCAGCGCTCGGCGAGCGAGATCGGCGCCAGCCCCCAATCCCTCTCCGCCGAGATCCTCGCCGCCGCGGCGCTCCAGCGCCTCTTCGTCAGCCTCAACGCCATCGTCAACGCAACACAAGCGCCCACCGCGCCCGAAATGGCGCCCTTCCGCGCCGCCCTCGTCTCCTCGCTCCAATCGCTCGCCGCCGGCCGCGACTGCGCCCCCGATCTCGCCGCAACCGCCGCCGCAAGCCCCGGCTTCCTCGGCTACGAGTTCGGCCGCATGGCCGGGCAGGTCCGCCTGCTCGGCATCGCGCTCACCCGCCTTGCGAGCGCCGCCTGACTGCGGCAAAGCAGCCGGACAATGCACAGCCGAAGAACAATCATCGCAGCCTGCGCTGCGCTCGCCGCATCGCGCGCCGCACACGCACTCGCCCCGCCGCCCACGCTCGCCCCCGGCGTGCTCCGCATCGGCACCTACTTCGTCAACCCGCCCTTCGAATTCATCGAGAACGGCAAACGGGTCGGCTACGAGGTGGACCTGATGAACGAGATCGCCCGCCGCCTCGGCCTCACACCCCTCTTCGTCAACACGCGCTGGGAAACGATCCTCGCGGAAATGCAGGCCCACCGCTACGACTGCATCGTCGGCGGCATCACCATCACCCCCGCCCGCGAGCAGATCCTCGCCTGGTCCGCCCCCTACATGACAACCACGCTCAGCCTCATCGTGAACGGCGCGAAAACACCCGCCATCACCACCCTCGCGGACCTGAAAACGGCCTCGGTCGGCGTCCAGGCCGACACCACCGATTACGACATCGCCGTCACGATGCAAAAGAAAGGCGAGATCGGAAAAATCATCGTCTACCCCTTCAACCACATCGCGGACGCCATCACCGACCTCGCCGCCGGCCAGATCACCGCCGTGATGAAGGTCGCCCCCGTCGCCGCCTACCTCGCCCAGCACACACCCAACCTCAAGATCATCGCAGAGGTGCCGAACGACCCCCAGCCGCTCGGCATCGGCTTCGCGAAAAACGAACAAACCCTCCTCGCCGCCACGAACGACACCCTCGCCTCCATGCGCGCGGACAACAGCCTGACAAACCTCTCCCACCGCTGGCACGTTTAAGGCCAGGGGGACCCTGTCCCCCTGGACCCCCTGCCAGGGCCTTGAGGCCCTGGACCCCATCCGTTTGGCGGCGGAACGGGCGGCTCAGGCTCCGAGCGAGTTCGCTCGGAGCCTGAGCCGCCCGTTCCGCCGCCAACGAAAGGGTTCCAAGGGCTCAGCCCTTGGCGGGGTTCCAAGGGGCGGAGCCCCTTGGCATAAAGCGCGGGAAGCACGGGAGCACGCACCATGGCCACGATGACGATCGCCGACCTGGTCGCGGCGACGCTGGCGAGTGCCGGCGTCAAGCGCATCTGGGGTGTCACGGGTGACAGCCTGAACGGTCTCAACGACAGTCTGCGCCGCCTGGGCTCGATCGCCTGGATGCATGTGCGCCACGAGGAGGCCGCCGCCTTCGCCGCCGGCGCGGAGGCCGCCGTCACCGGCCGCCTCGCGGTCTGCGCGGGAAGCTGCGGCCCCGGCAATCTCCATCTCATCAACGGGCTTTTCGACTGCCACCGCAACCACGTGCCGGTGCTCGCGATCGCGGCCCACATCCCCTCGTCGGAGATCGGGCTCTCCTATTTCCAGGAAACCCACCCGACCTCGCTTTTCCGCGAATGCAGCCACTATGTCGAGCTAGTTTCGAACCCGGAACAGATGCCCAACGTGCTGCGCTCGGCGATGCTCACTGCCATCCATCGCAAGGGTGTCGCGGTTCTGGTGCTGCCGGGCGATGTCGCGCTGAAGCCCGCGCCTGCCGAAGCCACCGCCCAATGGCCCGAAACGGCGCCCGCCGTGGTGGTGCCGGAGGAGGCGGAGCTCGACCGCCTGGCAAGCCTGCTCAACGGCTCGGGCGCGGTCACGATCCTCTGCGGCAGCGGCTGCGCGGGCGCGCATGACGAGGTGGTCCGGCTCGCGGACGCGCTCGCCGCCCCGGTCGTGCACGCGCTCCGCGGCAAGGAGCATGTGGAGTGGGAAAACCCGTTCGATGTCGGAATGACCGGGCTGATCGGATTTTCCTCCGGCTATCACGCCATGGATTCCTGCGACACGCTTTTGATGCTGGGCACCGATTTTCCCTACCGGAATTTCTATCCGGCGGCGGCGAAGATCGCGCAGATCGATCTCCGCCCGGAGGCGATCGGCCGGCGCGCCCATTGCGATATCGGCCTCATCGGCGATGTGAAGGCAACCCTCGCGGCGCTGCTCCCGCGCCTCAAGGGCGGCAGGGACCGGCATTTCCTCGAAGCCGCGCGCCGGCA
Source organism: Acetobacteraceae bacterium (assembly GCA_030037175.1). Lineage (GTDB taxonomy): Bacteria > Pseudomonadota > Alphaproteobacteria > Acetobacterales > Acetobacteraceae > JAKAWQ01. The sequence goes on from JASHRV010000133.1 coordinate 4,116, forward strand.
CTACACGGCCGCGCGCGCCGGGCTCGACGATCTTGCCCAGGCGCGCAAGGGCGATCCGCGCATCCATCCGCAATATCTCGCCCGGCTCGCGAGCGAGCTCGCCGCGGAAGATGCGATCTTCACCGCCGATGTCGGCACGCCCACCGTCTGGGCCGCGCGCTATCTCGCGGTGAACGGCAAGCGCCGCCTGCTCGGCTCGTTCAATCACGGCTCGATGGCGAACGCGCTCTCGCAGGCGATGGGCGCGCAGGCCGCCTTCCCGAACCGCCAGGTGGTCTCGCTCTCGGGCGACGGCGGCTTCACCATGCTGATGGGCGATTTCCTCTCGCTCGTTCAGCTCGGCCTGCCGGTGAAGGTCATCGTCTTCAACAACGGCGTGCTCGGCTTCGTCGCGATGGAGATGAAGGCCGCCGGCTATCTCGATACCGGAACGGACCTCAAAAACCCCGATTTCGCGGCGATGGCGAATGCCATCGGCGTGCGCGGCTTCCGCGTCGAAAAGCCCGACGCGCTCGAATCCGCGCTCCGCGATGCGCTCGCCCATGACGGCCCGGCGCTCGTCGATGTGCTGACCGCGAAGCAGGAGCTGGTGATGCCGCCGAAAATCCAGCTCGAGCAGGCGAAAGGTTTTTCCCTCTTCATGCTGCGCGCGATCATCAGCGGCCGCGGCGAGGAAGTCATCGAGCTCGCGCGCACGAACCTGCGCCTCTAGAGCAGGATGCACTCGCTCTCGCTCACCCATCCTGCTCCCGCTCTTTGTTTTGTCGCGTGATTCAGACCTCCGCTTCCTCCACCTTCGGTCATCACGCTCTAGGATCCAGGTCCTGCGGGCGTCACGGCCGGAGGTGACTGACGTGGCCAGTTTCATCCTGATACCCGGAGGCTGGCAGGGCGGCTGGGTCTACCAGAAGGTGACGGATATGCTGACCGCGCACGGGCATAACGCCTTGCCGATCACTCTTTCGGGGCTCGGCGATGCGCCTGCCCCAACGGCCAATCTTGAAACCCACATCGGTGAGGTCGTCGACGCCGTGAAGTCGCGGCGCGACGACGTGGTTCTTGTTGGACACTCCTACGCCGGCATGGTCGTGAGCGGTGCCGCCGATGCCGCGCCATCGCACATCCGGGCGCTGGTCTATGTCGACGCCTATGTGCCTGAATCGGGTGACTCCGTCTGGTCGCTGACGACGCCTCGCTTTCGGGATCTCTTCGTCGCGGGCGCCCGGGCGGACGGACTGAGCTGCGCCCCGCCGCCCGATGTCGACCCGCGATGCCGGCCTCAGCCGATGGGGACGTTTCTCCAATCCATCACCCTCAGCGGACATTGGCGCGAGGTGCCGCGCAAGACCTATATCGGCGCGCTTGGATGGGAAGGCAGCCCGTTCCTCGACCTTTACAAACGCTTGAGCGGCGAGCCGGAGTGGTCGACCTTCGCTTTCGATTGCGGGCACAATGTCGCGCGGCTGAGGCCCGAGGCCCTGACCGGGATATTGCTCGCGCAGGTCTGACCGGTCACCGCCCGCGGCTTGGCCGTGACAGCCGTTCTGCTATCGTTCGGAGAGAGGCTCTAGAGCGGGATGCGTTCGCTCTCGCTTACCCATCCCGCTCTAGGTCATTGTCTGATCGCGTGATTCAGACCTCCGGCGATTCCGCCTCCGGTCATCACGCTCCAAGGGAGAACCCACGATGCGCCAGGAGGACGTGATCCAAAGCGTCGCGGACGCCCTGCAATACATCTCCTACTATCACCCGCCCGATTTCATCCGCGCCATGGCCGCCGCCTACGAGCGCG
>JASHRV010000134.1 GCA_030037175.1 Acetobacteraceae bacterium
ATTCGGCCGTCGCCTGGAGATCGAGATTGCCGATCACCGCCGCGTCCTTCGCGCAGCGGTCCAGCACGCCCCCGCTCGCGCCCACGGCAAGGTCGGCCGCCAGCATGAAATCGGCCGTGCCCAGCGGAATCCGCACCACGTCGAGTGCTGCTTCGCTCTCCGCCAGCTGCACGTGGGAGATCACCGGCCCGTTCTTCTGCGCGAGCCCGGTGAAGGAGAGCGTGCGCACCGCGCGCCCCTCCAGGTGCGCCGCCATCGCGACGATCGCCGCCGAGGTCACGACCCCGCCGCCCCCGATGCCGGCGAACAGCGCCCGCCACGGCTGCGCCGCCGGCGCCGCGGGCTCAGCAAGAGCGGCGGAAAGCTCCGCCTCGCGCGCGAGCACCGGCGGCCGTGCCGGCTCCGGATGCGCGCCCGCGATCGTGACGAAGCTCGGGCAGAACCCTTTGAGGCAGGAGTAATCTTCGTTGCACGCGGTGGGCGAAATCCGCCGCTTGCGCCCGAGCTTCGTCTCCACCGGCTCGATCGCGATGCAATGGGACTGCGTGCTGCAATCCCCGCAATTCTCGCAGACCTCCGGGTTGATCAGCACGCTCCGCTCGGCCTCCGCGAGCCGCCCACGCTTGCGCCGCCGCCGCTTCTCGGTCGCGCACACCTGGTCGTAGATCAGCACCGAGACGCCCGGAAATTCGCGGAGCGCCCTCTGCACGTCGTCCAGATGCGCCCGCCCGTGCCGTGTCGCGCCCTCCGGCAGATCCTCCGCCCGCGGCAGCCTTGCCTCGTCGTCCGCCACCACCGCGATCCGCCGCACCCCCTCGGCCGCGAGCTGGCGCGCGATCTGGACCACCGTGGGGTGCCCCTCCACCGGCTGCCCGCCGGTCATCGCCACCGCGTCGTTGTAGAGGAGCTTGTAGGTGATGGGCGTCTTCGCCGCGACCGCCTGGCGGATCGCGAGAATGCCGGAATGCTGGTAGGTGCCGTCGCCCATATTGGCGAAGAGGTGCGGCATCGTGACGAAGGGCGCGAGCCCGACCCAGGTGATCCCTTCCCCCCCCATATGGGTGAAGCTCCGCGTCGGCCCCCCGTTGACGATCGCCATGGTGTGGCAGCCGATCCCGGCCGCCGCGAAGCTTCCTTCCGGCAGCTTCGTGGTCGATGTGTTGTGCGGGCAGCCGGCGCAGAAGGTCGGTATCCGGAACAGCAGCCCCTCGGGCCGCTCGGGCGGGGCCGGCAGCACCGGGTCGGCAACGGCGAGCCCGTGGCGGCGCAGGAACCGCGCGAGCGCCCGGGCAAGGATCTCGGGCGAAAGCTCCATCACCGCGGGCAGGAGCGGGGAGAAATCCTCATCCTGCTTGCCCGCCACCACGGGCCTCCGGTCGGCGGCGAGGTTGTAGAGCGCATCGCGCACCTGCACCTCGACGAAGCCGCGCTTCTCCTCGACGACCAGGATCGCCCGCTTGCCCGCGGCGAAGCGGCGCAGCCCCTCGCCCTCCACCGGCCAGGCGAGCCCGAGCTTATAGACCGCGATCCTGGGGTCCGCCGCGAAACCGAGCATCGCGAGCGCATGCATCGCGTCGTGATGCGCTTTTCCAACCGTCACGAGCCCGATCGGCGCGTCGGCCCCGCCCATGACGACCCGGTCGAGCCCGTTCGCCCGCGCGAAGGCCAATGCGGCCGGCAGCCTTTCCTCCACCACCCGCCGCTCGAGCTCGGCCCGCCGCTCCGGCCAGGGCAGCACGGGGTCGAGATTGAGCCCGTGCGGCGGGATCGGGAAATCGGGCACCCGGAACCGCCGCTCGCGCGGCAGGACCAGTGTCGCGGACTGCTCCGCCGTCTCGGCGATCGTCTTCATCGCCGCCCAGCACCCGGCGAAGCGCGAGAGCGCGAGCCCCGTCAGCCCGAAATCGAGGATGTCGCCCACATCCGCCGGCACCAGCACGGGGATCATGGCGGAATGGAAGATCGCCTCGCTCTGGTGCGGATAGGTCGAGGAATGGGCGGCATGGTCGTCGCCCGAGACCGCGAGCACGCCGCCCAATGCGCTGGTGCCGATCATGTTGGCCGCGTGCAGCGCATCGCCGCTCCGCTCCACGCCGGGCCCCTTGCCGTACCAGAGCCCGAAGACGCCCTCGAAGCGCTTGCCGGCGGGGAAGACGTCGATCTGCTGCGCGCCCCAGAGCATGGTGGCGGCGAGGTCCTCGTTCAGCCCGGGCTGGAAGCGGATATTCTCCGCCTCGAGGCGGCGGGCCTCCCGCCAGAGCTCCATGTCGAGCCCGCCGAGCGGGGAGCCGCGATAGCCGGAGACGAGGCCGGCGGTGCTGTGCCCGGCTTCGCGGTCGAGCCGGGCCTGCTCGAGCAGGACGCGCACGAGCGCCTGGATGCCGGAGAGCAGCACCGGCGCATCGAGGTCCGCGAACCGGCTTTCGAGGTCCTTCGTTGGAAGGCCCACACCGGTGTCCATCACCGCCTCCTCCCCAAAAGAGGTCAGCATCTCTGTCCTGATATGGCAGAGCTTGGACAGTGCTTCTAGGCTGGACGATTGGGGGGCTGCAAATCGCAGCTTCCGCGACTATCTGCCTTTCGGCCGGCAACGCGATTGCGCCGGCGCCTGCGGTCGCGGTGCTTTGTTACCGCGCCGTTTTTGAAATGGGCCTTTTTGCGTCCAATTTGTCCATGGTACGGCGCTGCCCTGGGGCAGCGTTCGGCGCGGCTTCTTTCTTCAGGCAGCCCTGACCTCGGCGAGCAGCCGGCTGGTCTCGCCTTCCATCCGCCCGGTCTGGCGCACGAGGCCGTCCGCCGCGCTGAGGACGAGATCGGCCGACGCATTGGCGGTGCTCGCCGCCTCGCTCAGGCGCACGATGTTGTCGGTCACGGCGCGGATATTCCCCGCCGATTGCTGCACCGACCGCGCGATCTCGTTGGTCGCCGCACCCTGCTCCTCGGTCGCCGCCGCGATCGTGGTCGTGATCTCGTTCACCTTGTCGATCGCGGTCGAGATCTCTCCGATCGCGCCCACCGCATCTCCCGTCGCCGACTGGATTCGCGCGATCTGCGCCTTGATCTCCTCCGTCGCCTTCGCCGTCTGCTCGGCGAGCGCCTTGACCTCGCCCGCGACCACCCCGAATCCGCGCCCGGCATCTCCCGCCCGCGCCGCCTCGATCGTCGCATTGAGCGCGAGCAGGTTCGTCTGCGCCGCGATCTGCTCGATCAGCCCGATCACCATGCCGATATGGCGCGCATCTTCCGCGAGCGTCTGAACGATCGTGCCGGTCCGCTTCGCGGTCGTCACCGCCTCGCTCGCCATGGCGGCGGAACGCGCCACCTGGGCCGAGATCTCGCGGATCGAGGTGCTGAGCTCCTGGGCCGCGGCCGCGACCGTCTGCACGCCGGCATCCGCCTGCTCCGCGGCGCGCACCGCGCTCTCCGATTGCGATCCGGTTTCGGCCGTGGATGCCGTCATGCCGCGCGCGGTCCGCTCCATGGCCGCGGTCGCGTCGCGCAATTCGCGCGCGATGGAGCCGATTCCGCTCTCGAACTGGTCGGCGAGCGCGCGCAGCGCCTCGCGCTTCTGCGCCTCCCCGCGCGCGGTTGCCGCCTCCTTATCCCCGGCGAGGCGCTGATTCTCGGCCATCCGGTCGCGAAAGACCAGGGTCGCGCGGGCCATCGCGCCGATCTCGTCGTGACGTTTTTCGCCCGCGATCGCGACCGATGTGTCCCCCTCCGCCAGCCGCGCCATGCTCGCGGCGAGCCCACGGATCGGGCGGGCAATATCGCGCCCGAGCCAGAGGCTGATCGCGAGCATCACGAGGACGATGACGCCGATCGTCTCCATGATCGGCACCGCAGCGGCGTAGTAGGTGCGGTCGACGTCGTCCATGTACATCCCGGTGCCGATGATCCATCCCCAGGGCGCATATTCGCGGGCATAGGAAATCTTCGGAAAATACTGGTCCTCGGGCTGGCCGGGCTTGGTGAACTCGTAATTGACGAAGCCGCCGCCTTGCTCGCCGGCGGCGACGAGCTCGCGGGAGAAGTGCACGCCGTTGGGATCGACGGAGTTCGACTGATCCTTGCCGATCAGGTCGGCCCTCGGGTTGGCGAGCACGACGGTATGGGTGCTCAGGATGAAGACGTAGCCGTCGCCGCCATAGCGCATCGCGGTGATCGCCTGCTTGGCCGCCGCTTGGGCGGCGGCCTCGGTCATGGCGCCGTTCGCGGCCTCGCCGCCGTAATGAGCAACGAGCGTATAGGCCTCATCGACCAGCGCCTGCGTTTCCGCCTTGCGGTCCTTGAGCAGGTTGGTCCTCAAGGCGCTGAGGCCGAGCCAGCTCACGATGCCGACCGAGAGAATCGCCACGGCGACGAACCCGAGCAGCTTGCCGACGATCGGAAGAGAGAAGCGCATGGAGAGCACCCGATTTTCTGCGCCACGGATTCTCGCAGGCGTTTGCGAACGTTTCCCTAACCGATCGACGGCGTTCGCACGGATCAGGAAGCGAGCGAGCGGGCGGCGTCCTGCGTCTTTCCGACCGCTTCGTTCACGCCGGCGACCGCGCGGGCGATCTCGGCCATGTTCTCGTTGATCGCCCCGACCGCGCCCGCCACCGACTGCATGTTGGCCGACATGTCGCGGGTGACGGCGCTCTGCTGCTCCACCGCCGAAGCCGCGCTCGTCACGTACTCCCTCACGCCCTCCACCGAGCCGCGAATGGTGCCGAGAGCGCTGACGACGGCGGAGGCGATGCCGCGAATGCCTTCGATCTCGCTCGAAATCCGCGATGTCGCCTCGCCCGCCTGGCCGGCCAGCGACTTGACCTCGCTTGCGACGACCGCGAAGCCGCGCCCGGCATCGCCGGCGCGTGCCGCCTCGATCGTTGCGTTGAGCGCCAGAAGATTGATCTGGCTCGCGATCGCCTCGATCGTCTCGACGATGCCGCTCATGGCGCGCGCGGCTTCCGTGAGGCGCGTGCTCGCCTCGTCCGCCGCCACCGTCTGCGCGAAAGCCTGATCGGTGGCATCGCGGGATTTCGCCATGTTGGCGGCGATCTCGCCGACCGAGGCGGCCATTTCCTCCGCGCCCGAGGCGACCATATGCACCGAGCCGGTCGTCTCGGCGAGGCGGTCGGCGGCTTTCCGCGATTCCTGCTCCGTCCGCCCGATTTCCGCGCTGACCGCGCCCATATTGTCCTCGATCAGCGTCTTCACGTTGGCCACGAGCGTCACGTGCTCGGTGATGTCGCTGGCGAACTTGAGGACGCGGCAAGGCTTGCCTTCGAGATCGAGGACAGGATTATAGCTTGCCTGAATCCAGACGGGCTTGCCCCCTTTGGTGAAACGCTTGTAGCGCCCGGCCTGATAGCGTCCGCTCCGGAGAGCCTCCCAGAACTGGCTGTAAGCCGGGCTCGTCCGTTCGGCGGGATCGACGAAGATCGCGTGATGGCGCCCTTTGATCTCGTCGAGCCGATAGCCGAGCAGAGCGAGGAAGTTCTCGTTCGCTTCGAGCACGGTGCCGTCGAGCGCGAATTCGATGACCGCCTGGGAGCGGTTGATGGCTTCGACCTGCCCGCGAAGCTGCAGATCCGCTTCCTTGCGTGCGCTCACGTCCGTGGCGACCTTGACCACCCGGACGACCTTGCCCCCGGCGCCGAGCAGCGGAGCATAGGAGCCCTGGATCCATACGACGCGTCCGCCCTTGGCGATGCGCCGGAATTCCCCGACGCTTGGAAGGCCCCTGCGCAGCCCCTCCCAGAACTGCCGGTACTCCTCGCTCGCCGCATAGCCCGGATCGACGAAAATCGCGTGGTGCCGGCCGATGATTTCGGCAGACTGATAGCCGAGCAAGGCGAGGAAATTCTCGTTGGCGCGGATGATCGTGCCGTCCGGCTCGAACTCGATGACCGCCTGGGCGCGATCGAGCGCAGCGAGCTTGGCCTCGGCGCTTGCGCCCGCGCCGTGGGGGATATGGAGAAAATCAAGCATGGGCTTTGTCCTGTTTGCTGGCTTGGTTTTTTCGGATCGATCGGCCCGGACTCTTCGGCACGCAACGGCAGCCGGTGTTTCGATTCTAGAAAGCAAAGGTAAAATTGCTGTTTCGATCCGAACTCATCGAGCGGTGTCGGGGGTTGTGGCCGAAGATCTGTACGATCTGGCCCGTACGAGCGTTCGGGACAGAGTAAATGGATTGAAAAGAAAAGGAATTTTTAGTGAGGGCAGATGCCGGCCGCAGCCCGGATCGGCCACGGAATGTTGAGTTGGGATGGGAAGTTAAGGTAAGTTATGAAGAAATTTGTTCTCTTTTGAAAAAGAGAACCAGAAAACTTTTATCCGTTTGCGGACCTCGTTCGTTCGGAGTCCCAAGGTGCGGCCGGGTCCCGAATAACGAGGAAAAGTCTTTTTGCTTCTTTTTCTTCAGAAAAAGAAGATTCTAGCGGACCGGCGCGTAGACGCCCGCCACTCCCGGTGCCGGCTTGAACGCCTCGGTGATGCCGAGAATCGTCTCGGCGCCGCCGAGGATGAGGTATCCATCGCCTGGTATCATGCGCGCGATCGTGCCGAGAACCCGCGCTTTGGTCGGCAGGTCGAAATAGATGAGCACGTTGCGGCAGAACACGACATCGAACGTGCCGAGGGCGGCGTTGTCGTGGAGGAGGTTGTGCCGCTCGAAGCGGATCATCCGGCGCAGCGCTTCGGAGATCTGCCATTTGTCTCCGCAGCGCTGGAAATATTTCTCGCGGAGCGCGAGCGAGAGCCCGCGCTCGATCTCATGCTGCGCATAGAGGCCGGCGCGGGCGCGCGCGATCATCTCCCCCGAGATGTCGGTGCCGACGATCTCCATCGCCCAGCCGTCGAGCGCGGGGCTCCATTCCCTGAGCAGCATCGCGATCGAATAGGCTTCCTGGCCCGAAGCCGCGGCAGCCGACCAGATCCTGAGCCGGCGCGCTTCCGCCCGCGCTTTCGCAAGCCGCGGCAGGAGCCGTTCGCGGAGCGCATGGAACGGGTAGTTGTCGCGGAAGAAGAAGCTTTCATTCGTCGTCATCGCATCGACGACGTCGCTGATCTTGATCGCATCGCGCCAGGCGCGAAGACTTTCGGCCAGCGCTTCGACGCTCACGAAATTGTATTTGCGCGCGACCGGGCGGAGCCGGCTTTCGACGAGGTAGGACTTGTCCGCCGTGAGCACGATTCCGGACTGGTCGCGCACGATCTGGGCCAGCATCTGAAAGCCGGGCGACATCGATTCGCTCATCGCGCGTTTGCGGCGATGCTGCGTCGCGCCGGGCCCTTGGCGCCGGCGATCTCGCGCACCCGCGCTCCGATCTGCTCGATGGGAAGCACCGCGCTGCAGAGACCCGCCTGGGCGACGGCGCCGGGCATCCCCCAGACGACGCTGCTTGCCTGATCCTGGGCGAGCACCGAGCCGCCGGCGGCGGCGACGGCGCGGCAGCCTTCGAGGCCATCGTGGCCCATGCCGGTGAGGATGACGACGAGCAGGGCGGGCCCGTAGGCCGCGACCAGGCTGCGCAGCATGGGATCGACGGCGGGGCGGCAGAAATTCTCGGGCGGCTCCTGGTTGAGGCCGATCGAGAGCGGACCGGGCGGCGCGCCCGTGACCACCATGTGGTGATTGCCGGGCGCCACATAGACGTGGCCGGGCGTCACGATTTCCCCATCGACCGCTTCCGTCGCCGCGACGGCGCAATCCCGCGCGATGTTCGCGGCCAGCAGGGTCGTGAAGGTGGGCGGCATGTGCTGGGTGAGAAAGACCGGCTGGCGGAGCGGCCCGGCATCGCGCAGGACGCGGAACAGCGCCTGCGGACCGCCGGTGGAGCTGCCGAACGCGATCGCCTGCGGCGGCACCGGCGCGAGGCTGCGCAGCGCGATCTCCGATCCGGCATGGCGCGCCGCATGACGCGCGGGCGGGGCGTCATGCGGGGCGGCGCTATGCGGGCGCCCGCCGAGATGGCGGACCTTGAAGAGCAGCTCCTGGTTGAACGGGGTCGCGCCGAGCATTTCCCGCGCGGCCGTGGGCTTGGGCACGTAATCGGCCGCGCCGAGCGCCAGCGCCTTGAGCGCGATCTCGGCGTTGCGAACGGTGAGGGTGGAGGCCATGAGGATGCGCAGCCCCGGCTGCTTGCGCAGAAGCAGCGGGATTGCGGTCAGGCCGTCCATTTCCGGCATCTCGATATCGAGGATGGCGACATCGGCCGGGATGCGCTCGAGGCTCGCGAGCGCGGTGCGGCCGTTATCGACGGAGGCGACGAGCTCGATCTCCGCATCCTCATGCAGGACGCGGGCGATCAGGCCGCGGACGACCGCCGAATCATCGACGATCATCACCCGGATCCGGCGGCCCGCCGCGGCGGGCGCGGGCGAGATCACGCCGGTACGGCCACCACCCGGTCGAGCAGGCGTGCGATGTCGAGCACGACCATCAGCCTCTCCTTGAGCTTGTGGACGCCGCAGGAGATGTCGCGCCAGGCGGGATCGAGCGTCGGCGGATTCGCTTCGAGAGCGGCCACCTCGAGCGGCATGACCTCGCCGACCGCATCGACGACCAGGCTGTAGAGCTCGCCGCGATGCTCGACGACGACGGAGATGGCGGCTTCGGCGGGCCGGGCGGGATCCGCGGCGAAGCCGAGGCAGGCGGAGGTATTGATCGCGGTGACGATGCGGCCGCGGAGGTTGAGCGCGCCGGCGACCGCGGCGGGGCCGAGCG
>JASHRV010000015.1 GCA_030037175.1 Acetobacteraceae bacterium
GGCGCCTACCTGGTGCCGACGCTGGTCGCCTATGATTCGCTGAAAAAACGCGGGCCGCAGTACGGGCTCACCCGCTACAGCCTCGCCAAGAACGAGGTTGTGCTCGAGGCAGGGCTCAAATCGCTCGAGATCTGCCGCGAGGCAGGGGTGAAGATCGGTTTCGGCAGCGACCTCCTGGGCCAGCTCCAGAACGATCAGTGCAACGAGTTCACGATCCGCAGCGCGGTGATGAGCCCGGCCGAGATCATCCGCTCGGCAACCATCGTCAACGCGGAGATCGTCCGCCGCGAGGGAAAGCTCGGCGAGATCGTTCCCGGCGCCGAAGCCGATCTCCTCGTCGTCGATGGCGATCCCTACGAGGATCTCTCCGTCTTCCTGGGCGAAGGCAAGCGCATCCCGGCCATCATGATGGAAGGACGGTTCATCAAGAACCGTCTCAACTGATTGCCGCACTGATTGCCGGGCCCCGCGCGCGCTTGACGCCGCCCCGCCGGCAGGGCGAGGATCAAGGCGGGAGCTTCAGCGGCAAAAAGGGAATGACGACTTCGCTGCTCGAAACGGCGGCCGGGCGGGAGCTTGGCGTTGCCGAACACGGTCTCTTGGCCCGGCTCGAACGGACCGGCGTCGCGCTCATCATCGCGATCGGCGCGGCCGTCATCTTCGTCCCGCTTCTGCTCACCATCTATCTCAGCGTCTTCAACGAGAAGCTGATCCTCTTTCCCCCGCGCGGCTACACGCTCGCCTGGTACCCCGCCATCATCCCGAACTTCGGCGCCGCCATCCTCACCAGCTTCGAGCTCGCACTCGCCGCCGTCGCCGGCAGCCTCCTGATCGGCGTGCCCGCCGGAATCGCGCTCTCGCGGGGCAATTTCCGCGGCCGCTCGCTCCTCAGCACGCTGCTGCTCGCCCCGCTCACCATGCCCGCGATCGCGCTCGGCCTCGCCATCTACGTCTTCGTCGTGCTGATCGACGAGCATTTCGGGACCGCGCTCACCGGCTCGCTCGCCGGCCTCATCGCCGCCCACCTCCTCATCACCACGCCCTGGGCCGTGCGGCTCTCGGTCGCCTCCCTCGCCAATCACGACCGCGCCGCGGAGGAAGCCGCCTCGAGCCTCGGCGCGCGCCCGCTCACCGTCATCCGGCGCGTCACGCTGCCCGCCATGCGCTCCGGCATCATCGCCGCCGCGCTCTTCTGCTTCATCATCTCCTTCGGCAATATCGAGCTCGCGCTCTTCCTCACCAGCCCCGGCGTCACCACGCTTCCCGTCGCCCTCCTCCAATATCTCGAATACCACATCGATCCCCTCGTCTCCGCCGTCGCCGTCGCGCAGATGATCCTCATCGGCGCGATCCTCCTCGCACTCGACCGCTTCGTCCGCCTGGGCCAGGTGGTGCGATGAGCGTGCAAAGCGCCGCCGCCTCCCTCACGATCGAGCGGCTCACCCGCCGCTTCGGCCAGCAGCTCGCCGTGGACGAGGTCTCGCTCTCCGTCGCCCCTGGCGAGATGATCGTGCTGCTCGGCCCCTCCGGCTGCGGCAAGACAACCACCCTCCGCGTCATCGCGGGCTTCGTGCAGCCAAGTGCCGGCGATGTCCGCGTCAACGGCGAAAGCATCCTGCATCTGCCCGCGTACAAGCGCGAAATGGGCATCGTCTTCCAGAGCTACGCGCTCTTTCCCCACCTCACCGCCCAGCGCAACATCGCCTTCGGTCTCGAGATGCGCCGCATGCCCCGCGCCGCGATCGACTCCCGCGTCGCCGAGATGCTGCGGCTCGTCAAATTGCACGACTTCGCCGAGCGCCTGCCGCGCCAGCTTTCCGGCGGCCAACAGCAGCGCGTGGCCCTCGCCCGCGCGCTCGCCATCCATCCCAAGCTCCTTCTGCTCGACGAGCCGCTCTCCAACCTCGATGCCTCGCTGCGCCAGGAAATGGCCCGCGAGATCAGGATTCTCCAGCAGTCCGGCGGCATCACCACCGTCATGGTCACCCACGACCAGGCGGAGGCGATGGCCATGGCGGACCGCCTCGTCGTCATGCGCGAAGGCCGCGTCGAGCAGATCGGCCGCCAGGAAGATCTCTACGAGCGCCCGGCAACGCCCTTCGTCGCGCGCTTCATCGGCCAGAGCAACATCCTCTCCGGCCGCCTCGAAGCCGGCGCCCATCTCGCGCTCGGCCCCGCAACGAACCTCTCCCTCGCCGGCCGCTACGCAGCCGCAGGCTCCGCCACGCTCGCCATCCGTCCCGAAAGCATCCGCCTCGCCCCGCCCTCCTCAAACGATGCGCGCGCGCAAGGAACGGTCGAGCTCTGCACCTATCTCGGCGCGGTCGTGGAGCATCTCGTCCGCCTCGGCCCCGAAGCGAGCGTGCTCGTGCGCGGCCCAGGCCTCGGCCCGGACGCCGCCCCCCGATTCGCCGCCGGCGCGCGCGTGGCGCTCCACTGGAGCGCCGCCGAGGAGCGCGTTTTCGACGAATCGGACCGCCCGCTGCCCGCCGCCATGCCCGCGCTCGGCCGCACCGCCGCCTTCTGACCGCACTCACGAACAGGGAGACTTCGCCTATGACCGAACCCCCCTTCACCCGCCGCCGCATCCTCGCCGGCGGCGCGGCCGCGCTCGCCGCACCCGCCCTCATCCTTCCCCGCCGCGCCGCCGCCGCCGAACGCTGCATCGTCGGCACCTGGGGCGGCGATTACGCGCGCCTGCTGCGCGAGAACATCGACGATCCCATCCTCAAGCCCGAAGGCGTCTCCGTCATCCAGACCGTGGGCGACGAGGTTCCGCGCGTCGCAAAACTCTTCGCCGAGCGCATGCTCCCCCACGGCACGATGGACATCGCCTGCGTCGGCGCGCCCAACGGCTATCGCACCGGCGCCGCCGGCCTCGTCGAAAAGCTCGACCCCGCCAAGGCGCCCAACCTCAAATACGTGCTGCCCTACTTGCAGGACGCCTATTTCGTCCCGCACATCTACAGCGCCCAGGTGCTCGTG
>JASHRV010000135.1 GCA_030037175.1 Acetobacteraceae bacterium
CAGTCGCTGGTGCTGGGGGCAGGCGCGCTCGGGGGCGCAACCTTGCTCGGTCCGGCGGGGCACGCCCAAAGCACGCAAGAGGCGGGCGTGCCGGTCGCGGACGTGAAGCCGCCCTCGCTCCCGATCGAGAAGGGTGCAAGCCTCAAGGTGCTGCGACCGGCGAAGTTCGTCGATCCGGACGAAACACACTTCCGCGCAAATACCAAGAAGTTCACCGAGACGACAGGCATTCCCGTCGAGCTCGACTTCATAAGCTGGGAGCAGCTTCGCCCGCAGACGGCGGTGACCGCCAATACCGGCGCGGGGCCGGACATCATCATCGGCTGGAGCGCCGACCCGCAGATCTATGCGAGCAAGCTCGTCGATCTCAGCGATCTCGGGGAGTATCTCGGCGCCAAATATGGCGGCTGGTTCGAACTCGCGACGATATATGGCACCAAGTGGGGCAGCGGCGGCAAGCAATGGATTTCGATTCCGCTCGGCGGGGCGAGCGGACCCACCGTCTATCGCATCTCCTGGGTGAAGGAAGCGGGGTTCGATGCGGTCCCGAACGACCTCAACCAGTTCCTCACGCTCTGCCAGAAGCTCAAGCAGATCGGGCATCCGTGCGGCTTCTCGCTCGGCCATGCCGTGGGCGATGCCAACGGGTTCTGCAACTGGCTGCTCTGGTCCCATAATGCCTATGCGATCGATGAGCAGGGCAAGGTGGCGCTCGATTCCAAGGCGACCATCGATGCCTTGAACTACGCAAAGGAACTCTACCCGACGATGATCTCGGGCGTTACGTCCTGGAACGACGCCAGCAACAACCAGGCCTTCATCGCCGGGGAGATCTCACTCACCTTTAACGGCGTCTCGATCTATTTCGTGCTCAAGAATTCTTCCGACCCCAAGCTCAGGGCGATCGCCGCGGATACCAACAATGTGCTGCCGCCGTTCGGCTTGGCCACAGAGGCACCGCTCTCGGCGCTGGTGGTGAACGGCATGGTCTTCCGCCACACAAAATATCCGAATGCGGCCAAGGAATATCTCCGCTTCATGATGGAGGCGCCGCAATATGGCCCATGGCTCGCAAGCTGCCTCGGCTACTGGTCGGAGCCGCTCAGGGCCTATGCAAAGATGGGCTTCTGGACCAGCGATCCCAAGATCGCCGCGTACAAATTCGGCATGAACACGCCGTATTACGATGGCTACAAGGGCCCGATCGGCGCCAATTCCAGCGCCCTCTCGGCCAATTACATCATCGTCGACATGTTCGCCAAAGTGGCAACGGGCAATGCCTCCGCCGCCTCGGCCGCGCGGTTCGCGGCCAGCCAGGCGAAGCGCTATTATCCCGGGTGAGGAGCCGGTCGCCGAGAGAAAAGGGAGTCCCGCTCTCGCGGCAATGACAGCACGCTGCCGGCTTCGGCCGAAAAGACCGGGGACGGTGGAGGCGGGAGGACGGCATGGACATTGCCGTTGAAGAGGTCGATGCGGTTGCGGCCTGGCGAGCGGAGCGGCGGCGCGAGAGCTGGCTCGCGCGGCTCTTCAACGCCCGGCCGTTCCTGATCGTACTCTGCCTCGCCCCCGCGATCGGCCTTCTCGTCGTCTTTCTCACCTATCCGCTCGGCCTCGGCTTCTGGCTCGCACTCACGGATTCGACGATCGGCCAGCGCGGCCACTTCGTCGGGCTTGCCAATTTCGTCTCGATCGTGAGCGACCCGGTGTTCCAGCTCGCGGTCTTCAACACGATCTTCTACACGGCGGCGGCGACGGTCGGAAAATTCTCGCTCGGCCTCTGGCTTGCGCTGCTGCTCAACCATCATCTGCCGTTCAAGGCGTTCCTGCGCGCCATCGTCCTGCTGCCCTGGATCGTCCCGACCGTCCTCTCGGCGATCGTCTGGTGGTGGATGTATTCGCCGCAATTCTCGATCATCTCCTATCTCCTCGTGAATGTGCTGCATCTGCGCTCGACCTATATCGACTTCCTGGGGGCCGCCTGGCCGGCACGCTGGTCGCTGGTCGCGGCCAATGTCTGGCGGGGCATTCCCTTCGTCGCCGTCATCACGCTGGCGGGGTTGCAGACGATCTCGCCCTCGCTCTACGAGGCGGCGCTGCTGGACGGCGCGAGCTCATGGCAGCGCTTCCGCTTCATCACCGTGCCGATGCTGATGCCGATCCTCTCGGTGGCGCTCACGCTCTCCACCCTCTTCACCTTCTCGGACTTCCAGCTCGTCTATGCGATCACCAATGGCGGGCCCTTCAACACCACCCAGATCATGGCGACGCTCGCCTATCAGGTGGCCATTCCGGGCTCGCAGCTCGGCCAGGGTGCCGCGATCGCGATCTCGATGATCCCGTTCCTGATCGCGCTCACCGCGCTCAATTATTTCGGCCTGGCAAGGCGGAAATGGCAGCAGGGGCCGGCCAATGAGTGACACGGCCGCGGGCGGGGGCGAGCTTCTTTCCTGGGATTCGCGCACGCGGCGGGTGCTGACGGTCTATGTGCCGCTCGCGCTCTTCGTCATCATCCTCCTCTTTCCCTTCTATTGGATGGCGATCACGGCCTTCAAGCCGGACTCCGAGATGGAGGACTACACGCATTTCAACCCGTTCTGGATCCACTCGCCCACGCTGCACAATTTCGATGTGCTTCTGTTCCACACCCAGTTTCCGCGCTGGATGCTGATCACGGTCACGGTCGCGATCGGCTCGACCATCCTCTCCATCGTCTGCAGCGTGCTCGCGGCTTATGCGATCGAGCGGCTGCGCTTCCGCGGCTCGACGCACGTCGCGCTCGCGATCTATCTCGCCTATCTGGTGCCGCCGACCATCCTCTTCATTCCGCTGGCGACGATGATCGTGCAGTTCGGGCTCTACAACAGCCCGCTCTCGCTGATCCTCACCTATCCCACCTTCCTGATCCCGTTCTGCACCTGGCTTTTGATCGGCTACTTCAAGTCGATCCCCTATGAGCTCGAGGAATGCGCGCTGATCGACGGGGCTTCGCGGATGC
This sequence comes from Acetobacteraceae bacterium, assembly GCA_030037175.1. Lineage (GTDB taxonomy): Bacteria > Pseudomonadota > Alphaproteobacteria > Acetobacterales > Acetobacteraceae > JAKAWQ01. The sequence continues at coordinate 2,996 of JASHRV010000135.1, forward strand.
AGATCCTGCGCCGCATCGTGCTGCCGCTCGCGGTGCCCGGCCTCATCTCGGCCGGCATCTTCGCTTTCACCCTGTCGTGGAACGAGTTCATCTACGCGCTCGCCTTCATCCAATCGACCGGCAACAAGACCGTTCCGGTGGCGGTGCTGACGGAGCTCGTGACGGGCGACGTCTATCAATGGGGCTCGCTGATGGCGGGCGCCTTGCTCGGCTCGGTGCCGGTGGCCCTGTTCTATTCGCTGTTCGCCGAATACTATGTCTCGAGCCTCACCGGCGCGGTGAAGGAATGAGCGCCGGGCGCGGGCGGACGTGACGGGAGAGAAGAGAGTGGCACGGTTCAAGGTGGTGACCCCGGTCGGGGCGAGCTTCACGGTGGCCGGCGGCGGCTATGGCTACGAGATGGAGGCGCTTTCGCGCATCGACGCCGAGATCGTCGAGGCGCCGGGGACCACCGCGCAGGAATTCATCGCCGCCGCGCGCGATGCCGACGCGCTCTACGCGAAGGGCATCCCGATCACCAAGACGATCATCGACCGCCTCGAGCGGTGCAAGGTGATCACGCTCGGCAGCGTCGGCGTGGATTCGGTCGATGTCGCGGCGGCAACGGCGCGCGGCATTCCGGTCACCAACGTGCCGGACACCTTCATCGAAGAGGTGGCGGATCACGCGATGACGCTGCTGCTCGCCACCTTCCGCGACATCGTCGTGCAGGACCGGATGGTGCGGAGCGGGCGCTGGAAGGAAGGGCGGCCGGCGCTGCTCAAGATTCCGCGCCTCATCGGCCAGACGCTCGGCTTCGTCGCCTTCGGGCATGTCGCGCGCGCGGTCGCGCTCAGGGCGCGGCCGTTCGGGCTCCGGATGCTCGCCTACGACCCGTTCGTCGAGGAGCTCGCGATGACGCCCTACGGGGTCGAGCCCGCGAGCCTGAACGAAGTGCTCGAGCACTCCGACTTCGTCTCGATGCATGCGCCCGCAACGCCGGACGCGCAGCGCATGCTGACCGAGGAGCATTTCCGCCGGATGAAGAAGACGGCGCTCTTCATCAACACCGGCCGCGGCCCGACGGTGGACGAGGCGGCGCTGATCAAGGCGCTCCAGCAAGGCTGGATCGCGGGCGCGGGCCTCGATGTTCTCGAGACCGAGCCGCCGGAAGCGGAGAATCCGCTGCTCAAGATGGACAACGTGATCCTCACCGCGCATGTGGCCTCGGCCTCGGCGCGTTTCGATCCGGCGCGGCGCCGCCGGGTGGGCCAGGAGCTCGCGCTCGTGCTCACCGGACGCTGGCCGATGAGCTGCGTCAATCCGTCCGTGCTCGCGAGCTCCAGCCTCAGGCGCTGGCAGCCGCAATCGATGGAGCGCGGGCCGAACAGCTAGATTTCGAAAGGCGAAAGACATGAAAGCGGGCGACGCGATCGCGGAGGTGCTGAAGCGCGAAGGAATCCGCACCATCACCGGCTACCCGGTGAACCACTTGCTCGAGTACGCGGCGAAGGCGGATATCCGCCCGATCATCGTCCGCCAGGAGCGGATCGGGCTCCATATGGCGGACGCGATCGCGCGGCTCACCTCCGGGGCGACGCCCGGCGTATTCGCCATGCAGCACGGGCCGGGCACGGAGAACGCGTTCGGCGGCGTTGCCCAGGCCTTCGGCGAGTCCGCCCCGATCCTGGTGCTGCCGATGGGCTATCCGCGCCGCATCGCGCACATACCGCCCAACTTCAACGCCGTGACCAATTTCGCCCACGTGACGAAATGGGCCGAGCCGCTGACCAGCGCGCGCGAGATCCCGAACGTGTTCCGCCGCGCCTTCGGGCGGCTGCGCAACGGCCGCGGCGGGCCGGTTCTGGTGGAAATCCCGGGCGACGTCTTCGCCGAGGAGATCCCGGACGATTTCGATTACGTGCCGGTGCCGGCGACGCGCACGGGACCCGATCCGCAGGCGGTGGAGCGGGTGGCGAAGCGGCTGGCCGAGGCGAAGCGCCCGGTGATCTATGCCGGCCAGGGCGTTCATTACGCACGCGGCTGGGAAGGGCTGAAGAAGCTCGCCGAACGGCTTGCCGCGCCGGTGACGACGAGCCTGCAAGGCAAGAGCGCCTTTCCCGAGGACCATCCGCTCTCGCTCGGCTCCGGCGGGCGGGCGATCCCGAAGATGGTGCATGACTTCCTCGCCAGCGCAGACGTCATTCTCGGAATCGGCTGCAGCTTCACCGAGACGAATTTCGGCGTGGCCATGCCGAAGGGAAAGACGATCATCCAGGCTACGCTCGATCCCAACGATCTCGGCAAGGACGTGCCGATCGCCGATGCGCTCGCAGGCGACGCGGCGCTGACGCTCGCCGCGCTCAATGCCGCGCTCGAGGACCTCTTGCCGCAGCGGCGCGATCCCGCGCCGGTGGCCGCCGAGATCGCCGCCGTGCGCCGCGAATGGATGGCGCAATGGATGCCGCGCCTCACCTCGAACGAGACGCCGCTTTCGCCCTATCGCGTGATCTGGGACCTTGCCAACACGGTCGATCGGGCGCGGACGATCATCACCCACGATGCCGGCAGCCCACGCGATCAGCTTTCGCCTTTCTGGGTCTCGCCGACGCCGCTCTCCTATATCGGATGGGGCAAGACGACGCAGCTCGGCTACGGTCTCGGGCTCGCGATGGGCGCGAAGCTCGCCGAGCCGGAAAAGCTCTGCGTCAATGTCTGGGGCGACGCGGCGATCGGCTTCACGGGGATGGATTTCGAGACCGCGGTGCGTGAGCGGATCCCGATTCTCTCCGTCCTGCTCAACAATTTCTCGATGGCGATCGAGCTCAAGGTGATGCCGGTCTCGACCGAGAAATACCGTTCGACCGACATCTCCGGGGATTACGCGGCCATGGCACGCGCCTTCGGCGGCTATGGCGAGCGGGTGGATCGGCCCGACGAGATCGTGCCGGCGATCAAGCGCGGAATCGCGGCGACCGAGCGCGGCCAGCCGGCGCTGCTGGAGTTCCTGACGAGCAAGGAAGTGACGATCTCGACGTTCTGAGCCAAGTGCAGGGGCTTTGCCCCTGCACCCCACCAGGGGACGCTGTCCCCTGGACCCCTGGCAAAGGCGGAGCCTTTGCAATCCATGACTTTATCAAAATTGGATGGGGGTCTGGGGCCTCCCATACTTGAACCCATGGGCCCCAGCGGGGATGCACGGGGCAAAGCCCCCTTGCTCAGATCAGGCCGGCATCGATGACGAAATTCTGCGCGCTGCACATATGCGAATCATCGGCGGCAAGCCAGAGGACGAGG
>JASHRV010000016.1 GCA_030037175.1 Acetobacteraceae bacterium
AAGCAAAAAGACTTTTCCCCGTTTTCCGGACCCGGCGCCGGCTCGGGACTCCGAACGAGAGGGTGAAAGTTCTTTGGTTCTTTCTTTCAAGAAAGAACGACCTTTCTTCCTTTTTGCCGAACCGGCGATGGCGGAAGGTTCATATCACCCTCTAGCTGGTTGTGCCCGAGATGCCTGCGACGAGATAATCCATCTCCTCGAGCACCTTGTCGTGCTCGCCCATGACCGTGCCGGAGGCGATGACCGTCTTGCCCTTGTTGTCCTTGATCGGCCCCTTGAAGATCACGAAGGTGCCGGCCTTGAACTGATCGCGCACGGAATCCGCCTGCGCGCGCGCCGCGGCGGGCACGATCGCGTTGTAGGGCGAGGATTTGACGAAGCCCTCGCGAAAGCCGCCGCGGATATAGTTGGGGAGGACCGTGCCGGCGCGCAGCTCGGCGACCCATTTCGGGTAGAGATAAGGCCAGTTCCACTCGGCGCCGGTGAGATAGCCCTTCGGATCGAGCACCGACTGATCGGCGTGATAGCCGCAGGTGTAGAGGCCGCGCTTCGCCGCGGTCTCGATCACGACTTTCGGGCTGTCCACGTGGCAGGTGATGACGTCCACGCCCTGGTCGGCAAGGCTGTTGGTCGCCTCCGCCTCGCGGACCGGCAGGAACCAGTCCCCGGTGAAGATGACCTTGGTCGTGATGGAGGGATCGACGGACTGCGCGGCGAGGGTGAAGGCATTGATGTTGCGCAGCACCTGCGGGATCGGCTTGGCCGCGACGAAGCCGAATTTCTTCGCTTTCGTCATGTGCCCGGCGACGATGCCGGAAACATAGACCGCCTCGTCGATATAGCCGAAATAGGAATGGGCGTTGAGCGGGTCGCCCTGCTGCCAGAGGCCGCCGCAATGCATGAAGGTGACCTTGCGATCGGCCCTGGCGGCGCGCAGCACGTAGGGATCGAAATAGCCGAAGGAGGTGGGGAAGAGGAGCGAGGCGCCGTCGAGATGGATCATGCTCTCCATCGCGTCCGCGCAGGCCGCCGTCTCGGGCACGCTTGCCTGTTCGACGACATGCACGCCCGGCAGCTTGCGCACCGCATCCGCGCCTTCGGCGTGGGACTGGTTGTAGCCGTAGTCGGTCTTCGAGCCGACATAGATGAAGCCCACGGTATATTCGGCGGCTCCGGCGCTGCCTGCGGTGGCCGCGACGGCGGCGCCGCCGAGGAGGGCGGCGCGGCGTGTCAGACGCATGCCGTTCATGGCTGGTCCTCTCTTTGCAGTCCCTCTGGTCCTTGCTGTCTCTCCGGCCCTTCGCTCCGGTCGTTTCCGGTGGCGTGCCGCAGCGCCGGACCCGGGACAGGAAGAGCAAATTTCGTGCCATTCCAAGCCCGCGACAGACCACAGGGGCGCGAAGGCGAGCGGCCTAAATTTTGAGCGTACAGCTATGTTCTTGACCGGTCTGTGGCGAGAATCACGGCATCGGCATGCAAGAGGGCATGCGCACATGCATGCCAGATTGCACCCCGGTTGACCGGCAAAGGCCCTGGCCCCGATCTTGCAGCGCCACCCCGGCCCGTATCCGCCCAAGGAGGATTCCTGAGCGCCACCCTGTTGCCCGGCTCCGAGCGCGCCCCGCGCGAGCCAGCAAACGTCTCCCGGGCCGAGCGCATCCAGCGCGACCTCGCCGACGCGATCGTCCGCGGCGCCATCCCGCCCGGCTTTCGCCTCGACGAGCGCGAGCTCGCCGAACGCTTCGCCGTTTCCCGCACGCCCGTGCGCGAGGCGCTGAACGGACTCTGCGCCCTCGGCCTCGCCGAACGAAGGCCGCGCCGCGGCGTCCTCGCCGCCATCCTGTCCCACGACCGGCTCGCTTCCATGTTCGCCGTCATGGCCGAGCTCGAAGCCGCCTCGGCGCGCTTCGCCGCGGCGGCGATGACGAGCGCCGAGCGCCGGCGCCTCGCCGATGCCCATGAGGAAGCCCGCCTGCTCGTGCGCTCCGGCGACCCCGATTCCTATGAGGCCGCCAACCGGCGCTTCCACGAGGTTCTCTATGACGGCGCCCACAATCTCTATCTGCGCGAGATCACGCTCGCGGTGCGCAACCGGCTCATGCCGTTCCGTCGCGCCCAGTTCCATCTTCCCGACCGGCTCGCCCGCTCCTGGGCGGAGCACGACGAGGTGGTGCGGGCGGTGATGCGCGGGGAGGCGGAGACGGCGGCGCGGGCCATGCGCGCCCATGTCCTGACCGTGGGCGAGGCCTCCGTCGAATATATTCCCCACACGCCGATCGCCCTGCCATGACCGATGCGCCCGCCCCGCCCGACGCAGCCGCGATTGCATCCTATGTGCGGGCGGCGGCGCCGCTCGCGGGCCTCGCCCTCGACCCCGAGCGCGAGCGGGCGGTGATCGCCGCTTTTGCCCTCGTCAGCCGCATCGCCGCGCCCGCGCTCGCCTATCCCCTGCCCCGCATGACCGAACCGCCCGCGATCTCTGCGGTGCCGCCTGAGCCATGATCGCTGCCCGGATCGCGACCGAGGTGAAGTCGCGCAGGCTCTCGGCGCGCGAAGCAGCGCTTGCGGCGCTGGCGCGGATTGAAGCGCATGACGGCGCGGTCAACGCCTTCACCGATATCACGCGCGCGCGCGCGCTCGCCGAGGCGGATGCGGTGGATGCCGCGATTGCGCGCGGCGACGATCCCGGACCGCTCGCCGGCGTGCCCTATGCGGTGAAGAACCTCTTCGACCTTGCCGGCCTTCCGACGCGCGCGGGCAGCCGGATCGAGCGCAATGCCCCGCCCGCCGCGGAGGATGCTTTCGCGGTGGCGCAGTTCCGCCGCGCCGGCGCGGTCTGCCTCGGTGCGCTCAACATGGACGAGTACGCCTACGGCTTCACGACCGAAAACTTCCATGACGGCGCGGTGCGCAACCCGCACGATCTCGCGCGCATCGCCGGCGGCTCGTCGGGCGGATCGGGCGCGGCGCTCGCCGCCGGCCTTGCCGCGATCACGCTCGGCACCGACACCAATGGCTCGATCCGCGTGCCGGCGAGCCTTTGCGGCGTTTTCGGCCTCAAGCCGACATTCGGGCGCCTCTCGCGCCGCGGCGCTTTTCCTTTCGTTGCGAGCCTCGACCATGTCGGGCCTTTCGCGCGCGATGTCGCCTCGCTCGCCGCCGCCTACGACGCGATGGCGGGCCGCGATCCGGCCGATGAGGCGCAGGCGCGGCGCGCGCCCGAGCCGATCGGGCCGAACCAGACGCCGCCGGCTCTGCCGGGGGCGCTGCCTCTGCCGGGGGCGCTGCCCCTCCGCGTGGGCCGGCTCGGCGGCTATTTTGCCGGCGAGGGCTGCGCGCGCATGGTCGCCGACCGCGTTGCCGCCGCGCTCGGCGCCGCCGAAGAGGCGGAGTTCCCCGACCCTGCTGCCGCGCGCGCGGCCGCCTTTCTCATCACCGCCTCCGAGGGCGGCAGCCTGCATCTGCCCGATCTTCGCGTGCGGGCGGCGGATTTCGATCCCAACACGCGCGACCGCCTGCTCGCCGGCGCCCTCGTGCCCGCCGCGTGGGTGCACCGCGCGGAAGAGGTCCGCCGCGACATCGCCCGCCGCGCCGCCTCGCTCTTCACCCGTTTCGATATTCTGGTGGCGCCGGCGACGCCCGCCGCGGCGACACCGATCGGCCAGCAGATGATCACGTTGAACGGCGAGAGCATGCCGCTTCGGCCCAATCTTGGCATCTTCACCCAGCCGGTGAGCTGCCTCGGCCTGCCGGTGCTCGCGGTGCCCGTGCCGGAGGCCGATGGCCCCTTGCCGATCGGCGTGCAGCTGATCGCGGCTCCATGGCGGGAGGATTCCCTCTTTGCGGCCGCGGCTTTTCTCGAGGCGAGCGGCCTTTGCCGCGCTCCGCTCGCCGCCGGCTTCGCGGAGTGAGCGCGCCCGAGATCTCGCGGGCACGCGATCGGCGCCCAGGCATTGTCACGTTGATCCGGTTCCGACGCGTTCTTGGTGATGCGGTTGGGCTGGCGCGGGGTGGCAAATCAGGGCCACCACGGCTGGTTCGGGTGAATGTCCGGGCTGCGGAGTGCGGTCGGCCTCTCGGCACGGGTGGTATGAGCGCGGCAGCGCTGTGCGTCACGCCGCGCGGTCCGCCGGCGAGCAGGCAGGGGGCGATGGTCCGGAGCGGCTGGCCATGCCGCTCGCGAGCGAGCACGTCACGCTGGCCATCTCACCGAATTTCAGACGAGAAAGCTGCCGCACCTCGTGACGCGGTTATGCCGGATCTCGCCAACGCTCGTCCCGAACCGCACACTTCGCGCCGGAGCCACCAACACCGCGGAAGACCCCTCCGAAGCGTCATGGTGGCCCCTGCATCACGACATCGGAAGATAGAGGCCGACCGGCTGCCACCGATTCCCACTCGGCGATCGAATCGCTCAGGCTCGGCGCCGCGGCGAGCAAGCTGCGGGTGTAGGGGTGCTGCGGATCCATGAGGACGCGGCCGGTCTCGCCCTGTTCGCAGATCGTCCCCTGCTCGAGCACGAGCACCTCGTCGGCCACCGTCGCCACCACCCCGAGGTCGTGTGTGATGAAGATCATCGACAGTCCAGTCCTCCTGCGAAGATCGCGCAGAAGGTCGAGGACCACCGCCTGGACAGAAACGTCCAACGCCGAGGTGATCTCGTCACACACCATCACGCTCGGGTTGGCCGCGAGCGCCCTGGCGATCGCAACCCGCTGGCACTCCCCGCCCGAGAGCTCGCGCGGGTAGCGTGCCGCGAACCTCGCGGGAAGGCGGACCGCCTCGAGGAGCCTCGACACTTCGGCGCGCGCCTCGCTCCGAGTGAGCCCCCTGAGCAGCTGCGCCGGGCGCGCGATCGCCGCTCCGACCGACGCTCGTGGGTTGAGCGCCTCCGCAGGGTTCTGGAAGATGATCTGGATCTGGCGTCGCTGCTCCACCGTCCGCCTGGAAGCGTAGCTCGCCAGCGCCTCGCCCTCGAGCAGCACCTCACCCGCGGCGATCGGGTGCAGCCCGGCGATCACCCTGGCGATCGTCGTCTTCCCGCTTCCCGACTCGCCGACAAGGGCGAGGCAGGCCGACTGCTCGAGAGTGAAGGAGACGTCCCTGACGACCGTCAGGTTGCCCCGACGCCCGGGGTATTCGGCTCGAAGATTCCGAACCTCGAGAGCGACCGGGCGCGACCGGTTCGCCGCGCCACCGAGTGGCGCATCGCGTGCCGCATCGAGACGAAGCGTCGCCCACTCCATCGGCGGCGTCCGCCTCCACTCCGGGCAGCGCACCGTATGGCCGGGGCTCGTCTCGAGGAGCGCCGGGTGCTCGGTCACGCAGGTCTCGAGCACCTGTGGGCACCGAGGTGCGAACGAGCAACCCTCGGGCCGCCCTCCGACGCCAACCGCGATCCCTTGCATCACCTCGAGCGTGCGGCGGCGCACATGGTCAGGTGTCGACGCCATCAGCCCTCTGGTGTACGGGTGTCTCGGTGTCCGCAGCACGGTCGGTGCCGGACCACGCTCCACCAGCTCACCGGCGTACATCACCGCGATCGTGTCGGCGATCTGCGCAGCGACGGCGAGATCGTGGGTGATGTAGAGCATGGCGACATGCTCCCTGTCCCGAAGCCGCTCGAGCTCGCGCAAGATCCTCGCCTGGGTGACGACGTCGAGACCGGTCGTCGGCTCGTCGAGGACGACGAGGCTGGGACCCGAAGCGATCGCCCCGGCGATGCATACGCGCTGCTGCTGTCCTCCCGAAAGCTGGTGCGGAAACCGAAGAACGAAGGAGCGGTCGCTCGGCAGTCCCACGCAGTCGAGCAGATGGGCCCGGAGCGAACGATCCGCGCTTCCGGCGCTCAGCACATCGTCGATCGCGCTGCCGATGCGAAGCGACGGGTTCAGGGCGGCTCCGGGATTCTGGGGGACGTAGGAGACGACGCGCCCTCGCGCCCGTCGGAAGGCCGCCTCGTCGCGCAGCGGCTGCCCCGCGAGGACGACCTCACCCCCGGCAAGCCGAAGGGCGTTGCCGGTCAATCCGAAGATCGAGAGGGCCGTCGTCGTTTTCCCGGACCCCGACTCGCCCACCAGCCCGACGATCTCCCCCTTGCGGATGGTCAAGCTCACGCCATCGACAACCGGCACGCCGCTGCCCAGCTCAATCCTGATGTCGCGCAGCTCGAGCGCGGGCACGCTCTCGGTCGTCGTCGTCATCGGTCACCGCGGCTGAGCGCTCGTATGATGCCGTCACAGATCAAGTTCACGCCGATGATCATGAGGCCGATCATCGCCGCGGGTGCCACGACCGCCAGCGGGTTCGAGGGCAGGATCACGAGGTTCTCCGAGATCAATAGACCCCAGTCCGGTTCCGGGGGCCGTATGCCGAGGCCGAGGAAGTTCACGCTCGAGATGAGGATGATCGACCAGCTGAAGCGCAGGCCCATGTCGGCAGCGATGGGCGGCACGATGTTCGGCAACACTTCCCGCCAGAGCGTCGCGAGCGTGCTCTCACCTCGAGCGACGGCCGCCTCGACGAATCCCCGTGTCGATACCTCGAGTGTCGCCGAGCGAACGATGCGGGCCGCGCCAGGGAACAGCACGACTGCGGCGGCGACGACCATGACTGGCCGGCCGCCGCCGAGGCCGGTGACGAAAAGCAGCATGAGGAGGAGCGATGGAATCGACAGGATAACGTCGACGGTGCGCATCAGGAGCGGATCGATGACAGAGCGCGAGTAGCCGGCGAGCAAACCGAAGGAGATTCCGAGCGCGTAGACCAGCACCGTCGCGCTCGCCGCGAGGGCGAGCGTCGAGACCCCACCGTGCAGCACGCGCGCGAGGACGTCTCGACCCTCGAAGTCGAGTCCCAGCAAGTGGCCGCCGCCAGGAGCCGCTCCAGGTATCCCGACGGTCGCGTACGGGCTCTGGCTCGACAGCTGGCCACCGAACACCGCAATGAAGACGACGAGCGCGAACAGCAGCACTCCGATACGCATGCCCCAGTCGTGCAGCAGACCGAAGCGGGCCTGGCGGTGCACGAGCATCACGGTGCTCACGCGACAGCTGTCCGCAGCTTCGGGACGAGCAGCACGACGACGAAGTCGGCGGCAATGTTGATCAGCGTATAGACCGCTGCGATGATGATTGCCGCTGCCTCGACCTTCGCAGTGTCTCTGGCGAGAACAGCGTTCACGATGTACTGTCCGATGCCCGGGTAGTCGAAGACGCTCTCCACCACGATGATGCCGCCGAACAGGTACTGCATGTTCTGGGCGATGATCTGCACGCTCGGCGCAAGCGCGTTGCGCAGCGTGTAGCGGAAGAGCACCCGCCGCTCAGGGATGCCATTCAGCCGAGCGTACTGAACGTACTCCCGCTGCAACGTCTCGATCATCCCTGCACGGACCTGTCGAACGCCCGCGCCGAGCGCCACCCCGAGCAACGTGAGGACCGGGAGGACAAGTCGGCCGACGTCGGTAAGAGGTGATTGGCCCGGACTGAAGCCCGAAGTAGGAGGCAGCAAGTGCAGCACGCTGAAGAAGATGAAGATGAGCAGTGTCCCGGTCACGAACTCCGGAAGTCCGCCGAACACCAATGCAGGCGTCGAGATGGCCAGGTCCGGTGAACGTCGGGCATAGATCCCGGCAAGCGCGCCCAGCAGGAGGGTGAGGGGGACGAGCAGCAAGGCCGTGATGCCGCCAAGGATCAGGCTGTTCAGCAGCGGCGAGACAAGCGTCGACGAGACCGACGTCTCCACCTGGGAAAGGGCTACCGCGACAGCGGACTTCCCGAAGTCCCCGTGAAGGATCCCCACGATCCAGGTGAAGTACCGCTGGATCATCGGGTGGTCGTATCCCATCTTCACGTTGAGCGCCTGAATGCGTTCCGGAGTCGCGTTGTGGCCGAGAACCACCTCCGCCACGTTGCCCGGCAAAACGTTCGTCGCCACGAAGATGAAGACAGAGACCACCCACAGCGTCACGACACCGGCCGCAAGACGCCGCCCCAAGAACCTGACGAACGGGTGACGGATCGAGCGCGTGACGGGAGCGGTACTCCTGTCCGCGTCGATCTGAGTGCCTGTGATCATCGTCGCCACGGGCCGTCCTCACCGTCGCCGCCAGGTGCGCGCACGCCCGCCGAAGTTCTGCCGGCGCGGCGACCGCGCGTTAGCAGCGCCACCCTCTCCTCCGCCGTCGTGGACGGGTGATCGCGCCGAGGGCGCAGCTCCTTCCTCCCAACTTACGCGATCCATCCGTCGCAGAACCGGAACATGTTGAAGTTCAGGCCACCAGACTCGGCGAGGCCCCGAATGTTGTTCGCCGCCATGTCGATGTACGGGTAATAACCCCATATGACATAACCACCTTCGTTGAACTGCTGGAGCTGCACCTCGTGCCAGAGGCTCTCCGCAGTGCTCGGGTCCGTCTCACCCATCGCTTTCAGGATCAGGTCGTTTGCCTGTGCACCGCCGGGCTTTTGCTGTCCCCATTGGGTGTCCGGGTACGGGCACCCGATGACGAGGGCGCTCCTGTAGTTGACCGTCAGCGAGGAGGAGGGTTGCCAAACGTTCTGGCTCGCGTACCGTGTGTAGGCGCCGTCCGCGTCTGTGAAGTACGTGCCCGCGGCGCCGATATCGACGTTGATCTTGACTCCCGCCGCCTTGGCCTGCTCGGCGAAAATCGTCAACGACTCGACCATCCCGGGAAATGCGTTGGCCGTCGGCCAGTTGATCGTGCTGCCCTCGAATCCCGCTGCCTTGAACAGGCTCTTGGCTTTGTCGAGGTCCTGCTCCCGCTTGAGGTCCGAGGCGTAGTACGGGTCGTAGGCACCCATCAGGTCGTTGCCGACGCTTCCGAAGCCGGCAAGGGCGCCATCAACGATCTGCTGGCGGTTCACGAGCAGCTTGAAGGCCTCCCGAACCCTGTTGTCGACGAAGGGACCCTTGTCCACGCGCATGCCGATCATGTACGGCTGCGTCGCCGAGGGGGCCTCCAAGACCTGGACCTGCTTCCCCGCCAGCATCTCCCGAGCCTGGCTCGGGGCTGGAGCGATGTATAGGTCAATAGCCCCGCTCCGCAGGGCGTCCAGGAGCGCGGTGTTGTCGGTGAAGCTCGTGTTGATGACCAGCCGGTCGACGTATGGCTTGCCCGATTCCCAGTAGTTCTCGTTCTTGACGAAGACGCTTTCCTGGCCTGGGGTAAAGGACTGGTACTTGAACGGCCCGGTGCCGACGGGGTTCTTCGCGATGCTCTGGGGGGTCGCACCCTCCTGCAGCACTCCGAAGTTGAAGAACCCAAGGATCGACGGGAACTCCGCGGACGGCGCGAGCAGCGGGATCTGGACGGTCAGCTTGTCGAGCGCTTTGACGTTCTTGAAGTCCACAAGTCCGACGAAAAAGGCCGAAGACCAGTTGGACGCGGAGTTTCCCCACAGCTGCTGGAAGTTGTAAACGACGTCGGTCGCAGTGAACGGCTTGCCGTCGTGCCAAATGACATCGGGGCGAAGCGCGAGCGTCCAGGCCGTCGCATCCTTGTTCGACTCCGCCGACAGGGCGAGCCCAGGCGTCAACGGATACAGGTTCCTGCCACTGTTCGGGTAGAAGAGGTAGCTGTACAGGTTGTAACACCGAGCCATATCGGGGTTCGCGGCCGCAGTGCCGGGGAAGAGATTCTCCTCTGAGCCGCTTGTGATGCATCCCGCCGTGAGGGTTCCACCGCGCTTCGGAACGCCACCGGGCAGCTTTGGGACGCCGTGTTGCAGCGTCGAGGCGCCGGCGGCCCTGGCGCTCGAGAGGAGACCACCGAGGCCAAGGGCGAGCCCGGCACCCACAGGTCCGAGGAGGAGCTGCCGTCGGGAGAACGGTCGCTGGTCGTCGCGGTCGGCAGGGAGCACGAGGTCGGGGTCGGGGTCGGGGAACTTACCGTCGCTAGCAGTCATGATCGCCTCCTGTGTGTTGAGTATTGGTTCCGTTTGAAAGTTCCTAGATCCCGGACTGCATGTTCGGGTTGTGCGACATGTCGGTCGGCAAGCCGGCGCGGCTCTCCGCTCACTTCCTCGGACTTTTTGCGGCGAGACGTGCAAAGAGGCGGAATGCCCGTTTGCGGACCATCGCGTAGCCGGCCTTGCGGCCGATGTCGGTGCTCATGACGTGGTCGACCACGCCCTTTTTCCGATTCGGCCGCCGAGCCCTCGTGGACGCGGAGTTGGAGCCATTGAGCTCCAGGAGCACCGTCTGGGCCGCGTTGTGACCGGGAGCTCCCATCACGCCGCCGCCGGGATGCGTGCCGGCTCCGCAAAGGAAATAGCCCGCGACTGGAGTGCGATAACCAGAGAGCTTCGGGAGTGGCCGCGAACTGAACAGCTGGGACAGGAACATCGCGCCGTGGAAGATGTTCCCGCCCGTGAGCCCGTACTCGCGCTCCAGGTCCAGCGGTGTGATGACACAGCGCTGAACAATGTGCTCGCGAAGATTCGGCGCGTAGTGGAAGAGGTCTTCGAGAACTCGGTCGGCCCACTCGTCACGCCGCGAGTCCCAGCTACCGTGGGCAAGACAGTAGGGAAGCTGCTGGACCCCGAGCGTCATCGTGTGCAGTCCGGCCGGTGCCAGGGTGTCGTCGTGGACCGACTGGATGACTGCCTCTATCACGAACTCGTCTGGGAACTCGCCTTTGCGCTGGGCCTCCCATGCTCTCTCATAGTTCTCTATCGACGCTCCGAGGATCTGATGCCCCCTGTGCTGGGGACCCTCGCCCGGCTCGAACCCGATATAGTGCGGCAGCTCGTTGATCAGGAGATGGATGCGCGCCATCGATCCGCGCATGTCGAGCGCCCGCACCGACGCCTCGATGCCCGATTCCAGCGTGCCCGGCTCGAGCAGCATCAAGAGGGACCGCCGCGGATCTGCATTCGATACGACGACGCCTGCGTCGATAGATTCGCCCGTGGCGAGCTCGACACCGCGGACGCGGCCCCGATCGACCCTAACGCGGCGTACCCGCGAGTCGAGTCGTATCTCGACACCAAGCGCGGTCGCTCCGCGGACCAGCGCCTGGGTGATGCCACCCATCCCCCCGCGTACGAAACCGTACTGGCCGAATGCCCCCTTGAACTCGCCCCATGAGTGATGCCCCCACACGTATGCGGTTCCCGGCGTGGACGGACCGCCCCAGATCGAGACCATCCCGAAGAAGTTGAGCAGGGCGTTGACTTCGTCTGACTCGAAGTACCGAGCGAGCAGATCCCGGGTGGACATCAGAACGAATTCATCGAACAACTCCTCCTCCCCCGCCTCCTCGAAGGTTCGCAGGACCTCTGACCGGGAGGGTGGCTCGGTGAGCAGCCACGGGCGCACTATCTCCGCAAACCGTTTCATGCGCAGCCCGAAGTCGACGAAGCGTCGCGCGTCCTTCGACGAGTACCGCTCGATCTCGCGGAGTGTCTCGTCGATGTTCTTGTGTAAGAAAAGGTGATCCCCGTTGCGGAAGAGTGTCACGCCGAGGACGTCGCTCTGGTACATCTCTAGCCCGAACCGAGTCTCGAGCTCGAGGTCGTCGATGATTTCCGGACGCAACAGGCCGGAGATGAACGCGCAGGACGACCAGCGCGACCCAGGAATAAGCTCCTCGGTGACGCAGGCGCCGCCCGCGATGCCGCGTGCTTCGAGAACGAGGACCCGCTTGCCGGCCCTTGCGAGGTAGTTCGCAGCGACAAGGCCGTTGTGGCCTGCACCGACGACGACAACGTCGTAAGAGCCGCTCATCGACCGCGCTCCCGGATGATCCGAGTGCCGAAGAGCGTCCGCACTGCCGAGGAATCCACAAGCTCGTTGAATCGCGTCATCACAGGCCGCAACGCATCGAGCCCGTCACGGACCTGTACCCACTCGGGCCAGGATCGGACTCGCATCACCTCGAGGATGTCAAAGGTCATCGAGTCGATCCGTCCTCCGGTAATCCGATAGGCGTCGAAGCTTTGCACCACATCCTGAGCAAGACAGGTTGGCTGGTCGAGCGTCGCCGAGAAGCACGCGAAGTCATCCACCGACACGCCGGAGCGGATCGGAATGAGGTTGATCGCCACCACCTCCGACGATCCCGAAACTATCGGTGCACGGCTCATGGACGGTCCTTGACATCCTTGGCTAGCGGGTAGATCGGGGCGCGACGGTCAGGAGGGCGATCCACGGCTCACCCCTCCCCGAGGTCGACCATTACGTGCTCGATCCCGGTGTACTCTTCGAGCGAGTGGATCGACATGTCGTCGCCCTGGCCTGACTGCTTGAACCCACCATGGCGCATCTCCGAGGTGGCCGGCAGAAGCTGGTTGATCCGGACCGTCCCTCTTGCCTCCGGTGTGCAACCTTGCGTTGCCTGCGATCGCCCAATCGACGAAGCCTTTGATCCGGCGGCGCTGCGTCTCGGGGATCACCAGCCGCATTTCGGCGCCGCTATCGCCGGGTTCTCCCACCATGACGGCCTCTACGGCCTTGATCGGTCGCCGCACGAACTCGCCGTAGATCGACGACTCTGCATAGACTCGTGTTGCCGCCATTCGGTCCTGCATTGAGTTGCCGTCGGCGCCAGCGCTGATCTTCGCCGCCATGCGCTCGAAGTCGTCGTCGTAGACGATCGCCGGCGCCTTACCGCCGATCTCGAGGCAGTCGCGCCT
>JASHRV010000136.1 GCA_030037175.1 Acetobacteraceae bacterium
TAGAAGGCGAGGAGCGTTTTCGTGCCGCCGATGTCGCCTGCGATCAGCATGCCCGGTTCAGCTGCGATCAGCCGCCGGGACGAGCGCGGGCTCGGCCCAGAAGAGCTCGATCTCCTCGAGCGTGCGGCCATTCGTCTCCGGCACCCGGCGCCAGACCCAGACCCAGCCGGTGACGCAGAAGAAGGTGAAGAGCCAGAAGGTGGCGGGCCGGCCGATGGCTTCGACGAGGGTGAGGAAGAACTGGCTGACGACGAACGCAGCCCCCCAGTTCACCGCTGTTGCCACCGCGACCGCCCGGCCGCGCACCCGGCTCGGGAAGACCTCGTTGATCACCGTCCAGACCACCGGCCCGAGCGAGAAGGCGAAGGAGATGATGAAGATGACGAGGCCGACCAGCGTCACGGCGCCGGCCGCGCCGCCCTTGGAAAGGAAGGCGCAGCCGACGGCGAAGAGGCTCACGCCCATGCCGACGAGCCCGGCGAGCAGGAGCGGGCGGCGGCCGATCTTGTCGATATAGGCGATGGCGATGAAGGTCGCGAGCACGTTGACCGCGCCGATCGCCCAGGTGGTCGCCATCGTCTGCGCGGCGGGCGTGGTGAAGCCGGCAGAGGCGAAGATGCCGTCCGCGTAATAGATGATGGCGTTGATCCCGGTGATCTGCTGGTAGATCGCGAGACCGACCGCGAGCATGAGCGGCCGGCGCCAGCGGCGGTCGAACACTTCGGCCCAGGAGGCGTTATGCGCCTCCTCCCGCAGGGAGCCTTCAATGGCGGCGACGACCGGCGCCTGATCGACGCCGGGCCTGACCGCGCGAAGCTCGGCGAGCGCCTCCTCCTTCCGCCCGACCTTGAGCAGCCAGCGCGGCGATTCGGGCGCGGCCAGCGCGGCAAGAAAGAGGGCGATGCCGGCCACCGCGGCCGCGCCGAGCATGAGCCGCCAGTTGCTCTCCTCGCCGGAGAGAACCGCATCGACCTGATAGGCGAGGAAGATGCCGATCGTGATCGCGAGCTGATAGGCCGAGACGAACCGCCCGCGCCAGGAAGCCGGCGCCAGCTCCGCGCCATAGAGGGGTGCCGCCACCGCGGCGAGCCCGACACCGATGCCGATGATGAGCCGGCCGCCGACCAGCACCAGCGTATCCGGGGCGATGGATTGCAGGAGCGCGCCGAGCGTGAAGAGCACGCCGGCCGCCAGCACCGCCTTCTTGCGGCCGATCCGGTCGGCGAGCTCGCCGCCGATCAGCGAGCCCACGAGCGCGCCGAGCGTGACCCAGCTCGTCACCACCTCGAGCAGCGTCGGGCCGAGACCGAAGCTCTTCTTGATGCCGCTGAGCGCGCCCGAAATGACGCCCTGGTCGTAGCCGAACAGCATCCCGGCGAGAATGATCACCGCGACGACCACCATCATCAGGGCCGAGAGTCGTTCGGCTCCGGTCCCGGCCTCTTTGCTCATCGACGCCCCCGATGACGCTGAAATTCTTTTGCGACCATGCGCTTGTTTTGATTAAGGATCAATTTCGCGGCGGCTGAGAACCGGCACCTACCAGCCGCGGCGGCCGCGGTAGCGCGCGATCAGCGCGTTGGTGGAGCTGTCGTGGCCGGTTGCGGGCTCCGCCTCGGCGGCGAGCTCCGGAATGATGCGCTGGGCGAGCGCCTTGCCGAGCTCGACGCCCCACTGGTCGAACGAATCGATCGCCCAGATGGTTCCCTGCGTGAAGACGCTGTGCTCGTAGAGCGCGACCAGGCTGCCGAGCGTGCGCGGATCGAGCCGGTCGGCGAGGATCAGGTTCGTCGGGCGGTTGCCCTCGGTGACGCGGAACGGAGTCTGGAAGTCGGGCGAGCCTTCCGCCTTCAGCTCCTCTTTCGTCTTGCCGAAAGCGAGCGCTTCGGCCTGGGCGAAGAGATTGGCCATCAGAAGATCGTGCTGCGCGGCGAGCGGGCTCAAGCGCTCGCAAAAGCCGATGAGGTCGCAGGGGATCAGCTTCGTTCCCTGATGGATGAGCTGGTAGAAGGAATGCTGGCCGTCCGTTCCCGGCTCGCCCCAGATGATCGGGCCGGTCTGCCAGGCGACGCGGCTGGCGTCGAGCGCCACGTGCTTGCCGTTGCTCTCCATCTGCAATTGCTGGAGATAGGCCGGAAAGCGGGCGAGCGGGGCCGCATAGGGCATGATGCCGAGCGTCTCGGCGCCGAAGAAATTGTTGTACCAGACCGTGAGCAGCCCCATCAGCATGGGCAGGTTGCGCTCGGGCGGCGCGGTGCGGAAATGCTCGTCCATGTCGTGGAAGCCCGCGAGCATCTCCTCGAACCGCTCGGGGCCGATCGCGATCATGCTCGAGAGCCCGATCGCGGAGTCCATCGAGTAGCGCCCCCCCACCCAGTCCCAGAAGCCGAACATGCGGGCGGGATCGATGCCGAACTTCGATACCCCTTCGGCATTGGTGGAAACGGCGACGAAATGCCGCGCGACCGCGTGATCGGCGCCGAGGCCGGCAACGATCCAGCGCCGGGCGGTCGCGGCGTTGGTCATCGTCTCGAGCGTGGTGAAGGTTTTCGAGGAGATGATGAAAAGCGTCTGCGCCGGATCGAGCCCGTCGGTCGCGGCGGTGAAGTTCGCTCCGTCCACATTGGAGACGAAGCGGAAATTCATTCCCTTGTCGGAAAATTCGCGCAGCGCGAGGCAGGCCATCTCGGGTCCGAGATAGGAGCCGCCGATGCCGATATTGATGACGTTGCGGATGCGCTTGCCGGTATAGCCCTTCCAGGTGCCGGTGCGGATCTCGCGCGCGAAGGAGGCCATGCGGTCGAGCACCACATGCACGTCCGGCACGACGTCCTGGCCGTCCACCTCGATGCGCGTGCCGCGCGGGGCGCGCAACGCCACGTGCAGCACCGCGCGGCGCTCGGTCTCGTTGATCTTCTCGCCGCGGAACATCGCATCGCGGCGCCCCTCGACATCGCGTGCGCGCGCGAGATCGATGAGGAGGCGGACGGTCTCGTCAGTGATGCGGTTCTTGGAATAATCGAGGAAAAGCCCCGCCCCCTCGGCCGAGAATTTCTCGGCGCGGGCGGCATCCTCGGCGAAAAGCTCGCGGAGATGACGATCCTTGATCGCCGCATGGTGGGTGGCAAGCGCCGTCCAGGCGGCTGTCTCGGTCGGCCGCATGCTCGCCATCGGATCGTCCTCCCTCGGGTGAAGCGGTGAGTGGGTTGGAATGAGGTCAGTGTAGCATATGAGGTTTCGGGACAAGAGGCTCCGCCCCCGGACCGGGCCCCATCGCGCGAGCGCGATGGGGTGCCGGCGCTGGGCGAAAGCCCCCGCAATTCAGCGGTCGGCATTTTTCTAGTTGAGGGCGCGGCTCTTCGTGTCGATGGCCTTGAGCAGGTCCTTCCAGGAATCGACGAAGGCCTGGGCGCCTTCGGTTTGCAGGCGCGTGGCGAGCGCGGCGATGTCGATGCCGGCCTTGCGGTGCTGATCGAGCGCGGACAAGGCATCGCCGCCGTCGCGGGGGACGAGATCGCCGAGCTCGCCATGATCGGCGAAGGCCTTGAGCGTTCCTTCCGGCATCGTATTGACCGTGTTGGGCGAGGCGAGCGCCTTGACGTAGAGCGTGTCCGGCGCCTTGGGGTCTTTCACGCTCGTGCTCGCGTAAAGGAGACGCTGGGCCGAGGCGCCGCGGTTGGCAAGCCGCTGCCAGCGGTCCGAATCCAGGATGTCGCGGTAGGATTTGTAGCAGAGCGTTCCGATGGCGATGCCGAGCGTGTTGCGCAGCGGCTCGGGCACCTTGTCCGCGACCGCGCGGTCCCAGCGGCTGATGAAGAGCGAGGCGACCGAGCGCACGTCCGGCGCAAGGCCGGCTGAGATGCGGCGCTCCAGGCCCTTCATGTAGGCGTCGGCGGCCGCCGCGTACTGATCGGACGAGAAGAGCAGCGTGACGTTGACGGGCACGCCGTTGAAGATCGCCTCCTCGATCGCGGGCAGGCCCTCGCGCGTGCCTGGGATTTTCACGAAGAGGTTCTGGCGGTTGGCGCGCTTGGAGAGGCGGATCGCCTCGGCGGTGGTTTCCTCGGTCTCGTAGGCGAGGAGCGGAGAGACCTCGAGCGAGACCCAGCCATCCGTGCCGGCGGTGGCTTCGTGGACGGGCATGAACATCTCCGCCGCGCGACCGAGATCCTCGAGCGCAAGCTCGAAGAAGAGCGCCTCGCTCGCATAGCCGCGGGCGGTCATGCGGCGGATTTCCTGGTCGTATTTCTCGCTGTGCGCGATCGCGTGGTCGAAGATGGAGGGGTTGGAGGTGAGGCCGGTGACCGAGAGCTCGGCGATGTAGCGGGCGAGCGTGCCGTTGTCCAAAAGCTCGCGGGTGATGTCGTCGAGCCAGAGGCTTTGCCCGGCTTCGCTCAGTTTCGCGGTCGGCTTCATTGGCGTGCCTCCTCTGCTGGAGTTGTCAGCTGGGCCAGGTCGAAAAGCGGAAGATCGCCGATCCGCTCGATGGCGAGATCGGCGGGCGGGTATTTCGCCACTTCGTTGGGATCGAGCGCGTAATGACCCTGGCGGGGGAAGACGGTCGTGACGCGCGGGCCCCAGGCCTTCTTCACCGCATCGAGGATGCGCAGCTTGTCGTCGATCAGGACGTAGCGGCGCGCGGGATAGAGGCGCTCGATGTCGTCGAGCTCCTCCTCCTTGTGGATGTAGATGAGGACCCGGTCCTCGAACGCGTTCCAGAGCCCCGAGCGCTGGACCTTGCGCGGCTGGAAGACGGCATCGCCGTCCGAGAGGATGACCGTGTGGCCCCAGCGCGCGACATGGGCGACCGCGGCGAGCGCGCCGGGATAGAGCCGCTCGGCGAAAGGGTAATCGACCAGCCAGTTGGCCATGCGGAGGATGCGGGGATCGTGCAGGTCCTCGTTGCGGTAGCGCTCGAGCGCGCCGAGATAGTCGGCATAGCCGAGCTCGCCGCGCAGACCCTCGAAGATCGCCCAGTAGCGGTCGCGCGCGGTGGTTCCGTGGGTTTCCTCGAGATAGGTGCCGAGATCATGCTGCACGCGGTCGTTGTCGAGCAGCGTGTTGTCCACGTCGAAGAGGAAGACGAGGTCGCGCATCTCGGACATCAGCCGGTTCCTCCCGGGTTCGGGTTGCGCCACGGGCCGTCGCGGCCGATCATCTCGGCCGCCTCGGCCGGGCCCCAGCTTCCGGCGGCATAGAGATAGAGCGGGCAGACATTATCGAGGATCGGATCGACGATGCGCCACTGCGCATCGACGAGGTCGCTCCGCGTGAAGAGCTCGCCCACGCCGCGCATCGCATCCCCGAGCAGGCGCTGATAGGGCGGGCGGTCCTCGCCCGCCTGGCGCGAGAGGATCAGCTCGGTGTCGCGGCCGATCATCCGCTCGCCGGGCGCCTTCACGCGCACGCCGAGCCCGACCGAGACATCGGGGCTCAGCGTGAACCGCACATGGCCCGAGTAGGCGGGCACGATCTCGCCGAAGGTTTCGCGGGGCGGGCGCTTGAAGATCACCAGCACCTCCGAGGCGGTGAGAGGCAGCCGCTTGCCGGCGCGGATATAGATGGGCACGCCCGCCCAGCGCCAGCTGTCGATTTCGAGCCGCACCGCGACGAAGGTCTCGACCGTGGAGCCGGCGCGCACGCCGGGCACATCGTGATAGCCCTCATACTGGCCGCGGACGACATGCGCGGGATCGAGCGGGCGCACCGCCTTGAGCAGGTCCGCGCGCTGGTCGCGCTCGGCCTCGTTCTCCTCTCCGGTGGGCGGGCCCATCGTGAGGACGGCGAGGACCTGCAGCAAATGATTCTGCAGGACGTCGCGGATGGCGCCGGTCTCGTCATAGAAGCGGCCGCGGTCGTCGACGCCGAAATCCTCGGCCATGGTGATCTGGACGCTGTGGATGTAGGTGCGGTTCCAGATCGGCTCGAAGACCGGATTGGCGAAGCGGCTATAGAGGATGTTCTGGACCGGCTCCTTGCCGAGATAGTGGTCGATGCGGAAGATGCTCTCCTCGGGGAAATAGCGGAGCAGCACCGCATCCAGCGCGCGGGCGGAGACGCGGTCGTGGCCGAAGGGTTTTTCGATCACGAGCCGCGCGCCGTCCGCGCAGTGCGACTTGGCGAGCTGGGCGGCGACGGTGGAGAAAAGGCTCGGCGGCACGGCGAGATAATGGAGCGGGTGGCGCGACGTGCCGAGCTCATGACGGAGCGCGGCGAAGGTCGCGGGATCGTTGTAATCGCCGTCCACATAGCGGAGGAGCTGCATCAGCTGGTTGAAGGCCGCCCCTTCGGCCGCGACGCCGTGCGCCTTCAGGCTTTCGACCGCGCGCCCCTTGAGCTGATCGAGCTGCCAGCCTTGCCTCGCCACGCCGATGATGGGCACGCTGAGGTCCTGCTCGGCCACCAGGCGATAGAGAGCAGGGAAGATCTGCTTCTTGGCGAGATCCCCGGTGGCGCCGAAGAAGACGATCGCGTCCGATGGGGCGGCGGCTCCGTCCCCCCTGACCTCAGTCATGGCGCTGGCCCCAGGGCTTTTCGAGATGGCCGCCGAACTCGAAGCGCATGGCGGAGAGGAGCTTGTCGGCGAACACATCCTCCCCGCGCGAGGCGAAGCGGGCATAGAGAGCGGCGGAGATGACGGGCGCCGGCACGCCCTCGTCGATCGCGGCCTGGAGCGTCCAGCGGCCTTCGCCGGAATCCGAGACGCGGCCGGAGAAATTGGCGAGGTCCGGACTGTTGCGCAGCGCCGTCGCGGTGAGGTCGAGCAGCCAGGAGCCGATGACGCTGCCGCGGCGCCAGAGCTCGGCGACCGCGGGAAGGTCGATCTCGTATTTGTAGAGATCCGGATCGCGAAGCGGCGTCGTCTCGGCATCCGTCTCGGCCTGGCGGTTACCGATATCGGCGTGGTGAAGGACGTTGAGCCCCTCGGCGTAGGCGGCCATGATGCCGTATTCGATGCCGTTATGGACCATTTTGACGAAGTGGCCGGCGCCGTTGGGGCCGCAATGGAGATAGCCCTGCTCGGCCGTGCTGGGCTCGCCGGAGGCGCCTTGCGTGCGGGCGGCGGCGGCGGCACCGGGGGCGAGCGCCTTGAAGAGCGGATCGAGACGGCCGACGACCGCGGGCTCGCCGCCGATCATCAGGCAGTAGCCGCGCTCCTTCCCCCAGACCCCGCCGCTGACGCCGACATCGACATAATGCAGGCTCTGCGCCTGGAGCTTTTTCGCGCGGCGGATATCGTCGTGGTAATAGGAGTTGCCGCCGTCGATGACGATATCGCCGGAGGCGAGATGCGGGGTGAGCTGATCGATCACCGTCTCGACGACGCCGGCGGGCACCATCAGCCAGACGGCGCGGGGCGCTTCGAGCATGCGGATGAAGGCGGCGAGATCGGTGCTGCCCTTGGCGCCCTTGGCGGTAAGGCTCTGGACGGTGGATTGGTTGGAATCGTGGACGACGAGCGCATGGCCGGCGCCCATGAGGCGCTCCACCATGTTGGCGCCCATCCGGCCGAGGCCGATCATCCCGAGTTGCATCGTTTCTTCTCCGCTAACAAGGATTTCTGAAAGAAATGCCGGGAGGCCTTGCCCGCTGCCAGAGGCGGAGCCCCTGAACTCAGGTTTCTGACCACCTCTTCTTCACTTGCTGCGCGCGATGGCCGTTTTTGCCGCTTCGGCCACGCGTTCCGGGGTGAAGCCGAAATGCTCGGCCACCACCTTGATCGGCGCCGAGAGGCCGAACGTGTGCATGCCGAGCACGATTCCGGCGGATCCGGCGTAGCGGTACCAGCCGATGGTCGAGCCTTCCTCCACCGTGACGCGGGCGGTGAGCGAAGGCGGCAGGACGCTGTCGCGGTAGGATTGGTCCTGGGCCTCGAAGAGCTCCCAGGAGGGCATGCTGACGACGCGGGCGGTGATGCCTTCCGCGGCGAGGAGCTTGCGCGCGGCGAGGCAGAGCGAGACCTCGCTGCCGCTCGCGATCAGCATGACGGCAGGCGTGCCGGGGCCGTCGATGAGGACATAGGCGCCCTTGGCAAGGCCGCTTGCGGGAGCGTGCTCGTTGCGATCGAGGATCGGAAGCGGCTGGCGCGAGCAGATCAGCGCGGCCGGGCGATCCTTGAAGCCGAGGACAATGCGGTAGGCTTCGGCCATCTCGTTCGCGTCCGCCGGGCGGATGACGACCATGCCGGGGATGGCGCGGAGGGAGACGAGCTGCTCGATCGGCTGGTGGGTGGGGCCGTCCTCGCCGACGCCGATGGAATCGTGCGTCCAGATGTGCAGCACCGGCAGGTCCATGAGCGAGGAGAGCCGGATCGAGCCGCGCGCATAGTCGGTGAAGATGAGGAAGCCGGAGCCGAAGGCGCGCAGCCCGGTGAGCACCATGCCGTTGACGATCGCGCACATCGCGTGCTCGCGGATGCCGAAATGCATGTTGCGGCCTGCGGGTTCGGAGATCTGCCCCGCGACCTGCATCCCGCTCGACTGCATGTCGCCGGCGCCGGTGAAGAGAAGGCGCGTCTTGGTGCTGGGCGAAAGATCCGCCGCCCCGCCGAGCAGCCAGGGAATGCGCTCGGCAACGGCATTGAGGACCTTGCCCGAGGCGTCGCGCGTGGCCATGCCCTTGGGGTCGGGAGCGAAGGCGGGAAGCGCCGACTCCCAGGCATCGGGCAGCCCGCGGCTCAGCATCCGGTCGAGCTGAGCGGCGAGCGAGGGATGGGCGGCGCGATAGCGGAGGAAAAGCGCTTCCCATTCGCTGCGCGCCGCCGCGCCGCGCGCGCCGATGCCGGCGGCGAAATGCGCCTGCACGCCGTCCGGCACGACGAAGGATTGATCGGGGTCGAAGCCGAAGAATTTCTTGGTGAGGCGGACTTCCTCCTCGCCGAGCGGCTCGCCGTGCGCCTCGGGGCTGTCCTGCTTGTGCGGCGCGCCGTAGCCGATATGGCTCGGCACGATGATGAGGGTCGGGCGGTCGGCGACGGAGGATGCCTCGCGATAGACGCGGGCGAGCTGATCGAGATCGTTGGCGTCGCTGATGCGGGTGACGTTCCAGCCATAGGCAAGGAAGCGGGCGGCGACGTCCTCCGAGAAGGTGAGGTCGGTATGGCCTTCGATGGTGACGCGGTTGCTGTCATAGATCCAGCAGAGATTGGACAGCCTCTGATGGCCGGCGATGGAGGCGGCCTCGCTGGTTATGCCCTCCATCATGTCGCCGTCGCCGCAGAGCGCGTAGATCCGGAAGCCGAAGAGCGGAAAATCGGGGCGGTTGTAGGTGGCGGCGAGCCAGCGGCCGGCGATCGCCATGCCGACGCTGGTGGCCGCGCCCTGGCCGAGCGGGCCGGTGGTGGTCTCGACGCCCGTGGTCCAGCCATGCTCGGGATGGCCGGGGCAGCGGGAGCCGGCCTGGCGGAAGGTTTCGATGTCGTCGAGCGTGACCGCTTCCTTGCCCTCGCGCGTGCGCACGCCGGCGAGATGGATGAGAGCGTAGAGCAGCATCGAGGCGTGACCGACCGAAAGGACGAAGCGGTCGCGGTTCGGCCAGTCGGGCATGGCGGGGTCGTAACGGAGGAAGCGCTGCCACAGAACATAGGCGGTGGGGGCGGCATCCATCGGCGTGCCGGGATGGCCGGACTTCGCCTTCTGCACCGCGTCCACCGCCAGCATGCGGATCGTGTTGATCGCAAGCCCGTCCGGATCGACGTTCAATGCTCTCTCCCCCTCGGTTGATCTCTTGTGCGGCCCTGGAGGCGCCGCGTGAATGAAACGAAACAGAAACTATTTCCGGCGGGCCCTTCCGGACCTCTTCACCGTTCGTTCTTCAATTCCACGTCCTGCCCGGCCGGCGCGGCGGACCCGAAGGCAGGGGCCGGTGCCGCGAACATGGCATCAAGCCGCCTGTCCCACAACCGCACCCCGCCGGTGAGGCCGGTCTCATTGGAGACCGTGCGGACATCTTCCGGCAACGCCACGGCGAGGCGTGCCGCGTTGCCCCCGCCGAGATAGAGGATGTCGTAGCAGGCCAGCGTCTTCATCGTCGCGATGGTACGGATCACGCGGCGGTTCCAGCGCAGCGGGCCGACCGTTCGCCGCGCGGCATCGCCGATATACTCGTCATAGGTCTTCTTCTTGCGCGCGGGATGCTGGCCCATCTCGAGATGCGGGGCGAGCCTGCCGTCCGCGAAGAGGGCGAAGCCCATGCCCGTGCCGAGCGTGATCACGAGCTCGACCCCCTGGCCGCTGATCGCGCCGAGGCCCTGGACGGACGCATCGTTGAGCATGCGCACGGGCTTGCCGAGCGCGCGCTCGAGTCCGGACGCAAGCGCGAAGCCATGCCACGCGGAGCCGCCGAGATTGGGCGCGGTCAGCACGCAGCCGTTGCGGACGACGCCGGGAAAGCCGACCGAGATGCGGTCGAACCGGCCGAGCGGCTGGACGAGCCTCACGAGGGCTTCGAGGATATCGTCCGGCACCGCGCTCTGCGGTGTCTCCACGCGGGCGCGGACGCCCTGTTGGGTTTCGACCAGCCGGCCGGCTTCGTCCACGATCCCGGCCTTGAGATGGCTGCCGCCGATATCGATGGCGAGCGTGAGCCTGCCCGCGCCCTGCCCCGCGCCCTGCCCCGCGCCCTGCCCCGCGCCCTGCTTTGAATCCTGCGCATCGTCCATCGGAGCATTTCCCCAAGAAATCAGCCCGCAGCGGCGGGCGCTGCCGGCCGGGCATCAGCCCGCCCCGTATGCCCCGCGGCGTTTGCGATGATAAGAGGGATTTGCGGGAGCCGCAGGCGCGAGGAGACGATCGTGACCGAAACACGCACAGCCGATATCGGCAAGAGGGCGGCCGCGGAAGCGGCGGTGAGCCTCGTGCGGGACGGGATGATGCTCGGGCTCGGCACGGGGAGCACCGTCGCCTTCGTGCTCGAGGCGCTGGCGCGGCGAATCCGCGCGGAGGGGCTGACGGTGGCAGGGGTTCCGACGTCGGAGCAGACAGCTTCGCGGGCGACGGCGCTCGGCATCGGGCTCATAGACCTGGCCTCGGTTGCGGAGCTCGATCTCGCGATCGACGGCGCGGACGAGGTCGAGGAGGGCAGCCTCTGCCTGATCAAGGGGCATGGCGGGGCGTTGCTGCGGGAAAAGATCGTCGCCACGGCGGCGCGGCGTTTCGTCGTCGTCGTCGATGAGAGCAAGGTGGTGGCGAGGCTCGGGACACGCATGTCCATACCGGTCGAGGTGGTGCGGTTCGCCCATGCGGCGACCGCGCGGCGGCTGGAGCGCCTGGCGGCGCCGGCCGTGCTGCGGCCGGGGCCGGATGGCGCGCCGTTCATCACCGACAACGGCAACCTCATCTACGATCTCGGCAGCCCTGGAAAGAGCGCCGAACCGATCGCCGATCCCAGAGCGCTGGAATGCGATTTCAATGCGATCGTGGGCGTGGTCGAGAGCGGGCTCTTCACCCATGGGGTGGAGCGCGCGATCGTCGGCGATGCGCGCGGCGCGGTGAGGACGCTCACGCGGCAGGCATGATCACGCGTAGCCGAAGCGCTCGAGCCATGGCGTCGCGGCAGCGCGGAATTCGTTCTCTTGCGCCGCATCGAGATGACGCCGCCAATCGCCGGGCCTGGCTTTGCGAAAAAACGAGGCGCGGTCTTCCTCTCCGGGTGCGCGGCCACCGCTGAGGCGGGCGAAGGCGCCGGCCTCGCAACAGGCGTCGAGGGTGGGCTGGTCGGCGGCGACGCCGAGAAAATCGAGCACGCGGGCGAGTTGCCGGGGCGTATCGTCCACGAGGTCCTCGTAGCGGAGGGTGAGGCAGGCTTCGGGATGGCGGCCGGCGAAGGCGCCCGCCATGGCGAGGTCCTTGGCCCATTCGCGCGCGAAGAGCGCGGCATAGCCCGAGAGCGAGGGGAAATTGCCGCGGATCCAGTCGGGGCTGCTGCGCTGGTTGTGGAACCAGCCGGAGACCGCGCAGTCCCGCCCGTCGCGCACGAGATGGATGAAGCGTGCATCGGGAAAAATGGTCCGCAGCAGGTCGAGATGACGGATATTGTCGGGCGTTTTCTCGCCGATCGCGGCAAGGCGCGCGGGGCCGGGGTCTTTGCCTTTCGCGACCCCGAGGAGCAGGGCGGCGGCGATGAGATAGGCGAGATCGCCGCCACCATAGAGCGGAAAGCCGGAAAGCTCCTGGAAGATCGTCGCGTTCTTGTGGGCGAGAAGCTGGTTGTGGCGGGCGAGGCTTTCCGTGAGCAGGCGCGAGAGATGGTTGGCGACATGGCTTTCGCCCTTGCAGGCGATGGCGGGGTGGGAGTCGAGCAGGAGCTGCAGCCACGTGGTGCCGGATTTCATCGACCCGCCGATGAAGA
Source organism: Acetobacteraceae bacterium (assembly GCA_030037175.1). Taxonomy (GTDB): domain Bacteria; phylum Pseudomonadota; class Alphaproteobacteria; order Acetobacterales; family Acetobacteraceae; genus JAKAWQ01. The sequence goes on from JASHRV010000136.1 coordinate 12,349, forward strand.
AGAGCTGGGCCTCGGCGAGGCGGCCGAGCGTGGCGTGCAAGTGGCGGAAGCCGTTCATGCGGCGGGACCGGTGGCGAGCGAAGCGGAGATGGCGGCGGCGACGCTCGCCCAGTCGCCGGGGCGCGGTTGGCGGAAGAGACGAAGCGAGGCGTACCAGGGGGAATCCGAGCGAGCGGTCTGCCAGCGCCAGTCGGGCGCGTAGGGAAGCGCGACCCAGGCCGGGCGGCCGAGCGCGCCCGCGAGATGGGCGGAGGCGGTATCGACGGTGATGAGGAGGTCGAGGGCGAAGAGGGCGGCGGCGGTCTCGGCGAAGTCCGTGGGGCGCTGGGCGAGGTCGAGGACGGGGATGCCGAGCCAGGCCGGGTCGGCGCCGGGCTGGAGGCTTGCGAAGCGGAGGCCGGGTGCCGCGAGGATGGGGGCGAGAGCGGCGGGCGGCATGGAGCGGCGCGCGTCGTTGACGTGGTCCGGGTTGCCGGCCCAGACGAGGCCGATGGTGCGCTTGCGGCCTGGACCTGGGCCGAGATGCGCCCGCCAGGCAGCGACGCGCACGGGATCGGCTGCGAGGTAGCCGGCGGCGAAGGGGATGGTGCGCGCGGTGGTGGCGAAGAGCCGGGGCAGGCTCATGAGGCTGGCCCAGCCGTCATGGGGCGGGAGCGGATCGCCCGGGGCAATGGTGGCGGCGAGGCCTTCGACGCCGGAGAGCAGGCGGTGCAGGCTTGGGTGGCAGCAAAGGACCGTGCGGGCACCGGCGCGCGCGAGGAGGGGGATGTAGCGGGCGAACTGGATGGCATCGCCGAGGCCCTGGGTGGCGCAGAGGAGCAGGGTGCGGCCGGCGATTTCCTCGCCGTCCCATTCGGGGCCCCATTCCGCGCCATGCACGCCCATCCGCGCAAGCACCCGCTCCTCCTCGGGTTTTCGCGAGCGGAGGCCCTCCCAGCCGGCGGCGAAATTGCCGGCGCGCAGATGGGTGAGCGCGCGGTCGTGGCGGAAGGCGGCGGCTTCGGGATCGAGGCGGACGGAATTGTCGTAGGCGGCAAGCGCCTCGGCGATTCGGAGCGCCTGAACGAGGAGCGCGCCGAGGCTCGCCCAAGCCGGGGCGGCATCGGGGTTAAGCGCAAGGGCGCGGCGGATCGCGGCTTCGGCCTCTTCGTGGCGGTCGAGCGCGGTGAGCGCGATGCCGAGATTGAGCCATGCGCCGGCATGGTTCGGCGCGTCTTCGCTGGCACGGGCGAGAGCCGCGGCAGCCTCCTCGGGGCGGCGGAGGAGGTTAAGCGCGGTGCCGCGGATGAAGAGCGCGGGCGTGGAAGCGGGGGCGAGGGCGAGGGCGGCGTCCGCCGCAGCGAGGGCGGCGGCGGTCTGGCCCGCCGCGAGGAGCGCGGCGGCAAGCACGATCCAGGCGGGGAGGAAATTGAGGTCGCGGGCCAGGATCTGGCGGCAGACGACGCTCGCGGAGGCGGGATCGCCGCTTTCTTCCATGAGCGCGATCGCCTGGTTGAGGGTGGCGGCGGAATCGGACACGCCGGGAGGTTAGCGGCGCGGGTTTAGGAAAAGCCTAAAGGGGATGGGGACCGGGGACCCATGCTTGGCCCTTGGGCCCCGCCCTGCGTCCTGGCGCCTGGACGCTCGACGGGGGCGTGCTATCTCTGCCCCTTCGCGCCCCAGGGAGGGGCGATCCTCATGACCGAGCGTCTCTTTCTCGAAGACCCGCGCGCCGTCCGTGCCGATGCCACTGTCGTGACGGCCGGGGATGGCGGGATCGTGCTGGACCGCACGGTGTTCTATGCCCGCTCGGGCGGGCAGCCCGGCGATCGCGGCACGCTGCGGTGGGAGGGCGGCGAGGTCCCTATCACCGAGGCGGTGAAAGGCGAGGGCGAGGCGGTTCTTCATCTCCCGCCGCCGGGGGCGGCGCTGCCGCCGGCCGGGGTGGCGGTCGAGGCGGAGATCGACTGGACGCGACGGCACCGGCTGATGCGCATGCATACGACGCTGCACCTCCTTTGCAGCCTGCTGCCGGGTGCCGGCGTGACCGGCGGATCGGTCGGCGAGGAGCGCTCGCGGCTCGATTTCGATCTCAGGGAATCGCCGGATCGCGCGGCGCTCGAGGAGGGGCTGAACGCGCTGATTGCGGCCGGGCACCCGGTGAGCTTCGAATGGGTGGAGGAATCCGTGCTCGATTCCTCGCCCGACCTCGTGCGGACGCTTTCGGTGCAGCCACCGCGGGGGAGCGGACGGCTCAGGCTCGTCAGGATCGGGGTCGGCTCGCCGCCGATCGATTTGCAGCCGTGCGGAGGCACGCATGTTGCCTCCACCGCCGAGATCGGGCGGGTTGCGATCCAGAAGATCGAGAACAAGGGCCGGCAGAACCGCCGCGTTGTCGTGGCGCTGGTCGCGTGAGGGAGGCAAGGATGCAACCCCTCGTCAGCACCGAGTGGCTTGCCGGCGAGCTGGGCAGCCCCGATCTCGTTCTGTTCGATGCGACGATGTACCTGCCGAACGAGAATCTCGTCGGGCGGGAAGAATTCGCGCGCGCGCATATTCCGGGCGCGCGCTTCTTCGATATCGACGCGATCGCCGATGACGAGACCGATCTGCCGCATATGTTGCCGACATCGGGCCGCTTCGAGCAGCTGATCGGAAAGCTCGGCGTGAGCAATGAGAGCCGCGTGGTTTTCTACGACCAGAAGGGGCTTTCCTCCGCCGCGCGCGGATGGTGGATGATGGGCGTGTTCGGCCATGACCAGGCGGCGGTGCTGGATGGAGGCTTGCCGAAATGGCGGGCCGAGGGCCGCCCGCTCGAGGCGGGAGAGCCTGCTCCGGCGAAGCCCGCACGGTTTCGCGCCGACTGGCGGGCCTCGCGCATCCGCGGCATCGGCGATCTGCTCGCAAATGTGCGCACGCGGGCGGAGCTCGTGCTCGATGCGCGTGCGGCCGGGCGGTTCGACGGCACGACGCCCGAGCCGCGGCCGGGCATGCGCTCGGGCCACATCCCGGGCGCGGCGAACGTCCCCTATGCCGATCTGCTCAATCCCGACTTCACCTTCCGCACGCCAGAGGAACTGCGCGCGCGCTTTGCCGCCGCGGGTGCCGACGGCGCGCGCCCCGTGGTCACGAGCTGCGGCAGCGGTGTCACGGCGAGCATTCTCACGCTCGGCCTCACGCTCGCCGGGCTTGCGCCCGGTGCCGTCTATGACGGCTCCTGGACGGAATGGGGCGGGCGCGCCGACACCCCGATCGAACGTTGAGGATTCTCACTGATGCCTGACGACAGTGCCGGCCGCCGCCCGCAAGGTTTCTTCACCCGCCTCTCCCATGCCGGCCGGGCCGGCGGACACACCCACGGCTTCGTCAATCCGCCGCTCATGCGCGGCTCGACCGTTCTCTATCCTTCCTGCGCGGACCGCGTGGCCTACGGCAAGCGGCGGCTCGACCAGGCGCTCGTGTACGGCACCCATGGCGGGCCGACGCATTTCGCGCTCGAGGACATGATCGCCGAGATCGAGGGCGGCACGCGCTGCCAGATCGTCTCGACGGGGCTGGCCGCGGTGACCACACCGCTGCTGGCTTTTCTCAATGCCGGCGATCACTGCCTGATGCCGGATTCGGTTTACGGGCCGGCCAGGACATTCGCGGGCGGGATGCTCGCGCGCATGGGCGTGGAGACGAATTTCTATCCGCCCGAGATCGACGCGGAGGCGCTCGCAGCCTTCATCCGGCCGAATACCCGTGTGCTTTATCTCGAGAGCCCGGGCAGCCACACATTCGAGGTGCAGGACGTGCCGGCGCTCTCCGCTGCCGCCCATGCGCGCGGGCTGAAGGTGCTGATGGACAATACCTGGGGGCTCCATTTCTTCCAGCCCTTCGGCCATGGCGTGGATGTCTCGATCCAGGCGCTGACCAAATATGCGCTCGGGCATTCGGATGCGCTGCTCGGCTCGATCACGACGGCGTCCGAGGAGGATTGGGAGCGCGTGCGCACCGGAGCGCTTCAGCTCGGCCAATATGCGAGCCCCGATGATTGCTGGCTTGCGATCCGCGGCCTGCGCACGCTCGGCGTGCGGCTCGAGCGGCAGATGGAATCCGGTCTCGCGGTCGCGCGCTGGCTCGCGGCGCGGCCCGAGATACGCCAAGTGCTCCACCCTGCCCTTCCCGGCGCACCCGGACACGCGCTCTGGAAGCGTGATTTCGCAGGCGCGCCCAGCCTTTTCGGCGTCGTCTTCGCGCCGCGGTTCAGCGCGGCGGCGACGCGGGCGATGATCGACAGCCTCGAGCTCTTCGGCATCGGCGCATCCTGGGGCGGCTATGAGAGCCTTGCCCTGCCGACGACCGGGTTCCTCACCCGCACGGCCGAGCAGAAGGATTTCGGCGGGCCGATGATGCGGCTGCATATCGGGCTCGAGGATCCGGCCGATCTCATCGCCGATCTCGAGCGCGGCCTCGCGGTGCTGGCCGGGTATCAGGATGCCGGCTGAGCTGCCGCCCGACCTCGCCGCCGCGATCAGGTTCGATGCGGCGGGCCTCGTGCCCGCGATCGCGCAGGATTCCGAGAGCGGCGAGGTGCTGATGCTCGCCTGGATGAGCGCGGACTCGATCGCAGCGACGCTCGCCTCCGGGTTTGCGACCTATTGGAGCCGGAGCCGGCAGAAATTGTGGAAGAAGGGGGAGACGTCCGGGCATGTGCAGCGCCTCGTCGAGCTCCGCCTCGATTGCGACGGCGATGCGATCCTGCTGCGCGTCGCGCAGACGGGTCCGGCGTGCCATACCGGCCATCGCGCGTGCTTCTTCCGCGCCGTGCGTGACGGCGCCCTCGCCGAGATCGACTGAAGAGACCCGCTATTTGAGGGCGGCGGCGCCGGCGGCCGCGACCACGCCGTCCTGCGGGGAGGTGCCGCCGCTCGCGCCGATGGCGCCGATCAGCTTGCCGTTCAGGATGAGCGGCAGCCCGCCATCGGCGGCGACGACGCCGCGCAGGCTCAAAAAGTTGGGGTCGCCGTGATCGACGAGATCCTGAAAGATCTTCGTCGGGCGGCGGTAAAGGGCCGCCGCGCGCGCCTTGTCCTGGGCGATGCCGACCGAGGCGAACTGGGTGTCGTCCATGCGCTCGAAATAGACGAGCTGGCCCGCGGGATCGACGATCGCGATCGCTTCCTTCCAGTTCCAGCGCGAAGCCGTTGCGGCCGCCGCGGCGGCGACCTTCTGCGCCTGGGCAAGAGAGATCGGGGCGCCGTAGGGAATGTCGAACGGCATCACCGCCGGCACGCCGGGCGGAAGCGTCTGGGCAGGGGCCAAGATGGGGATCGCAACGTTGAGAGCGGCGGCGAGCAGCGCGCGTTTCACGCAGTTCATGGGCGGTTCCTCCGCGTTGGCGGGTTTTCGTCAAGCCCGATCGATGGAGAAATCATCCGGCGGGCCGGGTCTTTCAGCGAAGCACGGGTCGGGATGCGTCGGTGCCGATCTTGCCCCAGACGGGGGCAAACGGCGAAAGATCGATCTCGGGCGCCTTTTCGAGCGCGGCAGCGGCAAGAAGCCGGCCCGCATAGGGCCCGATGGTGAGCCCGGCCGCGCCGAGGCCGTTGCCGATCACGAGGCCGGCGATCTCGGGCACCGGGCCGAGCATCGGCAGATAACCGGGCCCGACGGGACGGAAGCCGACGCGGGTTTCGAGGACGGTGGCATCGGCGAGGCCGGGGGCGATGCGGAAAGCTTCCGAAAGCACTTCCGCCAATCCGCGGGCGGTGACGCGGTAATCGAAGCCGGCATCCTCGCGCGTTGCGCCGACGACCACGCGCGAATCCTCGAAGGCGAGAAGATAGTGCGCGCTCGCAGGCAGGATCACGGGCCAGGCGCGCGTATCCGCCCCCGGCAGGCGGAGATGCACGATCTGTCCGCGCTGGGGCGCGATCGCGAGCGCGAGGCCGAGCGGGGAAAGAAGCACGGGCGCCCAGGCGCCGGCGGCAAGCACCACTGCATCCGCCGCGAGCGTTTCGGTGCCGACGCACACGCCCCGCGCGCCGCCCGCGGTTGCGACGAGGGTCGCTTCGCCCTCGCGCCGCGCGGCGCCGAGCTTTGTCGCCGCCCGGAGCAGCGCGGCCGTCATGCGCCTTCCATCGACGCGCGCGCCGCCGCTCACCGAGACCGCGCCGAGGCCCTCGCGGAGCGGGGGAAAGAGCGCGTGGGTTTCGGCAGGGGCGAGCCGGCGGACCGCGCCTGCTTCCGGCGAAGCGGCGGCGCGGCGGGTTGCGAGGTCCTCGATCGCGTCGAGCGTGGCGGAATCGGGGGCGACGCAGAGCGCGCCCACGCGCGCGTAGCCCGTGTCGTGCGCGCCGAATTCGCCGAGGGCCGCGACGAGCTCGGGATAGTAGCGCGCGCCGGCTTCATAGAGCGCGTAGAAGGCGGGGTCCTCGATGCCGGTCACCCACGGGCAGAGAATCCCCGCGCCGGCCGCCGTTGCCCGCCCCTCCCTTGCCGCATCGACGATCGTGACCGCCGCGCCCGCGCGCGCGAGATGATAGGCGGCACTCGCGCCGAGAATCCCGGCGCCGATGACGACAACCTGCATGTCCCGGCCTCGTTCGAACCGCGAGCGGCGCAGTCTCGGGCCGTCCGGCGCGGAGGCGCAACCGCTGCCCCGTCATGGGAGGTGTGAGGCCTCAAGGCGAGAGCGTGATGACCGAAGGTGGAACCACCGGAGGTCTGAATCACGCGACAAAACAAAGAGCGAGAGCAGGATGCGTGAGCGATAGCGAGCGCATCCTGCTCTAATGTTGCGGCCCGGCCCTCCGAAAGACGCAGGTTCGACCGATGAGCGAGACTTTGTCCGAAATTTCCCGCCACGCCCTTGTCACCGGTGCAAGCCGGGGCATCGGGCGGGCGATCGCGCTGATGCTCGCGCGCATGGGATGCAAGGTCACCGTGAACTATGTGCGCAACGGGGCGGCCGCGGCGGAAGCCGTTGCGCTGATCGAAGCCGACGGCGGAAAGGCGCGCGCGATCGGGGCGGACATATCCGAACCGGGCGCTGTGGCCGCGCTCGTCAAGGAGGCGCGGGGAGGCTTCGGACCGATCGGCATCCTCGTCAACAATGCCGGCATCGCCCGGCACTCTTCCGTGTTCGAGAACACGATCGAGGATTTCGACGCCACGTTCGCAACGAACGTGCGATCCGCATTCCTGGTGACGCAGGCGGTGCTGCCCGATATGCGCGATCTCGCTTTCGGGCGCCTGATATTCCTCTCCTCCACCGCGGCGCAGACCGGCGGCGTGATCTCGGCCGCCTATGCCGGCTCGAAGGCGGCGCTGCTCGGGATGATGCACCATTACGCGGCATCGCTGATGCCATGGAACATCACCGCGAACGCGATCTCTCCGGCCTTCATCGATACCGACATCTTCGCCGGCGTGACACTGCCGCCCGCGGAAAAGCTTCCGCTCGGGCGCATGGGACGGGCCGACGAAGTTGCGGAGGTCGCCCGGATGATCGTCACTTGCGGATTCATGACCGGCCAGACCATCCAGGTGAATGCCGGCCGGTACATGACATAAGCAGCAGCCGGCGCGCGGGGAGAGAAGCTCATGGCAACGACGGGCACGGAAGGAAGGCTTTCCGGCTTTCGCATCGACGGCAAGGTGGCGCTGGTCACCGGCGGCGCAAGCGGCATCGGCTTCGCCGCCGCATCGCTCCTCTCCGAGGCCGGCGCGCGCGTCTTCATCCTCGACCGCGACGGCGCGGCGGCGGAGGAAGCGGCCAGGAAGATCGGCGCCAGCGCATGCAGGCTGGACATTACGGACGAGGCGGCAATCCTGCAGGTGTTCGGCGGGATCGACGGCGCGGCGGGCGGCATCGACATCCTGGTGAACAATGCCGGCACCGCAATCCGCCGCCCGGCCGTGGAGCAGACGCTGGAAGAATGGAACCGGGTTCTGGCGGTGAACATGACCGGCGCCTTCCTCGCCGCACGCACGGCCGCCCGGCACATGCTGGCGCGCGGGCAGGGCGGGGCCATCGTCGCCACCGCTTCCATCATGGGGCTCTCGGGTGGCGGGCTCTATCCGAACATCTCCTACCAGGCGACCAAGGGCGCCATGGTCAACATGACGCGCGCGCTGGCGGTGGAATGGGCGAAGGACAATATCCGCGTGAACGCGGTGGCACCGACATACGTGCGCACGCCCTTCATCGCGCCGCTGCTCGCTCAGCCGGAGCTGGTAGCGGCGATCGAGCGTATGACGCCGCTCGGCCGCCTGGCGGAGCCCGAGGAAGTGGCCGCCGCGATCCTGTTCCTGGCGAGCCCCGCCGCTTCCATGATCACCGGCCACACGCTGCCGGTGGATGGCGGATTCCTTGCGCAGTAGGCCTTCAGACGTGGCGACAGAACCGGGGGCTCCGCCCCTGGACCCCAGGCAAAGGCGGAGCCTTTGCAATCCATTTGTTTATGCCGCGTAAGTCGCAATCGGGGGTCTGGGGCTTCAAGGCCCCTGTTACGCTGCGCGCCGCCCCTCCGCGACCGCGTGGCAGGCGACCAGCATTGCGCCTGATAGCGTGTATTCGGGTCGTTCGTGCCGGCAGCGCTCGTTCGCGAGGGGGCAGCGCGGATGGAAGGTGCAGCCGGGCGGCGGGGCGATCGGGCTCGGCACCTCGCCCGCGACCGGCGTGCGGCTGCGGCCGCTCATCGAGAGGTCGGGGATCGCATCGAGCAGCATGCGCGTATAGGGGTGAAGCGGGGCGGAAAAAACCTCGTCCGCCGGCCCGATCTCCACGACGCGGCCGAGATACATGACGCCGAGCCGGTCCGACATGTGCCGCACGACGGCGAGATTGTGGCTGATGAAGAGGTAGGTGAGGTCGAGCCGGCGCTGCAGGTCGCGCATCAGATTGAGGATCTGGGCCTGCACGGACACATCGAGCGCCGAGGTCGGCTCGTCGCAGACCAGGAACTCGGGCTCGCTCGAGAGCGCACGTGCGATCGAGATGCGCTGGCGCTGGCCGCCCGAGAATTCGTGGGGGAATTTTTCGCCGTCCGAGGGCTGAAGCCCGACCTGGAGGAGCAGCTCGCCGACGCGGGCGGCGATCTCGCGCGCCGAGCGCAGGAGCCCGAAGGCGCGGATCGGCTCGGCGATGATCCGTGAGACCCGCCAGCGGGGATTGAGCGAGGCGTACGGGTCCTGAAAGATCATGTTCATCCGCCGGCGCAGGCGCGCGTCCGCGCGTGCGGCCGAGAGCGGCTCGCCCTCGAAGCGGATTTTCCCCCGGCTCGGCGCGTAGAGCCCGACCGCCATCCGCGCCATGGTCGATTTGCCGCAGCCCGATTCACCCACGAGCGAAAGCGTGGTGCCCTTGCTCATCGAGAAAGAGACATCGTCCACCGCGCGCAAGCTTCGCCGCTTTTCCCCGCTCGTGATCCGTTGCAGCCAGGGACCGGAGACATCGAAGACGCGCGTGACATGCTCGGCCTCGAAGAGGGGTGCCGGAGAATCAGCCATGCGCGGCTTCCGCGAGCGCCGGCGCGTAGAGCCAGCACGCGGCCTCGGTCTCGCCGGCGGCCATCAGCTCGGGCCGGACCTCGGTGCAGCGGGCGAATACTTTCGGGCAGCGGGGCGAGAACGGGCAGCCGGGCGGGATCGCCGAGAGCCGCGGCATCGCGCCCTCGATCTGCCTGAGGCGGCAGAGCCTGCCCCCGGGCCTGCCCCCCGGCCTGCCTTCAAGCGTCGGGATGCTCGCCATCAGCCCCTCGGTATAGGGATGGGCGGGATGGCGGATCACGCGCTGCACCGGGCCGAGCTCGACGATTCTTCCCGCGTACATCACCGCGACGCGGTCGGCGGTCTCGGCGATCACGCCCATATCGTGCGTGATCAGCATCACCGCCGTGCCGTGCTCGCGCGCGAGGCGCCTGAGCAGCGTGATGATCTGCGCCTGGATCGAGACATCGAGCGCGGTGGTGGGCTCGTCGGCGATGACGAGCTCGGGCTCGGCGCAGAGGGCGAGCGCGATCACCACGCGCTGGCGCATGCCGCCCGAGAATTCGTGCGGATAGGCGCCGACCCGCTCGGCCGGCGCGGGGATTCCCACCTGCTCGAGCCAGGAGACCGCGCGGCGGCGCGCCTCTGCGTCCGGGAGCCCGAGATGGACCTGCATCGTCTCGGCGAGCTGGCGGCCGACCGTGTAGAGCGGGTTGAGCGTGGTCAGCGGGTCCTGGAAGATCGCGCCGATCCGCCGCCCGCGGATGCGGCGGAGCTCATCCTGCGGGAGATTGTCGATCCGCCTGCCACTGAGCAGGATCCGCCCGCCCGCGATCCGCCCCGGCCGCTCGAGCAGCCCGATGATCGCCGCTCCCGTAAGCGATTTTCCCGCCCCGCTCTCGCCCACCACGCCGAGCACCTCGCCGGTTTCGATCGTGAAGGAGACGCGGTCGAGCGCCTTGAGCACGCCGCGGCGGGTCGGGAACTCGACCGACAGATCCTCGACTTCGAGCAGGGGGACTTCGAGCAGGGGGACTTCGAGCAGCGCCATCAGTTCAGCCGCGGATTGAGCGCATCGCGCAGCCAGTCGCCGAGGAGATTGATCGAAAGCACCATGATCACCAGCGCCGCGCCGGGAAAGACCGTGATCCACCACTGGCCGCTGAAGAGATAGCTGTTGCCGTTGTTGATCAGCGTCCCGAGCGAGGGATCGGTCGGCGGCAGCCCGACGCCCAGGAAGGAGAGTGTCGCCTCGGTGACGATGGCGACCGCGAGATTGATGGTGGCGATCACCAGCACCGGCCCCAGCACGTTGGGCAGGATGTGGGTGAGCATGATGCGCGGGCCGGAGATCCCGATCACCCGTGCCGCCATCACATATTCCTTGTTGCGCTCGACCAGCGTCGAGCCGCGCACCGTGCGCGCGAATTGCGGCCAGTTGCTGATGCCGATGGCGAAGATGATGACGTAGATCTCCGTCACCTCGTGGAGCTGGTGAAGCGCTGCCGAGACGATGCCGTCCACCACGAGCGCGATCAGGATCGCGGGGAAGGTGAGCTGGACATCCGCGATGCGCATCAGAACCGCATCGAGCGTGCCGCCGCCATAGCCGGAGATGAGCCCGATCCCGATGCCGACGACGGTTGCGAAAAGCACTGAAGAGAAGCCGACAATGAGGCTGATCCGCCCGCCGTACATGATCGCCGAGAGCATGTCTCTTCCCTGATCATCCGTGCCGAGGGGAAAGGTCCATTGCGAGCCTTTCAACGGGACGGGAGGGATGAAGCTGTTGGAAAGGCTGAGGCTCGCGAGGTTGAAGGGGTCATGCGGGGCGAGCCAGGACGCGAAGAGCGAGCCGATGACGCAGACAAGGGCGACCGCGCCCGCGATCATCGCCGTGGGCGAGCGGCGGAAATTGTACCAGAGGTCGGAATCGAGGAAGCGCCCGATCGGACCCGGCGCGCGCGCGGGGATTTGGGCGGGCGCGTGCCGGGTGGACGCGTTCTGGGCGGGTGCGCTCATCGCGCCGGCGCGAGCGTGCGCCGTTCCAGCCTCAGGCGCGGATCGACGGCGTAATAGAGGAGATCGACAATGAGATTGATCAGCACGAATACCGCCGCCATCAGCACCAGGTAGGCTGACATCACCGGGATGTCCGCCGCGGCGATCGATTGCACGAAGAGGAAGCCGACCCCCGGCCACTGGAACACGGTCTCGGTGACGATCGAGAAGGCGATGATCTGGCCGAGCTGCAGGCCGGTGATGGTGATGACCGGCACCAGCGTGTTCTTGAGCGCATGGCCGAAATGGATCAGCCGGTTGGGCAGACCGCGGGCGCGGGCGAAGCGGATATAGTCGCTGCGCAGGACCTCGAGCATCTCCGCGCGCACGAGGCGCATGATCAGCGTCATCTGGAAGAGGCCGAGCGTGATCGCAGGCAGGATCAACGCCTTGAGGCCGGAAACGGTAAGAAAGCCCGTGGTCCAGAAATGCCCGATATGGACGACGGTGCCGCGGCCGAAGCTCGGCAGCCAGCCGAGCCAGACGCTGAAGATGAGGATGAGCAGGATGCCGATCAGGAAGGTCGGCAGAGAGACGCCGATCAGGCTGAAGGTGAGGAACACGCGGCTGAGCCAGGAATTGCGGTAGATCCCCGTATAGACGCCCATCGGCACGCCGATCACCAGGGCGAGGATGGCCGAGGTGAAGGAAAGCTCGATCGTTGCCGGCAGGCGCGTGGCGAGAAGGTCGAGCACCGGCTGGCCGAGCCGGTAGCTCAGGCCGAAATTTCCGTGCAGGACCCGCCCGAGATAGAGCACGAACTGGACATAGAAGGGCCGGTCGAGCCCGAGTGCGTGGCGGAGCGCCATGCGCTGGGCGAGGGTCGCGTCCTGCCCGGCCATCATCGCCACCGGATCACCGACAAAGGCGAAAAGCAGGAACGCGATGAAGCACACCACGAGCAGGACGGGAATCGCCTGGAGGATGCGCGCAAGGATGAAGCCCGCCATGAGGTGGCCGCAGTCTCCCTATTCGGACTCTCCCAGTTGACACGATGCTGGCGCCCTCACG
>JASHRV010000137.1 GCA_030037175.1 Acetobacteraceae bacterium
TGCTCGACCACGGGCGGGAAAAATGTTGCGAGGTCGGGCGCGCAGAACGTGAAGACCGTGTCGAGATGCATGAAGCTGCGGTCGCGCGGCATCAGCGCCGCGATCACCCGGCTTGTGCCGCCGGAAGCGAGCAGCCGGCGCGCGAGCTGGCCGACCGCTGCCGGCGTGCTCCGCTCGCCCATTCCGATGAGCACCACGCCGTTTCCGACCGGCATCACATCGCCGCCTTCGAGCGTCGCGATGCCGGCCGGCTTCGCCACCCCATCCCACCAGGTTTCGAAATGCTCCGCGCGGAAGCGCGGATGGAACCTGTATACGGCGGCGATGTTCAGCGCCTCGGGCCGGCGTGCCGGCCAGTACATCGCATTGATCGAAACGCCGCTGCCTATCCAGCAGGAGCTGTCGCGCGTGAAGAGCTGGTTCGGCAGCGGCGGCAGGACGAAATCGTGCGGTGCAAGGCTCCGCCCGGTGAGGCCGAGCGGAACAAAGGGCAGCTCCGCGCGGGCGATTCCGCCAACCAGAAATGTCGCGAGCGCGGTGGCCGGCATTTCACGAAGCCAGGCCGTAAGCTCGTCAACGAGATCGAAGCCCACCGTCTCCGCGTTGACCCGGCGCTCCAGCAGCCATTCCCGCGCCTCTGCCTGTTCCAGCGTTTCAGCCAGCAGCGCGCCGAACTCGAGCACCTCCACGCCGCGCTCGCGCAGCGCATCGACGAAAACATCGTGCTCCTGGCGCGCCCGCTTGACCCAGAGCACGTCATCAAAGAGGAGTTTCCGGCAGTTTTCCGGTGTCAGCCGCTGCAGGCTCAGATCCGGGCGATGGACCAGGACTTCGCGCAGCTTTCCAACCTCGGAGAAGACTCCGGGCACGGTCATCGATGTGCTCCCGATATTGTCGTTCAGCTGAGGGGATTGATGGCGCCGGTGTACATCAGCCAGGCGGCGGCCACGCCGGCGGCAATCAACAGAACCGCAAGGAGCGCTTCGAACGGATGGAACAGCCGCGCCTTTTGCTCGCCCCTGGCCCAGAGATAGAAGATGACGCCGGGTGCGTAGAGAATCGCGGCCATGAAGAGATAGGCGGGTCCGGCCGCATAAACGAGCCAGAGCCCGTAGACCGTCGCGACCGCGCCGATCAGCATGTCGCTCCGCTGCGCCCCGGCTTCGCCGGCCAGGGCGAGCTTGAGCGAATAGGCGCCGGAGAAGATGTAGGGCACGAGGATTGCGACCGACGCGATCGAGAACAGCGCCTGATAGGTGCTGTTTGCGAAGAGGGTGATGATGAGGAAGAGCTGCACCAGCCCGTTGGTCACCCAGAGCGAGAGCGTGGGCGAGCCCTTCGCGTTGGCCTGGCCGAAGAAGCGCGGCATCGTTCCGTCACGGGAGGCGACGAACGGGATCTCGGCGGCGAGCACCGTCCAGCTCAGGAAGGCGCCAAAGACCGAGATCGTGAGCGCGATATCGATCAGCGCCGCGCCCCACGGCCCGACGACGTGCGCGAGCACCCCTGCCATCGAGGGATTTTTCAGCGCCGCGAGGTTGGACTGGCTCATGATTCCGAGCGACAGAACCGAAACGAGCGCGTAAAGCGCCAGCGTGATCAGGAAACCCGCAATCGTTGCCGCTCCGATATCACGCCGGCGCTCGGCGCGGCCGGAGACAACGCTTGCGCCTTCGATGCCGATGAACACCCAAAGCGTGACGAGCATCGTGCTCTTCACCTGGGTCAGCACCGAGCCGAGGCCTTTCGTCGCCGCGCCGGTGAAGTCGAGCGTGAAGATGTTCGCACGAAAGGCCAGCGCCACCACGACAATGAACAGCGCGATCGGCGCGATCTTGGCGATCGTCGTCACGAGGTTCACCAGGGCGGCCTGCCGCACGCCCGAGAGGATCAACGCGTGAATGATCCAGAGCACGATCGAGGCGCCGAGCACGGCCTGCCAGGTATTGCCTTCGCCAAAGGCGGGGAAGAAGAACGAGAGGGCGCTGAACACCACGACCGCATAGGAGACATTGCCGACCCATGCGCTGATCCAGTAGCCCCAGGCGCTGTTGAAGCCGATGAACGGCCCGAACCCGGCCTTGGCATAGGCGTACGGGCCGGCATCGAGGTCCGGCTTGGCCATGGAGAGGCGCTGATAAACCGTCGCGAGCGCCAGCATGCCGACGCCGGTGATCGCCCAGCCGATGACGATGGCGAGCGGTGCGGCGCCTGCCGCCATATTCTGCGGCAGGCTGAAGACGCCCGATCCGATCATCGAGCCGATCACGAGCGCGGTCAGCCCGCCCAGCCGGAGCTTGTCCGGCGGTGCCGGCATTGTGCGGGCCGGCAACGGCACCGTCCCGGCTGCACCCGCCGACAGCGTATCGTTGGCCACAGCTCAGTCCCTCCTTCGCCATGGCGATACGCATCACCGTGGCGACGCCGGACCATCGCGCCGTGGCGGGCGCGTAACATTGATCGAGGTCAAATCCCCGCGGCGGGCGAGGGAAGCCCGCGCCCGCCGCACGGGCGCGCTGCGCGCCAAGCTATTCCGGCAGGGGTGTGATCAGATAGAGCGCCTTCAGGGCCGGGCCGGGCTGCGCCTGGGAACCAAAAGCTTCGGCAAAGATGCGGGCGATCTGCCCCGAGCGATAGATCTCGGAGAGAGCACGATCCACTGCCAGGCGGAACTTTTCATCCCCGAGCGGCAGCGCCAACGCAAAAGGCTCGATCGAAAGAAAGTTCTGGGCAAGGATCGCTTGCGCCGGTGCCTGGCCGGTCGCGATGAAATAGGCAAGGGCGGCATGGTCCGCGAAGTAGGCCGCGATCTTGCCGCTGCCCAGCATCGCCAACCCCTCCGCCTGCGTCGTCACGGTAACGATATCAGCGGTGATCCCGGCCTGCTTGAGGCTTCCTCGCAGCTCCGCTTCCGTCGTCGTTCCCCCGAGCACACCGAGCTTCTTCCCCGCGAGCTGCTGCAGGTTTTGCGGCCCACCCGGCCGGATGAGAATGCCGGCGCCATCGACAAAGGTCGGCAGCGAGAAATCCACCATCTCGCGCCGCGAGAGCGTCTCGGTCGTCGATTCGCAGAGCAGGTCGGCCTTGCCCTGCGCGATCGCCGTGAAGCGGTCCGCGGCCGTAACCGGGACGTAGGTCACCTTGAGCGCAGGACGACCGATCTGTTGGGCGATGTTGTCGGTGACTGCACGGCAGAGATCGATCATGAAGCCCACCGGGGTATCCGCCTTGTCCAGGTAGGAGAAGGGCGGAGCATCCACACGATAGGCAATGAGAATCGTTCCATCTTGGCGCAGCCGCGCAAGCACGTCTCCGGATACTTCCTGCGCGCGCACGCCATTCGCAGCGATCAACAGCGCAAGGCCAACGAGGCACGCTTCCCATCCCGCTCCATATTTCAATTTCATCACGAGGCCTCCCTTCGGTGATATCGGCCCAAGACAGATCACACCCCGCGGAAACTGCGAAGCGGCTGCGTCGCGCCGCTTTGAGTCCATTCGCAAGAACACCCGAGAACGTGTTCAGCCTGATGGTACATGCACGAGCGTTTCAATGCGTGCCTCGTGCGATGCTATTAAATCGCCCGAGATGAGCGATCACAATTTGACAGAATCGGCATGCAAGGGTAAACGAATTGTGAGGGGGATGTTGCTTGCTTGGGCGCTGTGCGGTGGCACGAATCAGTTTTGCACGTTCAATTCAAACATTTCGCGACCTCAGCGAAATTTCCTTAGACACGAGCGATGATATAGCCGACCTGGGGAAAGGCGGTTTCCTTCGCGAGGGGCTCACCACTCGTCGGAAGTTGCGCGCCTTCGGTCCACGCAGAAAGGCGAGATTCGCGGAGTGCGTGGACATGCCCGGCGAGGACAAACGGGCACTCAGGCGCTTCTCCGTCGTGGGAAATTGCAGCGTTGCCGGGGCGCTTGCGCTGCTTCCCGTATCATTGCTTCTGTCCGGTTGTGCTGCGGTCGTGGTCGGCGCGCTCGGCGGTGCCGGTGCCCTCACCTATCGCTATGCGGCGACACCCAAAAAGACGACAGCCGACACAACGACCAATACGGCAGCCAACATCGCAACCGATCCCTTCATCGCATCAGACGCGCCGACAAGGACGGGCGGCTCCTCCAGCTCAAACAATGCCCCAGCTCCGGCGGCTATCGGATCGCCGATCGATGCCAGCGATGAAGCAGCCGAGAACCCCGGCTCTGAGTCTCAGCCGAATACCGCCTCTCAGGGCCTGCAATCGACCGTGGCCAATGGCGTGGAGGCCGATTCGAACAATAATCTCGTCAACCCGTTTGCGGCTCCGGCTATCGAGCCCGCGCCGACGATCAGCCTCAACAATCTTACGCTCGCGACGACATTCACCGTACAGACGGTCCAGCAACAGGTAGAGAATAATCACAGCACCACACGCCCGCTCCCCTGATTGCCGGGATTTTGTGGGCGCGCACATGCTGTTTGATTTGCGAGATGTTCTCGTTGGGCTTGGCCTTTCCCGGTCGGAAGCCCTTCGGGGTAGGGCATGGCGCAACTTCGGATTTTCCGGCATCATGTCCGCGCAAGAAAGGTCAGTCCGAGAGATATTGGACGCTCAAAGTACCTGAAGACCCTGTCTTCGGGTGTTGCGGCCAATAGACGGTTACACCGGGGCGAACTGTATGCGCAGGAACTCTATTGTCTCAGGGATCTGCTTCCTGGCTCTTGCCTCGTGCGGCGGGCCATCGAACGCCCCTCAAGGAGCGACAACGGGGGCAACGCCGAATCCAGGGGCATCGCCGGCGAGCAATGCTGCGTACCTGACCGGGCAGGAACTGGAGCACGCCGTCATCGGGCGATCCCTTTCCGGCGTGAGCAAGGACGGGACTGCCTACACGATCGCCTTCGTTCCTGGCGGAACGGGAACTCTAACCAGCTCAGGAACGAAGGACCCGCTGACCTGGAACATCTCTGGCGATGTTCTGTGTCTTTCTGTCACCTTAAGGAATGGGCGCACTCCGCACGAGTGCGACAGGGTTCGCGCGGCCAATGGGAAATATGACTTTATAGACAGCACGACGGGCGACCTGAACAACAGCTATACGCCCATGTGACCCCGGATTGGTCTGCGACGCGTTGGTTTCGAATTGGCACGGCGCGGGCGTTAAAGCTGGAAGCGGATCGGCACTTCGAGCAGGATCTTCGCCACCGGGTTGTTGGGCCCGACCCCGATCCCGGCTCCGAGATTGACGTTGATATTCTTCGTCACCTGGAAGCCGAGGCCGAAATTGAAAGTGCCGAAATCGTAGGAGGAGCCACCCAGATTCGTGCCGTTCTCGCTCGTCGGCCAGACATGCTCCTGCTGGTAGCTGAACGTCATCGAGGTTTGATCGTTCACAGCGAAGCCGACGCCGAAGGTTCCCGAAATATAGTTGCCCGGGCCAATTGATGCCGAGGTCGAGGGGCCGCCTGCGGTGTTCTGGATCTGGACGGTGCGCGAGAAGTTAATTCCATAGAGAATATTCGCAAACAGCACCGCCGGTGAGGTCGGCAGAAGCATCGTCACGTTGGGCTCGAGCGTGTAGAAGCCAGTGCCTGTCGGCAGGGTTTTCTGGATGCCCGCGATATAGAGCCCATTCGGGTCCTGGGTCGTGTAGATCGGCACGTCAAACGGACTCGTGCCGGTGGCCGTCTTGAGCAGCACATTCCCAAGAAAGATCGGCCACCCGTCATTACCGGCATTGATCTGATAGCTCGCACCCAACTGGATATCGCCGATATTGAAGGCGCTCGCCCCGGGCGAGAACACCTGCGCATTCGGCCCCAGCGGCTGAGTGGTGGTCGTGCCGGTTGCGTAGACCACCGGGACCTTCATGTTCAGTTCCAGCCGGTTGGTCACGCCATAGCGCAACGTCACGGCTGTCGTCTCGTAGTTCGCCTGGACACGCTGGACATTGATGTTCCCGAACGTGATGCCGGGAACGACGGAGAAGCCACTGATATTGACTTCGTTCTGATTCCAGTAGTCGTACTCGATCGAGGGATCGACGACGAGATCTCCCTTGGGTGTCAGCACGCCGCCCGTGTTGGAGAGCTCGTGCGCCGTCTGCAGCACGCGCCGTTCCTCCTGCTGCTGCGGGCTTGGCCCGGAGATCGGCGCCGCCGATGGCGCATTCGGCGATGCGGGCTCGGCCGTCTGCGCGGTCTGCGTCGCGCCCTGCGTATCGCTCGAAGTCGTCCCTGTTGTGCCTTGAGTGCTCCCTGTTGTTGCCGTCTGGGGCGCGGCGTCGGCCGCGGTTCCCGTTCCGGTCCCCGTCAGTTTCTGGAGCTCGGAGTTGAGCAGATTCTGCTGATCATTGAGGCGCAGGGTTTGCAGATAGAGCTCTCTCTGCTGCTCCTGGATCTGCCGCTGCTGCCTGAGTATCTCCGCCCTCAAATTCGCCACTTCCGTCGGCGTAAGCGGCGTTGCGGCGGATTGCGTATCGGACTGGGCATAGGCGTTCTGCATCGAAAATCCCGCGAGGCAGGCGGCACCGCAGAGCGCCGCACGCAACGGAATCCGGAGCGATCGGCTCCGCACGAACCGCCCCTGACCCGATAACGCGAGCACTCGGGCCTGGCAGGACCAGCGTTCGGCCAACATCATGTTCCTCCGGAAGGGTCGACGTTACGACTCGACGGCCATTGCCCAGACGAATCTTCGGTTTGCAAACCGACGATACTCCACCGTCGCAACTCTTAAAAGCACAACGGCGAACAAGTATGGGTGAAGTTATGGAGGTTGTGACACCGGAATGTTTCGTAATGTCGCTTCTAAAATGTTACATTCGTTTCAAACGAAACACCTGCCGCAAATCTCTCTATCCTACGCGAAGGGCTTCCTGCCTTTTGGATGCATTGCCCGTGCGCAGCCACCCGTTAAATGGGGCCAAACAGCTCGACAGCGACTTCCACGCTCTATTGGCCCGCACCCGAACTGATGGTGACGATGGTATTGCCGATCGACGAGGGCGAGAACGCACCGAAATCATCCCAAAGGCGGACGGTGGGCTGCGCTATTGGAATCTCCACACTCGGCTCGGCACCGTTCCCGATGCCGCGCGCCGACTCCTTCGCCATCTCTCCGACCGGGAGCGGCTCCACGCCGCCAAGTGCCGCAAGGACGATCGTATCGTTGGTTCCGAGCTCGCCGGCTCGTGCGGCCGCGGCCGGAAGCGAGATGGCGAAGAGCATGAGGGCGACAAAAAGCACCCCACCCGGGACATGGAGTCCCCCTCCCGCCTTCGAGCCTATTCTCCATCTCGCCCTTGTCATCCCTTGATCTCCCTGTTCCGCGCCTTCGTCCCCCAGGTCCCTTGTTGCCCCCAACCTTATCGCGCCCGGTTTGCCTGAATCAGTGGGCCACAGTCATCGTATCAGCGTGTGCATGACAGAGTTGACTGCCTGCGCTGCGGCGATCGCCTGGGCGAGCCCAGTGACACTGATGCTCAAGGCCGATGCCTGGTTGATGAGCTGATTGTTCGAGATGTTCTGGATGCTGTTGACGATTCCGTTCTGACCGAGCGTCGTCGTGATCGTTGTACCGCCGTTGTTGGCTGTGCTGGTAACCGTGATCGGCTTGCTCGGATCAAGCGTCGTGTTCGCGGTAAAGCTCGGATTGGTGCTCAGTGCCGGCTGCCCGCCTGACCCCGAGATTACGACCCCGTTCAGCACCGTATATTTGGCACTTGCGCTTGCGCTCGATGCGCAGGAGCTGCTGCACGAGTTGGTGGGGATATTGGTGCCCTCGAACGCGGAGGCTGTCCCATTTTGGACCATAAGCCCCTCGACCACGGTGCCGTTGACCGTCGTGACCTGCGCAAAGCCGAAATTGAAGGTCACCCCGTTCCCGGTCGTGAAGCCGCCCCGCACGGTGCCGAGCTGATGGTTCGTCATCGCGTACTGCTTAAGCCCTGCGGTGGCGACGAAGTCCGCCCCCGCCTGGACGCTCGGAGAACGCGCCGCCACGGGCGCCTCGACCGTCACCTCGGGTATCGCCCCAATACTGGTTCCACCGAAGGGGCCCGAGATCGGCTGATCCGCGGCGCGGGCCGGCAAGCTCGCTCCTGCCATCCAAAGAGCAGAGGCCGCAGCACCGAACATTGCGCTTCGCGCCATTCCTCGTCCGGACATGGTGCTCCTCCTAAAAAAGACTTGGATTGCCTGCGCCCACCTGACGCAGGGTCGAAAGATCGACCATGAAACGCGTGAGCGAAGTCGGCCCGATCGGCGCCGGCGGCGCCAGGGTCCAGTTCTTCTCCTGGTTGAAGCTCGTGCGTGCCTCGGTCGCGTGGTTCAGGATCACAAAAAAGATCCCGCTCCACTGGTCCTCAAAAGCTGTCAGACGTTCGCTTCTTATCCCAACCGCCGGGTCGGCGATCAACACGCGCCCATCCTCGAGTCCGGTGATCACCACGAAGTGGTGATATCCTCGCTCATTGATCAGCACGATCGCCGGCACGCCGACCTGCGCAAGCTTCGCGATCGGCGCGCGAAAACCGCCCGAAGGCAGCCCCACTCGCTCCAAGTAGTTCTTCATGTCGAGCAGCGAGAAACCGTACTGCTCGATCAGCGCTTTGTTGCCGTGCTGGACCATGCTCCGGAAGACGGTCATCTCGTCCACGGGCATGTCGTAGCTATAAGTGAGCAGCGTCGCGAGCGCCGCCGATCCACAGGAATAATCGAAGCGCTGAGGGATCACGGCGCTGAAGCGGCGGGCCTGGAAGCTCTCAACCGAGAGCGTCGGTGAGGACAGTCCCGGAATCGACGCGACCGCCCCGCTGATCTGGAGTTGCGCAGCTTGCGCCGGCTGGCCCTGCCCGCCCGCGCCGAACCACAGGGCGGCGCAGGCGGCAAACGCGCCGCCCACCCGCCACGCCTGACGTTTCATGACACGATCGTCCGCACGTTCCTCCCTACTGCGCGTTGATGAAGACCGACATGCTCTGGTTGACCTGCACGAGATTGCCGGTGTTCGCGACCGAATTCAGGAACCCGGAGCTGCCGCTGATGTTGTTGTTCGCAATGCCCCAGCCGCTCGTCGTCCCGTTGATCGAGCCGACCAATGACCCACCGGCGGAAGATGTGTCGTTGAGGGTGTTCTTAACGGTATTGAACGAATTGTCGATATTAACGGCGGTTCCGCCCCGTGCCCCGCCGAGCTGGCTGGTCGAAAGCTGGTTGCCCGCGAGCGCGCCGAACGCGCTGTCCGCCGCCCCGCCATTGCTTGCCGCCCCGCCCGCGAACGCGGGTCCGTGCACGGCGAACGCCATCGCAATTACGAGAACGGCCCCGGCCGAACTCATCCTCGTCCTGCTCATGTCTGTTCCCTCGTTTCTGTCCCCGACATCGAAATCTCCGTCGGGTATGAAGTCCCGCACCGCCCGGCGCCCGCCGGACGGTGCGGTTCTCAGTTCAAGCCAAGGTCGAAAGAACGCGATTAGCGGCTAACCAGAGTCGCGCCGCTGTTGACCGCGCCAACCGCCACAGAGGTGTTGACCTGCTGCATGCCGTTGCCATTGGCAGCCTGGGTGACCACGCCAACAGAGCCGAACGACGTGTTGGAGACGTCCGAGCCGTTGTCGAAGAAGCCGAAGTAGTGGTCGTGGTTGCTGGCGAACGGAGCGCTGGACTGGTTGTCGTTGGTGACGTGGCCAGTCAGGCTTCCGCCGGCGTGCGCCGAAGCGAGCGTCACGTCAACATGCACGTGATTGTTGGAGTCGACCTGAGCGAGGACGCCGTTGCCGACCTGGGCCGAGCCGAAGAGCAGGCCCTGGGCGCCGAAGTTCTCGTTCCCGCTGTTGCTGTTGGCGAGACCGTCGCCATTGACCGTGGCGCTGCGGCCGCTGTTCTCCTGGGTGTTGCTGGTCGCGTCGCCGCCGATGGCCGTGGCGCTGCGGCCGCTGTTGCCGTTCCCAGCAACCGTGTTGCCATTCAGGTCATGGCTCTCGTTGCCGTTCAGGTCGCCATTGGCGTTCACCGAAGTGTTGCTGGTGCCCTGCGCGTTGGCGCCGCCAAGGTTGTGCTGGATGCAGGCGGCAAGGTTGCAGCCCGCGCCAACGCTGATGCTCGCCGCATGCGCGCCGCTGATGCCGAAGCCGAACATGCCAAGGGCAATGGCGGCCGTGCCGGTAAGAAGTGCCTTCCTCATAGTGTTCTCCGTTGGTGTTGGTGTCGCTTGACCTCGACCAAAGCGACGGCAGAGGCCGTGGCCGCCAGATTCGCGAGCGCGGGTGGGTTGACCGGATTCCTCCC
>JASHRV010000138.1 GCA_030037175.1 Acetobacteraceae bacterium
GCGGATTGCTGCTGCGCCCCGAAAACGTCGCGCTCATCGACGGAGGCGGAAATGTTCGGGCGGTCGATGGAGATCTTGATGGCGTTGCAGGTATCGACGAAGAAGGTTCCGACCACGCGCTCGGGCGCAAGGCCGAGGATCTTTGCCACGTTATTCTTGCAGAAGAGGTTGGAGCGCAGCGCCGCCTCGTAGTTCTCGGCCGAGGTGAAGATGATATCGAAGGTCAGCCGGTTGATGCCGGCATCCTTGCTGCGGATCACGACCGCCATGTCGAGCAGACGCTCGGTTCCGTGCGGCTCTCCTTCCGGCGGTGCGTCCGCGATCAGCGAAAGCGTGCGGTCATCGAGGTCGCCCTTGTAGCCGGTCTCGCCGATGTCGAAATAGCGGGGCTGCTCCCTGCCCTCTTCCGTCCATGCTGCGCCATCGGCGCGATAATAGGTGATCGGAAACATCCGGCTCTTGATCACATCCTCGTTCTGCAGAAGGTGATAGAGGGACCATTCATAGCCATCCGCCGCGTCGAGATTGAGCCGCGACGCGGGTCTGGGCGTGGCGAGGCGGGTGATGCGGTCGATCTCCGCCTGGTGGCGGGCGGCGAGCTGCCCGGGGTCGCGGTCCACGGTGCGCAAGAGGATCGCGGGATTGGCTTCGTCCGCGTCGGTGATGGTGAAGGTGGCGTCTGCGAGCGCATCGGGGAACGTTTCCTGAATGAGCCGGATCACGGCGTCCTTGATCTTCGCATAGTTGGCGAAGAAGACCGGATCGCGCGTGCCGCTCGGCACGATGGCGCCGAAGGTTCCATCGTCGCGCCGGAAGCTCACGAGATTGGGCGAGAGCGGATAGGCGATGTTGCCGGCGGTCGCCTTGCGGCCCGGATAGCCGTAATGAATGAGGTAGTGCGTAAGAAGGCTGCCCAGCAGAATGGCGCCCTCCTTCGTCTTTGCGCTGGTCTCGATGACGATGCCGAGCTCGCGCTCGCCGGGACCGACGGGGCGCGCCTGCACGCCGTTGCGGCCATAGACCAGGACGTCCGCCGGGATCTTCGGCAGATCGGCGGGATCGATATAGAGAAGCGAGACCTTGCGCGCCCCGAGGCGGCGTGCGCCTTCGAGCTTGATGCTCCAGGGCCAGGGCTTCTCCGCGCGCACGAAGCGGCTGTTGCGGATGCCGGCGGTGCGGGCATCCTTCGCGAAGAACTCGGTCTTCTCCATCACGAGGATGCCTTCGGGATAGAACTGGAGCTGCGGATGGCTCTCCTCGTAGAGCGAATGCGCGGCGATGGAATAGGGCGTGCAGCGCCGGCCCGGGTTGGGCGCGACGAAGATGGCGGAGCCGTCATCGTACAGCTCCGCGACCAGGCAGTCCGACGGAGAGCCGGGATCGCACGCGAGCGCTCCGCATTCCAGAACATGGCCGACATGATAGGCGAGGCCCGCGTCGATGCCCCGGCGGATCATGTCGGAAGCAAAGAGCGCGATGTCGCAGGAACGGCCGGCAAGAATGAATTGCGCCCCGCTCTCGAGCGCGGTGATCAGCGGATGAATGCCCATCTGTCCGACGATGGTGCTCTCGCGGAGCGCCGCCTCGCTCAGGTCCGGCCCGATGCCGGTCGGGCGGAGGGCTCCCTTGCGAAGCTCGCCGATGACCGTCTCCGCATCGAGCTCGGCGCCGATCACGGCCAGCTTGGCATTCGAGACATTGAGCTCGGCGAAGACTTCCTTTGCGACATCGAGCATCCAGGCGAGATTGCGGTTTCCGCCGGCCATGCCGCTGCTGCCGAGGATCACGGGGCAGCCCAGCTTCTGGCCGCCGGCGACCATCTGGCGATAATCCGCCTTGACCGCCTCGCGCTCGAAATATTCCGTTCCCGTTCCGAGATAATAGGGTCCGGCATCCATGGACCCGGCGTCGGAGATGATGGCGTCGACCCGGCCCTTCAGGGCCTCGTCCATGGATTCCTTGGGATAGCCGTAACCCAGCGCGCCGCATGCCGAGACGACACGATAGATGAGCTTTGCCATGACACTGGCCTCCATTCCTGTGGCCCCGCATGTGCCGTGCGGGGAGGCTCAGCACAAATATCGTTTCGCTATGCGCCTATCGGCGGCCGCTATGGTTCCTCCTCGCCGACCCATTCCGCCCCCGGCGGCGGGTTTTCGGCGAGGCGGCGCGCGACGAAGGTGCGGAACAGATCCCGTACCGCTTCGGCGGCACTCGTAAGCGGCGCCTCATTCGCCGCGATGACGGATGCCGTGAGACAGAGCGGCGGCACGATGGGAATGCAGGGGAGCGCTGCATGACCGGGCACGTCGGAAAGATCGCCCTTGGGCAGGACGGTGTCGCCGATGCCGCTCTGAACGGCGGAGAGGATGCTGAAAAGCGTGTCCGCCTCCGCCACCATGTTCGGAACGAGGCCGGCTTCCGCGAACACGCGGTCGAGAAGGCTGCGGGTGACGTTGGGGTGGGCGGGCATGACGAGCGGGCGCGCTGCCAGCTCGGAGAGCGCTATCGCATCCGCCGCGCCGAGGGGCTGCGAACGGCAGACCAGGAAGAGACGCTGGCGAAACAAAACTTGCCGGGCGACGCCGGGAACCGGCTTGTCCTCGAAGAGGATGCCGAGATCGAGCGTTCGTGCTTCGATCCGCGAGAAAATCGATACGCTGTGGCCGGTGATGAAGCGGAGCGCGACCCTGGGAAGCGCCGCGCGACAGGATTCCATGAACGGGCCCGAGAGGAAGGCGGCGAGAGTCGAGCTCATGCCGAAATTCACCGCCCCCGCGGCCTCGCCGGCGGCGGAACGTACCTTGCCGGGCAACTGCTCCATCAGCCGCAAGATGGAGGCCGCCTCCCGATAAAGGGTTTCGCCGGCGACGGTCGGGCGCACGCCGCGCGCGCTGCGCTGGAGCAGGCTGACGCCCAACTCCTCCTCGAGCTCGCCGATCTGCTGGCTCAGCGCGGGCTGCGCGACATGGATCACGCTCGCGGCCCGGGAAAAGCTGCCCGCATCGACGATTTTCACGAAGTAGCGCAGGTGCCGAAGTTGCATAGGCATTGCGGTTGGGGCGTTGCGGTTGCCAAACAGTGCTTCGCGGAAAGTCAGGGACCGCGCCCACGGCAAGGGGGCTCCGCCCCTCGTCAGGCCCTGGGGCGCATCGCGATGAGATCGATCAGAGCGGACATCCCGTCATGTCCGCAGCCCTCATGGATCACGGAATCATGCACCCTGAGCGCGAGGATGGAGAGATCCGCGAATTCCGCGCGCAGCATGTCCTCCGTGTAGAGATTCTCGGGTGTCCGAGGGCCGCCGGTGCCATAGGCGAGCTGCTCCGGGCGATAGCCCTGCAGCAGAAGCAGGCCGCCCGGCTTCAGCGCCCGTTTCATGCGCGTGAAGATCGCCGTGCGCGCCGGCGGATCGAACACCTGCATGAAGACGCCGATCACGAGATCGAACGCGGACTCCGGCCAGTCCCACTGGTTGAGGTCCGCGAGCACGGTGTGGATGGTGACCCCGTGCTTTGCGGCCAGCCGTTGCGCCTTGGCGAGCCCCATGGGCGAGAAATCGACCGTGGTGACGTCGAGCCCCTGACGCGCGAGCCACACGCCGTTGCGGCCCTCGCCGTCCGCCAGCACGAGCGCCTTCCAGCCCGGCTTGAGCCGCGCCGACTCGCCGGCGAGGAAGGCGTTCGGCTCGGTGCCGAACACATAGTCCCCGGAGGCGAAGCGCGCATCCCAGCGCGCGCGGTGCGGGTCCTCGCTCAAGCCTTCTTCTCCGGAAGAGCGAAGCGGGCGAAGGAGCCTGCAAGGGTTTCGTAGATCGCACGCTTGAACCCGACCGCCAGGGCGGGGATTTCCGAGAGCGGGACCCAGCGCCAGGCATCGAACTCCGGATGATGGGGGTCCCGGTCAAGCTTGATGTCGCCGTCCTCGCCGAGGAACCGCAGCGCGAACCAGCGCTGCCGCTGGCCGCGATAGCGGCCGTGGAGCGCCTTGCCGACGCGTTCCGCCGGGAGATCGTATGTCAGCCACTCCGGATGCTCGCCGATGATGCGGAAGCGGTCCGTGCCGATCTCCTCGGCAAGCTCGCGCAGCACGGCCTTGCGCGGCTCTTCTCCCTCATCGATCCCGCCCTGGGGCAATTGCCACGCGCCGCCGCCCTCTTCGGGGCCTCGTCCGAGAGCGCGGCGTGCGACGAGCACGCAGCCGCCGCGATTGAAGAGCACGGCCCCCGCGTTCTGGCGATAGGGCAGCGCCGCGGCTTCATCGGCGCTCATGGCTTCCCCGCGTTTGTCTCGGGAGATGGAGCCGGCGGCCGCTTGACGAGCGCGGTCACCGGCGCGAGCACGAGCCCCTTGGCCGCGAGCGTGCCGGCCCAGTCCGCCACCATCTCCACCGTCGTCGGTCCCGGCCATCCCACCACGCCGAGCGCCGAGCCATGGGCGCGCGCGATCGTCTCGAGCTTGTCGAGATTGGCGTCGATCGTCGGCCCCACCGCCGGCTCATCCACGATGACGTCCGCGGTCCGGCCGGTGACCCAGGCCGGGTCCGGCTGGCCGACGCGCGGATCGACATAAAGGAGCCCTCGCGCGGCAAGCCGGCGTTCGAGCGTGGCAAGCAGGACGGGCGAAGCGGCGAAGCGCTCGCCATACATCCCGTCCATCGCGCCGGTGGCCCCGACATAGCCTTCGATCCGGCTCAGCGCCCAATCGAGCCGGGTCAGGTTCTGCCCCTCGGGCGCCGTCACCAGGAGCGCCTCGTCGCCCGCGTTGTTGAGCGGATATCCCGCCGGCTCGAGCGGCAGCGAAATGAGGATCTCGTGACCCTTGCTCCGCGCCTCGGCAAGCAGTTGCCCCGGATCGACCGAGTAAGGGGAAAAGGCGAGAGTGACCGCGCCGGGCAAGTCGATCGCAGCCTCGCTCTCGTCGGCCGATTCGCCGATTCCGGCAACGATGAGACCGATCCGCGGCCGCGGGTCGCTCGTATCGAAGGCGCGCGCATAGACCTGCATCGGCGTCGCGCCGTCCGGGCCGATCCGCGGCAGCATCGCCTTCGGGTCCTGGGGCGAAGCGACGAGCAGCAGCGGATCCGGCGGCGCGATCGGGCCGCCGGGTTGAGCTGGGATGGTGGTCGCGGCGCGTGCGGGCGCCGGCTCATTCGGCCGCGCCGGGGACGCGGCCGGCGGCGGGGCCGGTGGGGCGAGCGCCGATGAAGCCGAAGCCGCGGGACGGGGCGTGGGCGGCGTTGAGACGGGCGGCGGGCCAAGCCATTGCAGCAGGGCCGCGCCGCCGCCGAGGACGATGATCACCGCCGTCCAGAACCGCGCCAGAGCCCGCCCCGGTGCCCCCCGCCGGGACATGACGCGCGCTTCCGAGGGCGCCCCGTGTTCCGCTGCTAGCGCGTGGTCGCGGTGTTCTCCCCGGCCATCGCCTGGACGACCTTCAGCGCCTGCTGGAGCTGGAAGTCGGTGCCCGGCTTGTCCGGATCGAAGCTCGGCCAGTTCGCCGGCGGCTTCGCCGGGATCTCCTTGGCGACCGGCGGAAGATCGG
Organism: Acetobacteraceae bacterium; assembly: GCA_030037175.1. Taxonomy (GTDB): domain Bacteria; phylum Pseudomonadota; class Alphaproteobacteria; order Acetobacterales; family Acetobacteraceae; genus JAKAWQ01. The sequence continues at coordinate 5,544 of JASHRV010000138.1, forward strand.
TGCGCGGGGGCGGCCCCGACGTCTCCGGCACGCCGCCGGTGTTCGAAAGCGTGTTGTTGAGGTCGCTCTCATGCGCCGGACCGAAGCTGAGCTCCGGTGTCGCGGTTTCGGCAACCCGAATATCCGGCGTGATGCCGAGCCCCTGGATCGAGCGGCCGGACGGCGTGTAGTAGCGGGCCGTCGTCAGCCGGATCGCGCCATTGTCCCCGGGCAGCGGGATCACCGTCTGCACCGAGCCTTTCCCGAAGGTGCGGGTGCCGAGGATGATCGCCCGGCGATTGTCCTGCAGCGCGCCCGAGACGATCTCGGCGGCCGAGGCCGTGCCGTCATTGACGAGCACCACCAGCGGCGCGTTGCCGATGATGTCCTCGCCCGGGGTTGCGTCCCAGCGCTGGTCGTCGTCGGCGTGGCGGCCGCGGGTGGAGACGATTTCTCCCTGCGTCATGAAGTCGTTCGCCACGGCCACGGCCTGGTCGAGCAGCCCGCCGGGATTGTTCCGAAGATCGAGGATGTAGCCCTTGATATTGCCGTGCGCCTGCTGGCTCAGGCTCTCCACGGCCTTGCGGATGCCCGCGCTCGCCGTCTCGTCGAACTCGGCGAGCCGGATATAGCCGATATCTCCGTAAAGCGCCTGATGGACGATCTGGACGTGAATCACCTCGCGCGTCAGCGTCACCTCGATCGGTTTGTCCACGCCGTCACGCTTGATGGTGAGCGTGATCTTGCTCCCGGGCGCGCCGCGCATCTTGTTGACCGCGTCGTTGAGCGAGAGCCCCTCCACGGTCTTGCCGTCGAGCGAGACGATCAGATCGCCCGGCTTGATTCCGGCCTTGGCCGCCGGCGTGCCGTCGATCGGCGTCACCACCTTGATGAAGCCCTGGTCCCCCGTCACCTCGAGGCCGAGCCCCCCGAAGGCGCCGCGCGTCTGGACCTGCATGTCGTTGTACTGGCTCGGGTCCATATAGTCGCTGTGCGGATCGAGCCCGCTCAGCATTCCGTTGAGCGCGTTGTAGACCAGGGTCTTCGAGGACACAGGATCGACATAGTCCGCCTTCACCCGCTCGAAGACGTCGCCGAAGAGGCTGAGCAGACGGTAGGTATCGGCATTGTTTCCGCCCTGGTCCTGGGCATCCTGGGCCAGCGCCGACGGTATGCCGAGGCTTGGTCCGAGCGTGCGCGTCAGCAGGCCCGAGGCCGGCAGCGCCGCCACGCCGGCCAGGAAGGCGCCGCCCAGAAGCAGGCCATTGCGTAGCTTCATTCTTTTCCTTCCCGGGGCGCGCCGCGCCCGCCGGTTTGTTGTGCCATCGTCTCCAGGCGCGAGCGCCCGACGTTTTTCGTCCATGAAGCGCATTCTAGCTGCCGAAGCCCTCCGCTCCTATCCCCTCGCGTGCAACCAGGACAGAGGGTTCACCGCCTGGCCGCCGTGATGCAGTTCGAGATAAAGTGTGGGCCTCGCGACTTGCGAGTCCGGACTCCATGTCGCCATCACGCCGACCGCCTCTCCGGCGGCGACGCTGCCCCCGGCGCTCACCAGGAGCTGCTGCATCCCGGCCAGCACGAAGCGGTAATCATTGCCGCAATCGAGGATCACGAGCTGCCCGTAGCTGCGGAAAGGGGCTGCGAACTCGACCGTGCCGGCGCAGGGCGCGAGCACATGGGCGCCGGGCGCGGTCTGGTAGCGGATCCCCGGGGCCGGGCCGGCGGGCGTGGGCGCGCCGAAGGCGCTGACCAGAACGCCGGCGACGGGAGCGCCCCCTGGGGCACTCCCCGGGGCACCCTCCATCGGTGCGGAGGGCATGGGAGGTGTCGGGGGGCGCGCCAACGCCACTTTTTCTTCCTGGGCGGCCGCCG
>JASHRV010000139.1 GCA_030037175.1 Acetobacteraceae bacterium
GCCCAAACGGCAAACAAGTCCGGCAGACAGATACCGTTGAGATGGCTGGGGGACCTGGATTCGAACCAAGGCTGCCCGGTCCAGAGCCGGGAGTTCTACCGCTAAACTATCCCCCAGCAGCCGCCGTGACTGCGCCGGAAGGCCCGGTCACGGGAATTAGTTAGCCGCGCGCGGGCGTGCCGGCAAGACCAACCGCGCGGCCGGCCTTCGCCCGGAGCCGGGCGGCTTGGGCAAATTTCTCTTGCCGCTCAGGCGGTTGGGGGAGAACTATAAGGTTTCCGCTGACGCCCGCCCATGGTCCAGCCCATTGCCGCCGCCCAACCGCCGCCCACGGTAAGCCGCCCTGCCGGGCCGGCCTTCGCCGCTCTCGACCTCGGCACCAACAATTGCCGCCTGCTCGTCGGCACGCCCTGCGGCGGCGGGTTCGCCGTGCTCGAGCGCTTCAGCCGCATGGTCTGCCTCGGCGAGGACCTCGAGCGGACCGGCGCGCTCGGGGAGGCGGCGATGGACCGCGCGCTCGACGCGCTCAGCGCCTGCGCCGACCGGCTCGCCGCCAGGAGGGTGGAGGGGGTGGCGGCGGTGGCCACCGAAGCCTGCCGGCGCGCCGCCAACGGGGGCGAGTTCCTGGCCCGCGTGCGTCGCGAGACCGGGCTCAGCATCAGCGTGATCTCGCCGCGCGAGGAAGCGGAGCTCGCGATCGAGAGCTGCGCCCCGCTGCTTGCGCGCCATAGCGATGCGCCGCCGGCTCGCCGGGCGCTTCTTTTCGACATTGGCGGCGGCTCGACGGAGCTTGCCTGGCTCCGGCTCGCTCCCGATGGCCGCCCGAGCCTTGTCGGCTGCGCCTCGCTGCCGGTGGGCGTCGTCACGCTCGCCGAGCGCTATGGCGCCGCGTCCTTCACGCATGCGGGATTCGCCGCCATGGTGCGTGACGTCGCCGCTTTTCTCGCGCCGTTCGATGCCATCCACTGCATCGCCCGCGAGATCCGCGAGGCCCGGCCGGATGCCGGGGTGCGGCTGCTCGGCACGAGCGGCACCGCGACCACGATCGCCGCCCTGGCGCTTGCCCTCCCGCGCTACGACCGCCGCCTGATCGACGGGGCCGTGCTCACGCGCGCAGCGGCGGCGCGGGCCCTTGCGACGCTCTGCGGCCTCGATCGGGCCGCGCTCGAAGCCCATCACTGCATCGGGCCCGAGCGCATCCTCTATGTCCGGCCGGGGGCCGCGATCTTCGCCGCCCTGATGCAGAGCTGGGCCGCCCCCACCATGATCGTGGCCGACCGGGGCTTGCGCGAGGGCATGCTGCTGCGGCTGATCCGCACCGCGCGCCATGGCGGCCGGCCCGGATACGCCGCGCGCGGCGCATGAGCCAGGGACCGAGGCTTCCCACCGCGCTTCCCTCCCGAAAGACGCGCGTGAGCCTCGCCAAGACGGCCGGGCGCTCCGCCGCTTCCCAGCGCTGGCTCGTCCGCCAGCTCAACGACCCCTATGTGCAGGCAGCGAAGGCCTCGGGCTTTCGCTCGCGCTCGGCGTACAAGCTTCTGGAACTGAACGAACGCTTTCGTTTCCTGCGCAGGGGGGCGAAGGTCGTTGATCTGGGCGCGGCGCCGGGCGGGTGGATGCAGGCGGCGCTGGCGGCCGGAGCCGAAAGGGTCGTCGGGGTCGATCTCCTGCCGATCGCTCCGCTTGCCGGTGCGCAGACGCTCGTTGGGGATGCGACGGCGCCGGAGATTGTCGAGCGCCTGCGCGCCCTTCTCGGCGGGTCCGCGGACCTCGTGCTCTCCGACATGGCCCCCGCCACCACCGGCCATGCCGCGACCGATCACGCACGGATCATGGCGCTTGCGGAGGAGGCCTTTGCCGTTGCCGAAGCGCTGCTCGCCGCCGGCGGGAGCTTTGTCGTCAAGCTCTTTCAGGGCGGAGCGGAAGCGTCCCTGCTGGCGCCTTTGAAGCAGCGCTTCGCCGCCGTCCGCCACGCCAAGCCGCCGGCAAGCCGGGCCGAGTCGCGGGAGCTCTATCTGGTCGCGACCGGCTTTCGTCCGAAAGCGGAGCCCGAGTGAGCGCAAGGCATTGCAGCCCTGAGTGAACGTGGCGGTTGCACCGCCCGGTAAGGCCGACTATGTGGAGCCGCCAAGGTTGCGGATGAAAGGTCCCGCCATGGCCCCCGACATCACCCCGATGCCTGCCGAAGCGGAGACCTATGCACGGCTTGCGGAGGCGCTGGCCTTCGACGACGTGCTGCTGGTGCCGGCCTTCTCGCAGGTGCTTCCCGCCGCGACCGATACCACGACGCGGTTTACGCGCTCGATCCCGCTCAATGTCCCGATCATCTCGGCGGCGATGGACACCGTGACCGAGGCCCCGATGGCGATCGCGATGGCCCAGCAGGGCGGGATCGGTGTCGTGCACAAGAATCTTTCCATCCTGGAGCAGGCGGCGGCCGTCCGCCAGGTGAAGAAGTTCGAATCGGGAATGGTGGTGAACCCGGTGACGATCCACCCCGACCAGACCCTGGCCGATGCGCGGACCCTGATGAACACGTACCGCATCAGCGGCATCCCGGTGGTGGAGCGGAACACGGGCCGGCTGGTCGGCATCCTCACCAACCGCGACGTGCGCTTCGCGACCGATCCGAACCTCCGGGTCGATGAGCTGATGACGCGCGAGAACCTCATCACCGTGACCGCGGATGTCTCGCCCGAGCGCGCCCGCCAGCTCCTGCACCGGCACCGCATCGAGAAGCTGCTCGTGGTGGACGAGGACTATCGCTGCGTCGGTCTCATCACCGTCAAGGACATGGACAAGGCGGAGAAGCACCCGCTGGCCAACAAGGACGCGCTCGGGCGGCTGCGCGTTGCGGCTGCCACCGGCGTGGGCGAGGGCGGGGAGGAGCGCGCGCGCGCGCTCGTCGCGGCGGAGGTGGATGTCATCGTCGTCGATACAGCGCACGGCCATTCGGCCGCGGTGCTCTCGGCCGTCGACCGCATCAAGCGGCTCTCGAACTCGGTGCAGGTCATGGCCGGCAATGTCGCCACGCCCGAAGGCGCGCGGGCCCTGATCAGCGCCGGCGCGGACGCGGTGAAGATCGGCATCGGGCCGGGATCCATCTGCACGACCCGCGTCATTGCCGGCGTCGGCGTGCCGCAGTTCACTGCCGTTCTGGAGACGGCCGCGCTCTGCCGCGAGCACGGCGTGCCCGCGATCGCGGACGGGGGCGTGCGCACGTCGGGCGATATCGTCAAGGCGATCGCCGCCGGCGCCGATTGCGTGATGATCGGCAGCCTGCTCGCGGGCACGGACGAGGCGCCCGGCGAAGTCTTTCTCTATCAGGGGCGGAGCTATAAATCCTACCGCGGCATGGGAAGCCTTTCGGCGATGGCGCGAGGTTCCGCGGACCGTTACTTCCAGCAGGAGATCAACGACCAGCTCAAGCTCGTCCCGGAAGGGATTGAAGGCCGTGTCGGGTACAAGGGCCCCGTGGCCACGGTCGTCCATCAGCTCGTGGGCGGGCTCCGCGCCGGCATGGGCTATACCGGCTCGGCCTCGATCTCCGAGCTTCAACGCAAGGCCCGGTTCCGCCGCGTCACCGGCGCGGGCCTGCGCGAAAGCCACGTGCACGACGTCGCCATCACCCGCGAAGCGCCGAACTATCGCCAGGACTAGCCAGGGGGCTTTGCCCCCTGGCCCCGCTCCCCGCAAAGGCGGAGCCTCTGGGCGATGACGCCGGCGGCGCGGGTCGAAGCGGCGATCGTGCTGCTCGCCGAGATTCTGGGAGAGCCGAAGGCGCCGGCGGATGCGCTCGCGAGCGCGTTCTTTCGTGCCCGCCGGTATATCGGCGCAAGCGATCGACGGGCCGTTTCCGAGCTGGTCTGGAAAGTGCTGCGCAGCCGCCGCCGGCTCGGCTGGTGGCTCAGGCCGGCGGAAGAGACGGCGCGGCTTCTCATTGGTGCTTCTCTTTTGCTGTCAGGGACCTCCTTTGAGGAGCTGGGACGTGTTTTCAGCGGCGCGCGGTTCGGGCCGGGACCGCTCGACGGCAAAGAGCGCGAGGCGCTGCGGCGGCTGGAGGGGCAGGAGCTCGTTCGTCCGGCGATGCCGGACGCCGTGCGCTTCGAGGTTCCGGACTGGCTGCTGCCGCTTCTGGCGGCGCGATTCGGGCCGGCGCTTGCGGCGGAGATGGAGGCGCTCGGGCAGCCGGCGCCGCTCGATCTGCGCGTCAATCTGCTGCGCGGCAGCCGGGAGGACGCGCGGGCGGCGCTGGCGGCCGAGGGGATCGCGGCGGAGCCCACGCCTCTCTCGCCTTGGGGGCTGCGTGTGGCCGAGCGCAGTGGCCTGGTGGGTGGGGCGGCGTTTCGCGGCGGGCTCGTCGAGATCCAGGATGAAGGGAGCCAGCTCGTCGCGCTGCCGGTGGGCGCGGCGCCCGGCATGCGTGTGGCCGATCTCTGCGCCGGCGCCGGGGGCAAGACGCTCGCCATGGCGATGACGATGGAGAACCGCGGCCATCTCGTTGCCTGTGATATTTCGCAGGCACGGCTGGATGAAGCGGTGAAGCGGCTGCGCCGTGCCGGCGTGCACAATGTGGAGCGGCATCTGCTGACCGCCGGAGACAAATGGGCAAAGCGCCAGCGGGAGAAATTCGACGCCGTGCTGGTCGATGCGCCCTGCACCGGCACTGGCACCTGGCGGCGCCATCCGGACGCGCGCGGACGCCTCAAGCCCGCGGATCTGGACGAATTGCTGGCGCGCCAATCCGGCATCCTCGATATGGCCGCGGCGCTTGTTCGCAAGGGCGGGCGGCTGGTTTACGCTACCTGCTCGCTGCTTGCGGAGGAGAACGAGGCGCAAGTGACGGGCTTTCTTGCGCGCCATTCCGGCTTCGCCGTCGTGCCGTTCGCCGCGGCCTGGCCCGTTTCGGCCGGACCTATGCCGGGGGAGGGACCGTTCCTCGTCCTGACGCCGCGCGGGCACGGCACCGACGGGTTCTTCGCCGCTGTGCTCGAGCGGATCGCGCCCGAGCGAGCGCGCGAAGCGGGTGAGCGGCGCGTGAATCCGCTCGATGGACAAGGCGAGCGGTGGGCATGATCGGGATCCGCCGCGCCCGCCCGACCGATGCGACCGCCATCGCGGTGGTGCACGTGGCCGCCTGGCAGAGCGCTTATCCCGGCATTCTGCCGGAGAGCTATCTCGCGCGGCTTTCGGCGATCCGCCAGGCCGCGCATTACGACCATGCGATCCGCACGGAAGGCGGCGTGTTTGTCGCCGCCGCCTGGGGCACGGACCTGCCGGCGGGAAGCCCGCCGCGTGTCATTGGTTTCACCACGGCGGGCCCGGCGCGCACCTCGGGCATTGCCGAGGGTGAGATCGAAACGCTCTATGTGCTTGATGACTGGCGCGATCGCGGCCTCGGCCGGCGGTTGATGCGGGCGGCCGCGGGCTATCTGCAGACGCGCGGATGCCGTTCGGTCTTTCTCTGGGTGCTCCGCGACAACCCGAGCCGATGGTTCTACACGCGTCTTGGCGGGCGCGCGGTGGCTGAGTCCGTCGTTCGCGTGGCCGGCCGGCCGGTCGCGCAGACCGCGTTTCTCTGGGACCCGATCGAGCGGCTTCTGCAGCCTTCGCCCCAGGTTGGATAAAGCAAGGGCTGGTCTGCGCTTTACGGCCTTGCCCGTGCCGTCTTCCCGTGCTGGAAGGGCGCCCACGAAAACGCCTGACAGTGGGATGCCCGAGTCCGCTTCCGAGCGCGTGCTGATCCTCGATTTCGGCAGCCAGTTCACGCAGCTGATCGCGCGGCGGGTGCGCGAGAGCGGCGTTTATTGCGAGATCTGGCCGTTCAACGCCGAGCCGGGGCGCATCGCTTCGTTCGGGGCAAGGGCGCTCATCCTTTCGGGCGGCCCGGCGAGCGTTATCGAGGGGGATGCGCCGCAGGTGCCGGATGCCGTTTTCGCGGCGGGCGTGCCCGTGCTCGGCATCTGCTACGGCGAGCAGGCGATGTGCGCGGCCCTGGGCGGCACCGTGGAGGGCGGGCACGCACGCGAGTTCGGCCGCGCCGTGCTCGAGGTCACGGACGAATGCGCGCTCTTTCGCGGCGTCTGGATGCCGGGCGCGCGGCCCGAGGTCTGGATGAGCCACGGCGATCGGGTCACGCGCCTGCCGCCCGGCTTCCGCGCCGTGGGCGTGAGCGAAGGAGCGCCCTTCGCTGCGATCGCAGACGAGGCGCGCCGCTATTACGGCGTGCAGTTCCATCCCGAGGTGGTGCACACGGCGAACGGCGCGGCGCTGCTCCGCAACTTCACCCACGAGATCGCGGGCTGCCGCGGCGCCTGGACGATGGCCGGCTTCGCCGAGACCGAGATCTCCCGCATCCGTGCGGAAGTGGGCGAAGGGAGGGTGGTCTGCGGCCTTTCCGGCGGGGTCGATTCGGCGGTGACCGCGGCGCTCGTGCATCGCGCGATCGGCCAGAGGCTGACCTGCATATTCGTCGATCACGGGCTGCTCCGCGCAGGGGAAGCCGACGAGGTGGCGGCGACCTTCCGGGACCGCTTCAACATCCGCCTCGTTCATCGGGACGCGAGCGAAGTTTTTCTCAAGGCGCTCGCCGGCATCGATGATCCCGAGCGGAAGCGCAAGACGATCGGCCGGCTCTTCGTCGAGGTGTTCGAGGAGGAGGCGCGGAAGCTCGGCGGAGCGGACTATCTCGCCCAAGGAACGCTCTATCCGGATGTGATCGAGAGCGTGAGTCCGGCCGGGGGGCCGAGCGTCACCATCAAGTCGCACCACAATGTGGGCGGGCTTCCGGAGCGGATGGGCTTCAAGCTCCTCGAGCCGCTGCGCGAGCTCTTCAAGGACGAGGTGCGGGCGCTCGGCCGGACCCTTGGACTGCCGGAGACGATCATCGGCCGGCATCCGTTCCCCGGGCCGGGGCTTGCGATCCGCATCCCGGGTCCGGTGGATGAAGGCAAGCTCGGCGTGCTGCGCCGGGCGGATGCGATCTTCATCGAGGAGATCCGCGCCGCAAATCTCTACGATTCGATCTGGCAGGCCTTTGCCGTCCTGCTGCCGGTCCGCACCGTGGGCGTGATGGGAGACGGGCGAAGCTATGAACACGCGCTCGCGCTCCGCGCTGTCACCTCGACGGACGGCATGACGGCGGATGCCTATCCTTTTCCGGCTTCTTTCCTCGCGCGCGTGGCCGCCCGCATCGTCAACGAAGTTCCGGGCATCAACCGCGTGACGTACGACGTCACCAGCAAGCCCCCGGGCACCATCGAGTGGGAATGACCCGCTCGCCGCTCCTGAAGGAGGTCGCATTCGTGCAGCAGAAACCGCGTGGCCGCCAGTTCTTTGCCAATCCCGGGCCGACCAACATCCCGGACAGCGTGCTGCTGGCGAGCGCGCACGCGAGCGTCGATTTCAACGATCCCGCCTTCCTCGAGGTTTATGACGCCTGCGTCGACGGGCTGAAGCGGGTGCTCGGAACGCAGCATCATCTGTTCCTCTATGCCGCGTCGGGCCACGGCGCGTGGGAGGCGACGCTCGTCAATCTCTGCTCGCCGGGCGATTGCCTGCTGATGCTGGAAACTGGATATTTCTCGGAGTCCTGGAGCGCGCTGGCCCGCAAGCACGGGCTCGAGGTGGAAACCGTGGCGGCCGACTGGCGGCGCGGCGTCGAGCTTGTGGAGCTGCGCCGGAAGCTCGCCGAGGACAAGGCGCATCGGTTCCATGCCGTCTGCGTGGTGCACAACGAGACATCGACCGGGGTGCGCTTTCCCGTCGAAAAAGTGCGCGCAGCGCTCGATGAGGTGGGCCATCCCGCGCTGCTGCTGGCCGATACGATTTCCTCGCTTGCCTCGATGGATTTCCGTATGGATGAGTGGGGCATCGACGGGGTGGTCGGCGGCAGCCAGAAAGGGCTGATGCTGCCGGCGGGATTGAGCTTCACGGCGGCGAGCGAGAAGGCGATGGAGGCCCATCGACGCGCACGCCTGCCGCGCTTCTATTTCGATTGGTCGCAAATGCTGACGCGGCGGCAGAAGAGCTTCGTGGGCACAGTGCCGATCAGCTTCTTCTACGCGATGCGGGAATCGATCCGGCTCCTCGAGGAGGAAGGGCTCGCGCAGGTCTTCGCCCGCCATCACCGCCTTGCCGAGGGTGTGCGGCGGGCGGTTCATGCCTGGGGCGGCAATGCCGGGCCGCAGATTTTCTGCACCGACCCCGCGCGGCGCTCTGATTCCGTCACGGCGATACTGATGCCTGAAGGTTTCGATGCCGACGCGATCCGGAGAACCGTGCTCTCGCGCTTCAACGTCTCGCTCGGCGGTGGGCTCGGCTCGCTCGGGGGCAAGGTGTTCCGCATCGGCCATCTCGGCGACCTCAATGAGCCGATGGTGCTCGGCGCGCTCGGCGCGGTGGAGATGAGCCTCAGGCTCAACCGCGTGCCGCACAGCGCGGGCGGGGTCGATGCGGCGATGAACTGGTACGCGGAGGCGGCGTGATGGCGCCGAGATTCCTCACCGAGCGCGAGCCTGAGCGCGGCGTGCCGCTTGCGGTCATTCCAGGTGTCTGGCGTGTGGTCGCCAACAATCCCGGGCCGATGACCTATCACGGCACGAACACATACCTGATCGAATCCGAGGACGGCGTGGCCGTTCTCGATCCGGGACCCGACGATCCCGCGCATGTCGAGGCGGTGATCACGGCGGGCGGTGGGCGCATCAACCGGATTTTGCTCTCCCATGGCCACCGGGATCACACCGGTGCGGTGGCCAAGCTTCGCGCCGCGACCGGGGCGCCGGTATACGGGTGGAACCCGAGCGTGAACCCGGATGTGGAAAACGACCATCCGCTGGCGGAAGGCGATACGGTGGCGGGGCTGACGGTGCTCCACACCCCGGGCCACGCCGCCGATCATCTCTGCTACGCAACGGCGAACGGGGTGCTCTTCACCGGCGATCATGTGATGACCTGGTCGACGAGCACCGTGAGCCCGCCGCATGGCGACATGGCGGCCTATTTCGCAAGCCTCGACCGGCTTGCCGGGCGAGCGGACCGCTATTATCTCCCCGGCCACGGTCCGCTGCTCGGCCGGCCGGAAGGCTTTGCCCGTGCCTTGCTTGCGCACCGCAAGAAGCGTGAGGAGGCGGTGAAAGCGGCCTTGAGAGAAAGCCCGGCCGCGCTCGCGGATCTTACGGCGGAGGCCTATCCGGGGATCGATCCCAAGTTGCGGGCCGCAGCCGAGCGCACCATGCTGGCGCATCTTCTCAAGCTCGCGGCCGAAGGTCGGGCGCGGCAGGTAAATGAGCTTTGGGGCGCGGCATGAAGCGGGGGATTCATGCCTGGGGAAGCGCCTTCGCGGTCATCTGATCGACGGCTTTCAGGGCCTGAGCGGCGTACATGACCGAGGGACCCGCGCCCATATAGATCGCCATCGTCAATGTCTCCGCCACGGCCTCGCGTGACGCGCCCTGCTTAACGGCGGCTTCCGAGTGATAGGCGATGCAGGGCGCGCAGCGGATGGCGACGGCGATTCCGAGGGCCACCAGCTCCTTGGTTTTCTGATCGAGCGCATCGTGCCCATGCGCCGCCCGCGCCATCTCCGAGAAGCTCTTCATCACCTCCGGTGCGGCCTGCCGGAGTTCCCGCACGGCGCCGTTCATCGCGACGATCATGGCGCCCCAATCTTCAACCATCGTCCTGTTCCTTTCTTCGCTTGGCCCCCACACGGAGGGGCCGGAACCTCTCAGAGAGACTCGCCGAGGGAAGCGGCTTGGGGAGCGCGGTAGAATTGCAATGTCTTGATGTAGTTCGCGCGCTCGAAGGCGGTGTGGTCGGCGACGTTGCGCTCGCTCATGCGGCCGCGAATGGCATCCACCGATTCGAGGCCACGTGCCTCGAGCCAAACCTTGAGCCCATCGAGAAGATCCCGGACATGCGCGATGCCGTGCCGCAGGAGGGAGGACGTGGTCATAACGACGTCGGCGCCGGCGAGCAGGTACTTGATCACCTCATCCGCGCTTTCGACCCCTGTGCTTGCGGCCAACGATGCCTTCACCTGTCCGGACAAGAGGCTGATCCAAAGCAGCGGCAGCCGGATCTCATAGGGACGGCTAAGCTCGAGGTCGGACACGAGCGCGAGCCGCGTAAGATCGATATCCGGCTGATAGAAGCGATTGAAGAGCACGAGCCCGTTGGCACCTTCCTGAACGAGCTGTTGGGCCATATGCCCGGGAGCGCTGAAATAGGGACCGATCTTGACCGCGATCGGAATTGTCACGGCCTTCCGCACAGCCTTGACGATGTCGAGATAGCGCCGCTCGACATCGTGCCCGGTGAGGCCGAGATCGGAGGGGATGAAATAGATGTTGAGCTCGATCGCGCGCGCTCCCGCCTCCTCGATGCGCTGCGCATAGCTGCTCCAGCCATGGTCGGTCACGCCGTTGAGGCTGGCAATGACTGGAATATCGACAGCCTTGATGGCGCGGCGGACGAAATCGAGATAGCGCTCTGGGTCCATGGCGTAGGCGGCCTGCGCCGGGAAATAGCTGAGCGCCTCGCTATAGCTGTCGATACCGGCGGTGATCAGCTCCTCGATCACACGCTCCTCACGCTCGATCTGCTCCTGGAAGATCGAAGGAAGAACAACGGCTCCGGCGCCCAGATCTTCGAGCCGCCTGATAGTGTCGAGCTCGCCGTTGAGCGGCCCCGCGCTCGCGACCAGGGGATTGGGGAGGCTGAGGCCCAGATAGCATGTGGTGAGATCCATGACCCTTTCTCCGTCGTGCCTTAGAGCGTGATCGCCGGAGGTGGGGAAACCGGAGGCGTTTGATCACGCGGGGAAGCAAAGGCCGGAGCGGTTTGCGTGAGCCAGGGCGAACGCGAGCCGCTCTAGCGAGCGTCAGACGCCGGCCGCGCCGAGTGCAGCCTGCGTCGGGCCGGGGCCGGCTGATTCCCGGGCGAAATTTTCGTAGGTACGGTATTTCTCGACGACATTCTCCTGTGCCTGACGCAGGAGCGCGGCGGCCTCCTCGGGACGCATCGCGGCAAGCGCGCGATAGCGCAGTTCGTTATAGGCATAGTCCTTGAGCGGGATGGTAGGGCGCGGCGAGTCAAGCCGGAACGGTGCTTCGCCGATCTCGCGCATGGCCGGGTTGTAACGGAAAAGCGGCCAGTAGGCGCTGGCCGCGGCGAGACGCTGCTGCGCCATGCCGTAGCGGAGATCGAACCCGTGCGCGATGCAGTGGCTGTACGCGAGAATGAGCGACGGTCCCGGATAGGCCTCCGCCTCGCGGAAAGCCTGCAGGGTCTGCTGCGGGTTGGCGCCCATAGCAACCTGCGCGACATAGACATTGCCATAGGCGATCGCCTGCAGCGCCAGGTCCTTGCGGGCAACGCGTTTGCCGGCGGCGGCGAATTTTGCAATCGCGCCAAGCGGCGTTGCCTTTGAGGCCTGACCGCCGGTGTTGGAATAGACCTCCGTATCCAGCACCAGCACATTGACATCGCGCGCGCTCGCCAGTACGTGGTCGAGACCGCCATAGCCGATATCGTAGGCCCAGCCATCGCCTCCCACGATCCAGATGCTTCGGCGGACGAGGTGATCGACGACGGAAAGCAGATCCCGCGCCGTCTCGTCGCGTTCAGCCAGCGCGAGAAGCTTTGTCTTGAGCTCAGCCACCCGGATGCGCTGCGCGCGGATCTCCGATTCCCGGATCTGTGGTGCGTTCAGGATCGCTTCCACGAATTCTACACCAAGTTCCGTGGAGAGGGATTTGAGGCGGGCGGTCGCAAGCTCGAGGTGTTTGTCGGCCGCAAGCCGGAAGCCGAGCCCGAACTCCGCGTCATCTTCGAAAAGCGAGTTCGACCAGGCGGGACCGCGTCCTTCACCGTTCATGCTCCAGGGTGTGGTTGGAAGATTCGCGCCATAGATCGATGAGCAGCCGGTGGAATTCGCAACCATCATCCGGTCGCCGAAAAGCTGAGAGAGCAGCTTCAGGTAGGGCGTCTCGCCACAGCCCGCGCAGGCGCCGGGAAATTCGAAAAGCGGCTCGAGGAACTGCACACCGCGAACATTCGCGAAATCCACACGCGCGCGGTCGTTGACGGGAAGTTTCTCAAAAAACTGGATATTGGCACGTTCCGCTGTGACGAGCGGCGCCTTGCGCTCGAGATTGATCGCTTTGACCGCGGGTTCCACCGGGCTGTGAGCGGGGCAGGCCTCCACGCAAAGACCGCATCCCGTGCAATCCTCGACATAGAACTGGAGAGTGAAGCGGATATCGGGATAGCCGCGGGCATTGACCGGCGCCGACTTGAAGCTTCCGGGCGCCCCTTCGAGCCTCAATTCGTCATAGTATTTGGCGCGAATGACGCTGTGCGGGCAGACGAAGCTGCACTGACCACACTGCACGCAGAGATCGGCGCGCCAAACCGGTACCTCGTCCGCAACATTCCTCTTTTCCCAGACTGCCGTGCCGCATGGGAACGTGCCGTCGACCGGCATCAGGCTCACCGGGATCTCGTCACCGAGCCCCTCGAACATCCTTGCGGTGACTTCCCGGACGAATGCCGGCGCGGTTGCGGGAACAGGCGGGGGACGGTCGAACCGGCTCGTCGCCTGAGCGGGAACCTTCACCTCGTGCAGCCGGGAAAGCGTGCCGTCAACGGCCCTGAAATTCTGCTGGACCACCTCCTCGCCCTTCGATCCATACGTCTTGCGGATCGCGTTCTTGATCTGCGCGATCGCGGCATCATGCGGGAGCACGCCCGAAAGGGCGAAAAAGCAAGTCTGCAGCACCGTATTCGTGCGCGTCCGCAGACCGACCTCTTCGGCGACGGAGGTCGCGTCGACAACGAAGAAACGAAGCTTCTTTTCAATGATCTGGCTTTGGACCGAGCGCGGCAGATGGTCCCACACCGCATCCGGCCCGTAAGGGCTGTTGAGAAGAAACGTCGCGCCGGGGGCGGCAAGCCGCAGCATGTCCTGCCGCTCGAGAAACTGGAACTGGTGGCAGCCGACAAAGCTCGCGGCATCGATCAGATAGGGCGAGTGGATCGGCTTTGGCCCGAAGCGGAGGTGCGAGACGGTCTGCGCACCGGACTTGTGGGAATCATAGACGAAGTAGCCCTGGGCAAAGAGCCCGGCGTCTTCGGCGATGATCTTCACGCTGTTCTTGTTGGCGCCGACCGTGCCGTCGGCGCCGAGGCCGTAGAAAACGGCGCGGACCACTTCCGGGGATTCGATCGCATAGTTCGGAGCCACAGTGAGGCTGGTCCGGGAGACATCGTCGGTGATGCCGACCGTGAAGCTGTTCTTGGGCACGGGCTTGGCCAGCTCGTCGAACACCGCCTTGACCATCGCGGGGGTGAAATCTTTCGAGGAAAGCCCGTAGCGGCCGCCGATCACCAAAGGCATGGACCTCCGCTCGCCCCGTGCAAATGCCTCAGCGAGCGTTGTTGTGACATCGAGATAGAGCGGCTCGCCAGCCCCGGGCTCCTTCGTTCGCTCGAGAACAGCAACAGCCCGGCAGGTCTCAGGCAGAGCTGCCAGGAAATGCGCCGTGGAGAAGGGGCGGTACAGGCGCACCTGCATGACGCCCACTTTTTCGCCCGCGGCGCGAAGGGCGGCGGCAGTCTCGCGCGCGGTTTCGGCGCCGGAGGTCATAAGGACGAGGACGCGCTCAGCGTCGGCCGGGCCCTCATAATCGAAAAGACGATATTGCCGGCCGGTCAGACGACCAAAATCGTCCATCGCCGACTGCACGATATCCGGCACCCTGGCGTAGAAGGGATTCACGGCCTCCCGCCCCTGAAAGAAAGTATCGGGATTTTGCGCCGTTCCGCGAATGAAAGGACGCTCGGGGTTGAGCGCGCGCGCCCGGTGCGCCCGGACGAGATCGTCATCGATCATCGCGCGGATCTGTTCATTGCTCAGAAGCGTCAACGTGTTGACTTCGTGCGATGTTCGAAAGCCATCGAAAAAATGCAGGAATGGTACCCGGGACTTGAGAGTTGAGGCCTGCGCGATCAGCGCTGAATCGTGCGCCTCCTGAACCGAGCCCGAAGCAAGAAGGGCAAATCCTGTCGGGCGCGTCGCCATCACGTCGGAATGGTCGCCGAAAATCGAGAGCGCTTGTGTCGCAACCGAGCGCGCAGCCACATGAAAGACGGTGGACGTCAATTCGCCCGCGATCTTGAACATGTTGGGAATCATCAGCATCAGGCCTTGCGAGGCCGTGAAGGTCGTCGTCAGGGCACCAGCCTGAAGCGCTCCGTGGACCGCTCCGGCAGCTCCCCCTTCGCTTTGCATCTCCTGAACGACCGGAATGTTGCCCCAGATGTTTGCAATTCCCATGGACGCCCATTCGTCCGCCAGCTCCGCCATGGGCGAGGACGGCGTGATGGGAAAGATCGCGCATGCCTCGTTGACGCGATAGGCCACATAAGCGACGGCCGTATTGCCGTCCATGGTCGCGATCTGGCTTGCCACTTCAGTCATTTTCCGCTGGCTCCGGTATCATCTCGATGGCGTGACACGGGCATTGCTCGAAGCAGACGGCGCAACCTGTGCATTTCGTGTAATCGTACCGGTAGCGCCTGCCAGGCCCAAGCTTGACGATCGCGTCCTCGGGGCATGCGGCGTAGCAATTGTCGCACTCGAAGCAGTTGCCGCAGGAGAGGCAGCGTTCCGCTTCATAGCGCGCCTCCTTCTCCGAAAGGCCGGCGATGACCTCGCCGAACCCGCTTACGCGTTTGGCCAGATCCAGTGTTTTCTCAGTGCGGGGATCGGCATCGCTATAAACCGGCAAATTCAGCATTCCAAACATCGCCAACGGATGTTTCGGCGCCCGCTCGAACGGTCTTTTGGCAAGCCAGGCATCGATATGCCGGGCAGCGCGCTTGCCATGGCCGACGGAGATAGTCACCGACTGTTCTCCGGGCACCATGTCGCCGCCCGCAAAGATGCCGGGATGGCCTGTCATCATGTCGGAGCCGACCTTGACCGCGCCGTCGGGGGCGAATTCGATGCCCGGTATCTTGTGCAGAAAACGGCTATCGGTCTCCTGGCCAAGTGCGAGCACAATGGCATCGGCCTTGAGCGTCTCGAACCGTCCCGTGGGATACGGCCGGCCTTGGGAGTCGAGCTCCATCATCTCGACTGTCAGGTCCGGGCCGACAACCTCCTTGATGGTGGTCAGCCACTTGATCTTGACACCCTCCTCGATCGCCTCGTCCGCCTCGAACGCATGTGCAGGCATGTGGGCGCGATCACGGCGATAGACGATGATGGCCTCCTCGGCGCCCAATCGTTTCGCGGCTCGCGCTGCATCCATTGCCGTGTTGCCGCCGCCATAGATGATGACCCGCCGCCCGAGCTGCGGCGCTTCGCCGGTGGTTACGTTATGAAGGAGCGAAACGGCGTCGAGTACCCGGGCGGCATCCCTGGCCGGTATATCGACATGCTTGCCGATGCCGGCGCCGATCGCAACGAAAACGGCGTCGAAGTTGCCCGCTTCCTTCTCGGCCAGCACGTCTTCCACCTTGTGGTTCGTGACGATCCGCACGCCCATCGCTTCGATGCGCGCAATCTCGCGCAGCAGATCCGCGCGGGGCAGTCGGTAT
The DNA here is from genome assembly GCA_030037175.1 of Acetobacteraceae bacterium. Classification (GTDB taxonomy): domain Bacteria; phylum Pseudomonadota; class Alphaproteobacteria; order Acetobacterales; family Acetobacteraceae; genus JAKAWQ01. The sequence goes on from JASHRV010000139.1 coordinate 15,610, forward strand.
GCCGGGATGCCGAAATGCATCATGCCGCCGGGAAGCGGACCCGCTTCCCGAATCTCGACAGCGTGGCCGAGGCGGGCGAGATGGTAGGCGGCCGAAAGACCGCTCGGCCCGGCACCGATGACAAGCACGTGCTTGCCCGTTGGCGGCGCGGCGATCTTGAATGCCCAACCTTGGGCGGCCGCGAGATCGCCTAGATACCGCTCGACCGCATGAATGCTGACAGCCGCATCAAGTTCCGACCGATTGCAGGCCGTTTCGCACGGATGGTAGCAAACGCGGCCATGCACGGCGGGCATCGGGTTGTCGCCAACCAGCGCCTCCCACGCTTCGCGGTAGCGGCCAGCCTGCGCAAGATCGAGCCAGGCTTGGATGTTTTCCCCGGCGGGGCAGGCGTTATTGCAGGGCGGCAAAAGATCGACATAAACCGGGCGGCGCGTCCGGATCGGACCGGTTCCCTTTTCTCGGGTCAGATCCACGATCGGTGTCATGTCGCGGCGCTTGGTGCTGCTCATGAGCAATGTCTCCATCGATGTCTCGGTTCAAAGGGCGGGAGGGCTGGTTGCCTCCCATCACCGGCTTGCTTCAGCAGCAGCCGCCCTTGAACTTGCCCTTCTCGGCCGTGTAGCGCCGCCTCTGACACTCCCGGTAGAACTCCTCATAGGTCATGATCGGTTCCTCGGGGTGCGTCTTTCGGCGATGCTCCACATAGGTCTCATAGTCCGGGATCCCGACCATGAGATGCACCGTGCGAGCGGCGCATTTGCAAAACCGATGGAGCTCATCAATCATCGCCAATGCCCGCTGCCGCGTCGGTGGCACTGGCAATTTCGATGGCAGTGCTTTTCGGCGCGCTCATCGCTTTGGGAATTTCGATCACGGCATATACGATCATCACAACGACCAGCGCTACAGCCAATGCCGCCAAGCCAGCATCCACGTAGTCATTGGTGATGACCCGGCTCATCGTGCTGAGCGACGTTGCAGGCGCCAGCACCTGGCGCGCCCCGAGCGCGCTGCTGAACTTGAGGGCGTGGCTGATGAAGCCAACTGCGGGATCGGGATCGAAGACCTTCTCCAAGCCGGCGGTCACGGTGCAGATGACCAGCCACACGGTCGGCACGATGGTGATCCACGCATAGCGCTGACGCTTCATCTTGAACAGAACCACGGTGCACAGGATGAGCGCGATCGCGGCCAGCATCTGGTTGGTGGCGCCGAAGAGCGGCCACATCGTCCAGATTCCGCCATACGGATCGATGACACCCTCATAGAGGAGATATCCCCAAAGCACGCAGGAAATCGCGGAGCCGATGATGTTGTTCACCCACGACTTCGTATCCTGGAAGGCAGGCATCACATTGCCGATATAGTCCTGGATCATGAAGCGGCAGATCCGGGTGCCGGAATCGACCGTCGTCAGAATGAAGAGCGCCTCGAACAAAATGGCGAAATGATACCAGATCCCCATCAGCGCCCGGCCGCCGAGGAACTGCGAGAAGATGGTCGCCATGCCGACCGCGAGCGTCGGTGCGCCGCCTGTGCGCGAGAGAATAGTCTTTTCGCCGACATCGCGCGCGACCTGGGACAGCATGTCAGGCGTCACGGTGAAGCCCCAGGACGAGATGACGTGCGCGGCCTGCGTGGCGGTGGTGCCGATCAAGCCTGCGGAGCTGTTCATCGCGAAATACACGCCGGGATGGATCACGGAAGCGCCGATCATCGCCATGATGGCGACGAAAGACTCCGTCAACATCCCACCATAGCCGATAAATGGAATCTGATTTTCATTCTCGATCATCTTCGGCGTGGTGCCAGACGAAACGAGCGAGTGCCACCCGGAAACCGACCCGCAGGCGATCGTGATGAAGAGGAACGGGAAAAGGCTTCCGGCCCAGACCGGCCCGGTTCCATCGACATACTTGGTTATGGCGGCCATCTGCAGATCGGGATGAACAATGATGATGCCGCCGGCAAGCAGCACGAGCGCGCCCACCTTCATGAAGGTCGAGAGATAGGTGCGCGGCACGAGCAACAGCCACACCGGAATGACCGATGCAACGAACCCGTAGCCAATGATGATCAGCGCCAGGGTCGGACCGGAAAAGTTGAAGTAAACGGCAAGCGCCGGCGTATCGGCAATATTCCGACCGAAGACGATCGCTGCCAGAAGCAGGACGCCGCCAAGGAGTGACACCTCCGCAAGACGGCCAGGCCGGAAGAAGCGGTCGTACAAACCCATCAGGAACGCGATCGGAATCGTGGAAAGCACGGCGAATGTGCCCCAGGGGCTGCCTTTCAGCGCATTGACCACAACCAGTGCCAGAACTGCGATAATGATGACGCAGATGAGCAACACGCCGATTCCGGCCGCAGCTCCGGCGACCGGCCCCATTTCGGAGCGGATCATGTCGCCGAGCGAGCGGCCATCGCGCCGGGTGGAGAGGAACAGCACGATCATGTCCTGGACCGCCCCAGCAAAAACGACGCCGACAAGGATCCAGAGCGTGCCGGGCAGATAACCCATCTGCGCCGCCAGAACCGGACCCACCAGCGGTCCGGCGCCGGCGATGGCTGCAAAATGATGCCCGAATAGCTCGTAGCGATTGGTCGGCACAAAGTCGAGGCCATCATTGTGGCGGTAGGCAGGGGTCTGCCGCATCGCATTGATGCCGAGCGCCTTGTTGGCGATGAAAAGCCCATAGAAGCGATAGGAAATAAAGTAGATGCAGACCGCGGCCACCAGCAGCCAGGCAGCGTTGACAGGCTCACCCCGGCTCAGCGCGACGACTGCGGACGAGACCACGCCCACTGCAATCACCGCGGCCCACAAAAGCTTGCCCTTAAGGTTGAGCTTGCCGCTGAAGACGCCGCCCATGACCCGTTCCTCCTGGAAACTATTAGGACCCTGCAGTCCCTATTGGATCGGGTCGCCCGCTCGCCTCCTTGATTCAGGTCAATCGGCGGCGACGTAACGTGTGCTTCAATGGCTTTGATGAGCTGCCCATTCTCGCGGCAGCCAAAAAGAAAAAGTCTCGCTTTCCCGATATTCGCCAACACGGGCTCCGGTCTGATCGTCTGGGCAGGATGCAGGGGCAAAGCGGTGCTGGCTCTTTGTCCTGCTGAGCAGAGCCACGCCATCAGCGGGGTTCGTCTGATCGCGATCTGCTCCAGGGCGCAAGCGCGCCCAATTCGCCCTTACCCATGCGTTGCTGTTCGGCAGCATCTCGGGCAGAGGCGATCAGCCCAGCGAAGCGATGTTCTGCTGCCGTGCTGCCCGACCATCCGCATCGAATCCTACCGCCAACGCATACGGCGCTGCCGCCTGAGTACGCCGTGGTTCACGCGAGCCCGGCCGGAAAAAGCCGCGTCCAAAGTGCAAGGTCAGGCAAGAAGCCCGTCTATATTATTGCGATATAGATATATTTATCTCCAACGAATTTGTCCTTTCCAAGGACAAACCCAGACATCGCGCCGACGATACTGACGGTCGCCTCACGTTTGCATCGTGCAAACGCCACCCCCGCCCGATCGCTGCCACAATCAGCCGCTCGACGGATGAACGCCGCGCTCTTCTTTTACGAAACTATGACGGCGCCGTGCAACGACAATTGCGCGGAGCACCCACACTCCGAGGGCAAGAATCCCGGCCGAACGGCCTTCCGCGGTGGCCGGATTCGGCCGGCTCGTGCACCCGCTACCGTCTCTGCTGCGATGGCGAGCAAGAGATCGGGAGTTAATGTTTTCAGATTTTTGCTGGACCTCTTGATCGGTGGCTCGACACCCCCGAGATCACCAATTCGGCGCAAGGCGACATACGTCTTGGCCAACAGGGAAGGAGGTCTCCATGTGCGACTACTCGCTTGAAATGTATGGAACGCGGCCTGCTCGCGAAAGCGAACGTTATGTCACGACGCGCTTCAGAAGCGGGACCGTAGGCTTGGCTCTGCCTGGAGACAAGGAGACGCCGGTCTGCGTTCAATGCGATACGCGGCTGAAGCTTGAAGGAATCCCTGCGGAGTTGCAGCAGAAGCTCGGCATCGGCGCGACGGAAGACGTGACCTTTATCCGCCTGGATCACGGCTTCTGGCGTGATGGGGTGCGGTTCGACAACGGCAAGGAAGCTTCCCTCCAGGAGCTTTCGAGCGGTGTCGGAGCCGTCGTTACCATGTTGCTTGAGAATGCGCCACGCGCATGGGAATTCACCGAAGCCCTGTGATTTATGCATAATTCCCGCGTTTGCGACGAGAATCGCGGACGGGGGATGAGGGTGTCGGTGGGCTGCCCGGGGCGAACGGGCACGCGTTGAGGGTCGCAAATCCGACGGCGCGCCTTTCGCCTCGGAAGGCTTGCCCGGCAAGAATGTCGGCATGCCTGAAGGTGAGTGGTAATTCGTCCCTGAAATCTCCTCGTGACGATCTCCCGACCTCGGGGAGACCGCAACTTAGGAAGACCCGGCCTCTCCGGGCGTGGCTGCCTCGCCGGCATAGCGCACGAGCGCTGCGAACCGGAAAAGCCCGTGAACGAATTTCCCATACGGCATGGTGACGAAGAGGGCCAGCACGGCCCCGAGATGGATGGCCAGCAGCGGCCCCATCGCGGGAGTGGCCCGGAAAACAAGAAGTGTCAGACCGCTGCCGCCCGTGAGCATGAGCATGGCGACGAAGACGAGGTCCATGCTCCTTGTTTCCTGCTCTTGCAGCTCAGGGGTGCGGCGAAGCTTGGCCACGAGCAGCCCACCCGCCCCGAAAACCAGACCGACACCACCCACGCTGCCGAGCAGCACAGGAAGACTGTCCCACGCATAGGGCGCCTCGCGGCCCAGCCCGTAGTGGTAGAGCGTCGCCACGCAAGTGGCGGCGAAGCAGAGCAGGAAGCCGTAAAAGGTGAAGTGGTGGAAAAGTACGCGGCGATCGTCGGGGCGCTCGCCTTCGTTCATGCATCCGCTCCCGCCGCCGTCGAGATAGCGCAGCCGAGCTGCGTCCCGAGCCGCCTGCAGGAGAAGCCCCGCTGTCACGGGCATTTTCGATCGTTCGTCGGTATAGCGCCAGAATTTCGCGAGACCCACCCAAAGTGCGGCGAGTGCACCCACAAACGCCGCACCGAAAAGCCATGCCATCGCGACGTGCGGCATGAGCACGTAGAAGGCTCCCGCACCTTCGTGCGAAGAGAGGAAGGATCTGCCATCGAAGAGCGCGAAGCCCGCGAGGAAAAGAATCATGGAGACCGCCGCGGCAATCGAGACGGCGCGTCCGTTCCGCGCGAAGAGAGAGGACAAGGCACCGGGCCAGGCATAACGGGCGTAAGACTCTGCGCGCACGCGCGCGAAGGTGCGCGGAACATCGACATTGAATTCGTGCGGCGGCGAAAACTGGCAATCGTAGTAGCAGGCCCCGCAGCCGTGACAAAGATTCGCGAGGTAGTCGAGATCGCCATCCGCGAAAATCCTGCGCTTCTCCATGGCCGGGAAGACCGCGCAGAGTCCCTCGCAATAGCGGCAGGAGTTGCAGACCGTCATCATCCGGTCGGCTTCGGCGAGGGCGTTAGTTCCGTGCATTGCGGGCGGCCTCTCTTCCTGCGATGCGCCCGAAGACGCTGCCGATGGTCATGCCCACGCCGGCGGCATAGCCGCGGCCGAGCACATTGCCGGCCATGATCTCGCCGGCGGCGAACATGTTGGATGCCGTGGCGCCCGAGCGCATCACCATCCGCGCATCGCGGTTCACGCGCGTGCCGAGATAGGTGAAAGTGATGCCCGGCCGCACCGGGTAGGCGTAGAACGGCGCGGTCCCGATGCGCCGCGCCCAGTGGCTCTTCGGCGGCACGAGACCTTCGGTGCGGCAGTCATCGAGCTCTGTCGGGTTGAAGAAGCCGGGGCGGACGGCCGCATTGAAGCCCGCAATGGTCTCTTCCAGCACGTCGGGATCGAGACTGAGCTCACCGGCCAGCGCGCGGATCGTAGGCGCCGCGATCGGCGGAAAGAGGGAAGGCATGAAGAGCGTGAGGGATGACGCGTCGAAAATGATATAGGCGATCTGGTCCGGCTGGCCGGCGACGAGCCGGCCCCAGATCGCGTAGCGCTTGGGCCAGACATCTTCACCTTCGTCGTAGAATCGTTTCCCTTCCTTGTTGACCACGATGCCGAAAACGACGCAGTCAAGGCGGGTGATGATGCCGCCATCGAAGCGCGGCGCGCGTGCGTCGATCGCAACCGCATGACACTGGGTGGGGTCGCCGACTTCCTGAACCCCGTTCGCGAGCAGGAGCTTGAGAATGGTTCCACGATTGTAAGGGCTGCCGCGGATCAGGAAGTTCTCCGCCGCATCGCCCCAGTATTCCTTGAGCCAGGGAATGTTCGCCTCGAATCCGCCGGCGGCGGCGACAAAGGCGGCCGCGTGAACGCTGTGCGTGCGGCCTCCCTCGGTGAAGGTCGCGGCGTGGAAATGCCCGTCTTCGATCTTTAGCGCTACGATCTCGGCTTCGTAATGCACCTCGACGCCGAGCGATTCGGCCGTGCGGTAAAGCGTATTCAGCATGGCGCGGCCGCCGCCCAGGAAAAAGGAATTGGTGCGCCCGAGACTGAGCGTCCCACCGAGCGAGGGCTGAAACCGGACACCCTGCTCCGCGATCCAGTTGAGCATCTCCTTCGATTCGCGGATCATGAACCGAGCAAGGTCCTCGTCCGTCTTGCCGCCGGTCACCCGCAGGAGATCGTCCCAGAACTCCTCCTCGGTGTAGGGGCCCGTCAGCGTCTTGGTCGCGCTGTCATGGGCGAGGCGCATGTTGCGCGTGTGGCGGGAATTGCCGCCGCGGAAGAATTTCGGCGCGGCCTCGAGCACGAGGACCGAGGCGCCGGCGCGGCGCGCGCTGATCGCAGCACAAAGGGCGGCATTGCCGCCGCCGGCGACAAGCACGTCGTACTGTTTGCGGGACTCCGACATGCCGGGAGAGTGCCGGTTGCGTCCTACAGCGAAAAGAGCCCGGCCTCAGCCTCAGCCGGCTGCAGGAACCGCGACGCTCTCGATCCCCGCTTCCGTCAACGCCTCCCGTTCCTGCACCTCCGCTTGGTCCGCGCCCGGCCGGACCCGCACCACCAGTTCGCCCGCACGCGCCAGCGCCACGAGGCGCTCTGCGGCATCAGGGCCGGCCGCGATCCGCGTGGCATCGCGCCGCGCAAGCTCGAGCACATCGGCCCCCACCGTCGCCTCATGCACCACGGCGTCCGCAGCGCCAAGCAGGCGCGCGGCGCGAAGCGTGAGAAGATCCACGGCTGCGGCACGCACGAAGAAGACGGTTGCCGCCGGCCGCTCGCTTGCCGGCCCCTCGCTTGCCGGCGCGAGCAGCGCTCGGTACTCCCGCTCGGCGCCCGCCTCGTCGCCCGCAAACACGCGCTCGGCGACGCTGCCCGTGAACGCTTGCTCGAGCACGCGCCGGCGCACGTTGGGGTCGGGCAGATGCCGCATCGTCTCGTCGCGAAGCCGCGCAGCGAACGCTGCCAGCTGCCCGATCCGCGGCGAAAGCATCGCCTCGATCCGCGAGCGGATCAGCCGCGCGAGCACCGGCGCCACACCGCCCGAAGAAACCGCGATGGTGATCGGCGCCCGATCTACCACCGCCGGCATGATCGCGGTGCAAAGCTCCGGCCGATCGACAATGTTCACCGGAATTCCCCGCGCGCTCGCCGCCACGGCGAGCGCCACAAGATCCTCCGCCGCAGCCTCGGCGCCGATCGCAAGCACGGCGCCGTCGAGGAGGGCAGGGGAGAAGCCCCGCGCCGCCCGCACCTCTGCCCCGGCTCGCCGCGCCAGCGCCGCCTTGCGCTCGGCGGCCGGTCCTTCGCCCAGAACGAGCACCAGACGGCCGCGGAGATCGAGGAAGAGCGGAAAAAAGTCCACGCGACTAGAGGGTGTTATGTGCTCTGGTGAAGCCTTGAAAAGGCTGGAAGCATCTTCTTTTTCTGAAGAAAAAGAAGCAAAAAGACTTTTCCCCGTTTTCCGGACCCGGCTTCGCCCAGAAGAACCCCGAATGAAGGGCTAAAAGTTCTTTTTTCAAAAAAAGCCTTTCTTGCTTGCTCAATCCGGACGAAGCCGCTGGCGGAGGACGAATTTCTGGATCTTTCCCGTCGAGGTCTTCGGCAGCGGGCCGAAAATAACGCTCTTCGGGGCCTTGAAATGTGCCATGTTCGCCCGGCAGAACGCGATGATATCGGCCTCGCTGGCCTCGGCACCCTCCTTCAAGGTTACAAACGCACAAGGCGTCTCGCCCCATTCTCGGTCGGGCTTGGCGACCACCGCCGCCTCCAGCACCGCCGGATGGCGGTAGAGCACGCCTTCGACCTCGATCGTGGAGATGTTTTCGCCGCCGGAGATGATGATGTCCTTGGCGCGATCCTTGAGCTCGATATAGCCGTCCGGATGGCAAACCCCGAGATCGCCGGTATGGAACCAGCCGCCGGCGAAGGCTTTGGCGGTCGCCTCCGGGTCCTTGAGATAGCCGCGCATGACGATATTGCCGCGCATGAAGACCTCGCCCATCGTCGCGCCGTCGCGCGGCACCTGGGCCAGGGTGGCCGGATCGGCGACCATCATGCCTTCCTGCACGTGGTACGGAACGCCCTGGCGGGCCTTGAGCCGGGCCTGGTCGGAGGCGGGGAGGGCGTCCCACTCCTCGTGCCAGGCGCAGACGGCGGCGGGGCCATAGGTTTCGGTGAGGCCATAGACATGGGTGACGTCGAAGCCCATCCGCTGCATGCCTTCGATCACGGCCGCAGGCGGGGCGGCGCCGGCGGTCATCATGGCGATGCGGCGGGCGCCGAGATCGCGCCGGACCTGCTGGGGCGCGTTGAGAAGCATGTTCATCACGACCGGGGCACCGCAGAGATGGGTGACGCCGTGATCGGCGATGGCAGCAAAGATCGCGGCCGCCTCGACGCGGCGAAGGCAGACATGAGTGCCGGCGAGCGCGGTGATGGTCCAGGGAAAGCACCAGCCATTGCAGTGGAACATCGGCAGCGTCCAGAGATAGACGGGCTGGCCGGTCATGCCCCAGACCAGCGCGTTGCCGATGGCATTCAGATAGGCGCCGCGATGATGATAGAGCACGCCCTTGGGCCGCGCAGTGGTGCCGGAGGTGTAGTTGAGGCTGATCGAGCTCCATTCGTCCGTGGGCGGGGTCCAGGCGAAGGACGGGTCGCCGCCTTCGAGGAAGGATTCATATCCGTCGTCGATCTCAACGAGGCGCGGCCGGGCGTTCACCGGCAGCTCGGCGAGCGCGGCCTCGGCGAGCGGGGCGAATTCGCGGTCGGCGAGCAGGACCTTGGCCTCGCCATGGCCGAGGATATAGGCGACGGTCGGAGCGTCGAGGCGGATATTGATGGTGTTGAGGACGGCGCCGGCCATGGGCACGCCGAAATGGGCCTCGAGCGCGGCCGGGACATTCGGGGCGAGCAAGGCAACGGTCTCGCCGGGACCGACGCAAGCGGCGCGGAGCGCCGATGCGAGGCGCGCGCAACGCGCGGCGGTCTCACGCCAGGTGAAGCGGCGGGCACCGTCGATCACCGCGACGCGGTCAGGATACACCGAGGCGGCCCATTGAAGGAAACTCAAAGGGGTGAGCGGCGCGTAGTTCGCCGCCACGGGCGCAAGATGCGACGTTTCCCTGTCCATGGCGATTCTCCGAACGCCTGCCATGGAAAGGGATTTTGCCGATTTCTGGACGCGTTGGACAGTCCAGCGGCAGGTACGGGCCCGTGAGTTTCCATAATATATCTTATGCGACAAACGGAGATGGCATGGATGACGGCATGGACGGCAACGTGGATGACGGTGTGAGCGGCGGCGTGGATGACGGCGTGGACGACGGCATGGACGGCGGCGTGAGCGGCGGCGTGGGCAGCCCAGGAGCCGGTAGAGAGACCGACGGAGAGACGGACGGAGAGACGGCGCCTACCCCATTGGCCGGAAAAGAGATTGTCCGTCTGCTCAGGGTCATGGCCGCGCTCCGCGACCCGGAGACGGGCTGCCCCTGGGACCGCGATCAGGTTTTCTCCACCATCGCGCCCTACACGATCGAGGAGGCTTACGAGGTCGCGGACGCGATCGCGCGCGAGGATTGGGCGGCCCTTCCGGACGAGCTCGGCGATCTTTTGCTCCAGGTCGTCTATCACGCGCGGCTGGCCGAGGAGCGCGGCTGGTTCGATTTCGCCGCCGTCGCCGGCGGGATCGCGGACAAGATGATCCGGCGCCATCCGCATGTTTTTGCGGGAGAGATGCCGGTGCCGGGGGAATGGGAGCGGCAGAAATCGGCCGAGCGGCGGGCCGCCGGCATGGGCGGGACGCTGGCCGGGGTGCCGGCCGCCCTGCCCGCTTTGATCCGCGCCCAGAAACTCACCGCGCGGGCCGCGCGCGTCGGCTTCGACTGGCCGGATGCGCAGGCGGTCATCGAGAAGCTGGAAGAAGAGACGGAAGAGCTCAAGGCCGAGCTGGCGGGCGCCGATCTGTCAGCTGCCGACCCTGGGCGGTTGGCGGACGAGGTGGGGGATCTGCTGTTCGTGCTCGCCAATCTCGCAAGGAAGCTCGGGCTCGATGCCGAGACCTGCCTGCGCGCGGCCAACCAGAAGTTCGAGCGCAGATTCAACGCGGTCGAGAAAAGGCTTGCTCATGAAGGAAGAATGCCGGCGGAGGCGACGCTCGCTGAGATGGAGGCGGAGTGGCAGGCGGTGAAGGCGGAGGAAGCCGAGGGTTAGTTCGGTTACGACTTCGGGACCGATTTCCAGACCCCTGATTTTTGAAGATCCTCCGTCACCTCGATGATGAGGCGGCGGATCTCCTCGCAGGCCGGGGTGCCGCCCGGCAGGGAAGAGGCGGCGAGCGAGACCGAGCGCGAGACGGAGGGCCGGACGATTTTTGGCGCGCGGAGCCTTCCCTCCGCGATCTCGTCCCGCACCGCGCCCTCGGCGAGGATCGCGAAGGCCTGGCCGGCACGGGCGAGGCGGAGCACCACCGTGCGGGAATCGACCTCGTAGGCGATGTCGAGGCGGATGCCGTGGCTGCGGGCCATCGCCTCGAGGAGGCGGCGGAGCGAGTGGGAAAGGCCCGGCAGCACGAGCGGATAGCGGTCGAGCCGGGCGAAGGGGATGCTGCGCTGGCCCTGGGGGAATGCCTCCGCCGCGCCGACGAGGCAGAGCTCCTCGACGAGGAGCGGGTCGAGATGGTGGTTGGGGCTCGGCTCGGCATCGAAGAGGAGGGCGAGATCGAGCCGGCGGGTCTGGACCCATTCGCCGAGATAGCCGGAGAGCGATTCGATGAGATGGATGCGCACGCCCGGGAACCGCTCCCGCGCGCGGGCAAGGAGCGGGACGGAGAGGATCGGGCTGACGGATGAAGGAACGCCCACGGTGACGAGGCCGGTGACGGGCTGGCCGAGATCCTTCACCACCGCGGGCACCTGCTCGACCTGGCGGAGGATGGAGAGGCCGTAGCGGAAGAGGCGCTCGCCCGGCGCGGTGATGGTGATGCCGCGCGGGGAGCGCACGAGGAGGCGGGTGCCGAAGCTCTCCTCCAGCGCCTTGATGTGGCGGCTGAGCGCGGGCTGGGCGATGTTGAGATAGCGCGCGGCGGCGGAGAAGCTGCCGAGCTCGGCGATGGTGACGAAGTAGCGGAGCGGGCGGATGTCCATGGTTCCTTCGGGCATGGTTCCTTCCGGGGGACGCCGGGGGACGCCCGGGGGATGTGCTGTCGGGCGGGGTTATGCCGATCCGGTATAGCCCCCTCCCCTCAAATTGTCTTTCCGTCATGGCGTCGCGCCGTGTGACCCTGGGCGGGCAAGAGAGGCGCGCAGCGAAGGCGCGCCCGCAAGGGATTGTCCAGGAACCTTCCACGAGATGCCGCCCCCCGATCGCGCCCCGAGACTCGCGTGCCGCGCGCCTTTCGCCGCCCGGCGTCGCCGCCCCCACCCCCTTGAAGCGGCGGGGCGGGCCGGTAGAATGAAAACCGGGCGTCGCGCACTGCCGGCGGGACGCCGCTTCATGAACGAACAGGCGCAAGCGAAGCGGGTGGGACGTCCGATGCAATCG
>JASHRV010000140.1 GCA_030037175.1 Acetobacteraceae bacterium
CCGAGCTCAACGATCCCTATATCCTCATTCACGAGAAGAAGCTTTCCGGATTGCAGCCGCTGCTGCCGCTGCTCGAGAGTGTCGTGCAGTCGGGCCGGCCGCTGCTCATCATCGCCGAGGACGTGGAAGGCGAGGCGCTGGCGACGCTGGTGGTGAACAAGCTGCGCGGCGGGCTTGCGATCGCGGCAGTGAAGGCGCCCGGCTTCGGCGACAGGCGCAAAGCGATGCTCGAGGATATCGCGGTGCTTACCGGCGGGCAGATGATCAGCGAGGATCTCGGCGTCAAGCGCGAGAACGTCACGCTTGCCATGCTCGGGCGCGCGAAGAAGGCGATCATCGAGAAGGAGAACACGACAATCGTCGAAGGCGGGGGCAAGAAGGACGATATCAAGGGCCGCTGCAACCAGATCCGCACCCAGATCGACGAGACGACGTCGGACTATGACCGCGAGAAGCTGCAGGAGCGGCTGGCGAAGCTTGCGGGCGGTGTCGCCGTGATCCGCGTCGGTGGCTCGACCGAGGTCGAGGTGAAGGAGCGGAAGGACCGCGTCGATGACGCGATGCACGCGACCCGCGCGGCGGTGGAGGAGGGGATCGTGCCGGGCGGGGGTGTGGCGCTCGCGCGCGCCAGCCTGGTGCTCGCCAAGCTCAAGGGCGACAACGACGATCAGCGCTTCGGCATCGAGATCGTCCGCAAGGCGGTGCAGACGCCGCTGCGCCAGATTGTCGAGAACGCGGGCGAGGACGGGGCGGTGATCGCCGGAAAGGTGCTGGAGAAGGACGAGTACGCCTGGGGCTTCGACGCCCAGGAAGGGGTGTTCAAGGACCTCGTCAAGGCCGGCATCATCGATCCGACCAAGGTGGTGCGCACGGCGCTGCAGGACGCGGCCTCGGTCGCGGGGCTGCTCGTCACGACCGAAGCGGTGGTTGCCGAGGCGCCGAAGCCGGAGACGGAGAGCGCAGCGGCGTAAGTCTGTGTCCGGCCGCGATCACATTTTTGTGCGGTCGGATTTTGGGTGCGAGCGGATTTCGGGGAGAAGCGAATGGTGCAGTTCCTGGTGCTTGCCTATGACGACACGGATGCGGGGGCGCCGGAGCGGCGCCTTGCGGCGCGGCCCGCGCATTTCGAGGGTCTCAAGCCGATGGTGGAGAAGGGCGAGATCCGGGCCGGGGGCGCCATTCTCGACGACAAAGGCGCCATGGTCGGGTCGGCCGTTTTCGCCGATTTTCCAAGCCGGGCCGATCTGGATGCCTGGCTCGCGCGCGAGCCCTACATGCAGAAGGGGGTGTGGAAGCGGGTCGAGGTCCAGCCGTTCCGGATTGCGGTTCTTGCTGGCGCGGTGATGCCGTAGAGGGCTAGCCTTCGGGGTGAGCGGCCGGGGAGTCCGGGACCCTGCCGGCGTGGCGTCTTGGGGCGAGCGTCGGGCGGGAATGCCTTTCTGTTGCCCGAAATGATCGCCACATTGTCAGAATGAAAATTGCTCAGATCGCTCCTCTTTTTGAGAGCGTTCCGCCCCGCCTCTATGGCGGCACGGAGCGGGTCGTCTCCTACCTCACCGAGGCGCTCGTTGCCGACGGCCACGAGGTCACCCTGTTTGCCAGCGGGGATTCACTCACCTCCGCGCGGTTGGTCGCCTGTTCCACCGAGGCGCTGCGGCTCAATCCGCAGATCCGGGACCCCTTGCCCTGGCAGGCGATTCAGCTCGAGCAGCTGCGACGGCGGGCGGATGAGTTCGATGTCATTCACTTCCACATCGACCTGATCCAGTTCCCGCTGCTCGATCTCTTTGCCGGGCGTGCGCTCACGACGCTGCACGGGCGGCTCGACCTGCCCGACTTGATGCCGTTCTATTCGCTTTTTCACGACAGTCCTTTGGTTTCGATCTCGGACGCGCAGCGCCTGCCGATGCCGCCGGTGAACTGGCTTGGCACCGTGCCGCACGGCCTGCCGGCGGATCTGCTGCAGTTCCGCCCCGAGGGCTTAGGCGGGTATCTCGCCTTTCTCGGGCGAATCTCCCCGGAGAAGCGGCCGGACCGGGCGATCGAGATCGCGGAGCGGACCGGGCTGCCGCTCAAGATCGCGGCCAAGGTGGACAAGGCAGACGAGGCCTATTGGAAAGAGGTGATCAAGCCGATGGTCGCGCGCTCGCCGCGGACCGAGTTCCTAGGCGAGATCAACGAGACCGAAAAGCAGCAATTCCTTGGCGATGCGCTGGCACTGCTTTTTCCAATCGACTGGCCTGAGCCGTTCGGGCTGGTGATGATCGAGGCGATGGCATGCGGCACGCCCTGCATCGCCTTCCGCGCCGGCTCCGTCGCGGAGGTTCTGGAGGATGGGGCGTCCGGCTTCATCGTCGAGAGCATGGAGGAGGCGGTTCGGGCGGTGGGACAGATCGCGGATTTGCCGCGGGCCGGCGTGCGCGCGGCTTTCGAGCGCCGCTTTACCGCTGCGCGGATGGCGCGAGGCTATCTCAAGCTCTATGATGCGCTGCTTCAGGGGCGCGAGGGCGCGCGCGTGGCAGGTGCGCCTGTCCTCGTCAACGGCACCGCCCGACATGATGAGGCAGTGGAGAGCAGCCTGGCGGCCTGAGCTCGGGCGGGGGACTCCGGGCAAAGGAATAAAAGTTCTGCGGTTCTTTCTTTCAAGAAAGAACACCCTCTGGATCAACTCATCAATTCATCGAGCAGGGCGAGCGCGGTTGCGGCAAAGATTCGCATGTTCGCTGCCCGGTCGGCGGTGCCGGTCTCGATCATACGGGTGATCTCGCACGGGCCGGAGATCGCAAAGCAGGCATGACCCGGAGCATCGCCGTAACGGTTGCCGGAGGGGCCGGCGGCGCCGGTTTCCGCGAGCCCCCAGCTTGCGCCGAGGCGCGCGCGGACGCGGTGGGCGAGGAGAAGCGCGTACGGCTCACTCGCGGAACGAATTCCTTCCATGTCGGAAGGAGTGATTCCGAGCAGCCCCTCCCGCGCCTGGCGCGTATAGACGACGGCGCCGCCGAGGAAGAAGGCGGAGGCGCCGGGCTGGGCAAGCAGGGCAGCGGAGATCAGCCCACCCGCGGATGATTCCGAGACCGCGACGGTTTCATTCCGTGCGCGCAGGCGCTCGCCGAGGCGGGCCGCGGCGGCCAGCAATGTCTCCATTCTTTTCCCCGTTTTCTCATAAGCACCATGGACGCGTGGGATCAGGCGACGTGCAGAACCGCCTTGCCGGAGAATTTTCTCTCCATGAGCTTCTGCGCCATGCTGCCGATCTCCGTCCAGGGCGCTTCGACCTCGACCAGGGGCTTCAGCGCAGCTTGCGCGACGAGCTGCGAGAGTAGGGCGAGGCCATCCGATGCCGGCTCGCCGCGCCTCAGCTCATCGAAGAGGAAGAGGCCATAGAGGCGCGCCCCGCCCTGGCGGAAGAAGTTTCCGCTCTCGAACGTCGAGGTAGGGCCTTCGGAAACACCGAAGGTGACGCAGGTGCCGCCGGCGCGGAGCATGGTTAGCGCCGCGCCGAGCGTGGCACCGCCGACCGAATCGAGGATGAGATGATAGGGGCCGGATGGGCGCGCGGCCTCAATCGTCGGGCCGACGATGACACCGCCGGTGCAGGAGTCTGCGACCGTTGGGCGCAATTCCTCGCGGCGAATATGGCCATAGACGATCGCGCCCGCTTTCTTAGCGAGCTGCACGGCGAGATGCCCGACGCCGCCGCTCGCGCCGTCGATCAGCACCGGCTTGCCGAGCAGAAGCCCGCCCTGGCGGAGCGCGTGGAGCGCGGTGAGGCCGGCCACGGGCAGCGTGGCGGCCTCGGTGTCCGAGACAACGTCCGGCAGGACGGCGAGGGATTGGGCGGGGACGCAGACGCGCTCGGCCCAGGCACCTTCCGGCAGAATTCCGACGACGCGCGCGCCCAGCTTCGGACCCTCGCTTTGGGGTGATGCCTCCTCGACGATCCCGGCGAAATCCCATCCCGGCCGCCAGCCATCGGGGGCCATGGTGATTGCGCGCCGGACCTCGCCGCGATTGAGCGAGATTGCCTTCACCCGCACGGTGAGCTCGCCCGGTCCGGGCAAGGCGAGCGGGGTCGTGCGGATGGCGAGCCTGCTCGGGGCCTTGCTGTCAACGACGATAGCGCGCGTCTCATCCGATGCCGTCATTGCAGGGGTCTCCGCTTGAACGGAAAAATATCGTTCGGAAGCAGGCTCTTGTGCAGGGGGCGGGGGTGGGCGACGGAGCGGCGGCGGTTGCACAGGTTCGCGTCAATTGGTGCACGAAGGTGCAAAGCGTGAGCAAATCATGATCAAATCATGATTCTGATCGACTTTGCGCGCTGCAAAACTGTAATGAATCCAACAAAGCGGGGAGATGGACATGCCGGATCATCCGATCGAATCCCAGGCGCCGCAGTTCGCGGGAGGTGCGGCGGACCCCTCCGATCCGCTCGGCCCGGCGGAGCTCGCGCTCTCCGCCTCGCTCGTGCGCGCGAGCCCGGAACTCTCGGCGACCTTGCGCTTCATATCCGCCAACCTGACTGAGCCGGAGCGCGGGGCGGAGGTGGTGGCTGCCAGGCAGGCGCTGGTGGTGGTTCTCGACCTCGAAGCGCGCGCGGGGTTCGAGGCGCGCGTCGATCTTGGCGCCGGACGCGTGCTCTCGATCGAGCGGCTGCCCAAGACGGTTCAGCCCGGCATCGCGCTCGAGGAATTCGTGCTCTGCGAGGAGGTGGTGAAGCGCGATCCGCAATGGCGCGCGGCACTGGCCCGGCGCGGGATCACGGAGTTCGACAAGGCGATCGTCGATCCGTGGTCGGCCGGTGCGTATGGCGATGAGAAATTTCCCGAGGCGCGGCTCGCTCAGGCGCTCACCTGGATTCGCGGCAGCGACGACGATGTGGGCTATGGGAGGCCGGTCGAGGGCGTGATTGCCTGGGTCGATCTCATCACCATGCGCGTGCTGGAGGTGGTGGACGATGTTGCCTATCCGCTGCCGCCGCCGACCGGCAATTACACGGCGAATTCGGTCGGGCCGATGCGCGCCGATCTGAGGCCGCTCGAGATCATCCAGGCCGAGGGGCCGAGCTTTCGCGTCAGCAGCAGGCTCGTGGAGTGGCAGCGCTGGCGCTTCCGGGTCGGCTTTACCTCCCGCGAAGGGCTGGTGCTGCGCGATATCGCCTACTACGACCGTGGCGCTTGGCGCAAGGTTCTGCGCCGCGCCTCGCTTTCCGAGATGCAGGTACCATACGGCGATCCCACGCCGACGCACAACAAGAAGAACGTTTTCGATGTCGGAGAGTACGGCATCGGACGGATGGCGAATGCGCTGACGCTCGGCTGCGATTGCCTGGGCGCGATCCATTATTTCGATGCCGATGTGCTGACGATGGCAGGCGAGGTCGAGACGCTCAAGAATGCCATCTGCATGCACGAGGAAGATTATGGCGTGCTTTGGAAGCACACCGACTGGCGCACCAATCATACTGAGGTGCGGCGCTCGCGCCGGCTCGTCGTTTCCTTCTTCGCCACCGTGGGCAATTACGACTACGGCTTCTTCTGGTATTTCTACCAGAACGGCGACATTGCGGTTGAGGTGAAGCTCACCGGCTGCCTTTCGGTGGGCGCGCTGCCACCGGGCGTCGAGCCGACGCACGGGGTGCTGGTAGCACCGCAGCTCTATGCACCGATCCATCAGCATTTCTTCTCGTTTCGGATCGATCCCGAGATCGATGGCGAGGGCAACACCGTCTTCGAGGTGGATACGGAGCGCGATCCGGAAGGGCCGGGCAACCCCTATGGCAGCTCCTATCGCCACCGCACGACGCCGATCCGCTCCGAGAGCGAGGGCGCGCGCGATGCGGACCCAGCGCGCGGGCGGACCTGGTTCGTCGCAGCACCTGGACGGCGCAACGCGGTCGGCCGGCCGCCGGGCTACAAGCTGATGCCCGGCGCGGATACGGTCCGCCCCTTTGCACACGAGGGATCGAGCCTGCTTGCGCGCGCCGGCTTCATCCGCCATTCGCTGTGGGTGACGCGGTACGATCCGCGCGAGAAATATGCAGCCGGGGACTACATCAATCAGAATGCAAAGCCGGACGGCGTGGCCGCTTGGGTGAAACAGGATCGCCCGCTCGAGGCGACCGATCTTGTGCTTTGGTACACGCTCGGCGTGCACCATGTTCCCCGCCCCGAGGACTGGCCGGTGATGCCGGTTGCATATGCCGGCTTCATGCTGCGGCCGGCCGGCTTCTTCGATGCCAACCCGGCAATGGATGTGCCGCCGCCCGTTCCCATGCACAGCTGCTGCGTTTCCTGAGTTGGCAAGCCTGAAAAAAACCAGGGAGACCTGACGATGAACGAACAAGCCGGCGCCGACGGCGCCATGCTCGACGTCGCGCGCCGCCCCGGCGTTCATCTTCTCCAACCGAAGGCGGTCGGTCTGATCGGCGTTCTGTTTCTCACGCTGACAGGCTCGGCGCCGATCACCGCGATGCTGCTCAATGTGCCGATCGTCGTCGGCAACGGCAACGGGCTCGGCGCGCCGGCTGCTTTCCTTGTTGCCACCGTGATCCTGACGGTCTTTTCCGTTGGCTATGCGGCGATGGCGCGCAAGGTGACCGCCGCCGGCGGGTTCTATTCCTTCATCAGCCACGGCATCGGCCAGGAACTCGGCATGGCGATGGGCTTCGCCGCCGTACTCGCCTATTCTGTGTTCGAGCCCTCGCTCACCGGCGGCTTCGCCTATTTCCTCAATCTCAAGATCAGCCAGCTTTTCGGCGTCAACGTGCCCTGGCCGGTGCTGGCACTGGCGATGGTGGCGGGCATTGCAGTCCTTGCGCATTTCGATGTGAAGATTTCCGCAAAGGTGCTCGGCGTGGCGCTCGTCGCCGAGGTAGTCTGCCTCATCGTTTTCGATCTCGGCGTCTTTACCCATGCCGGCAACGGCGCGGTCGTCGACCTCAACGCGCTCGACCCCACGCGTGCGTTCCAGGGCTTCCCGAAGGTCGGAAAGCTCACCGAGGGGCTTGCGGGAATCGGGCTTTTCTTCGCCTTTTGGTCGTGGGTTGGCTTTGAAATGGCGCCCAATTATGCCGAGGAATCGCGCGATCCCAAGCGTATCGTTCCGCTTTCGCTCTATATCTCGGTGGTGGCGCTCGGCGTGCTCTACACGCTCACCTGTTGGGCCGCGCAATCGGGCTTTCCGACGATCGGCAAGGCGATCGATGCGGCGCAGAATAATTCCGCGGCCTTTTTCTTCGGCACCGCCTCGCTCCTGATCGGGCCTTGGCTCGCCGCCGTGATGAGCTACCTGATCCTGACCGGCTCCTTCGCCTGCGGCATGGCTTTCCACAACACCGCCGCGCGCTATTTCTATTCGCTCGGGCGCGAACGGCTGCTGCCCGCCTCCTTCGGCCGTACCCACCCGGTCTACAAGACACCCTCGACCGCCTCGCTCGCGCAGTCTGTCGTTTCGGCGGTGATCATCATCCTCTTCGCGATCTTTGCCGGCGCCAATGATCCGAACACGCAGGCCTATGGCGAGCTCTACGGGCTGATGGCGCTGCTCGGCACGATCCTGATCCTGGCCGCGCAGGCAATCGTTTCGATCGCGATCATCCGCTATTTCCAGCGCGAACACGCGGACGATCATCACTGGTGGCGGACGCTGATCGCGCCTGCGCTCGCCTTCATCGCGCAGGCGTACGTGATCTATCTCTGCATCGACAATCTCGCCTTCGTGGGTGGAGGATTCGCCTTTGCGAGCTGGATTCCGTGGATCGATCTTGCGGTGGTGGTGTTCGGCGTGCTTGGGGCACTCGCCATCAAGCAGCGCGATCCGGCAAAATTCTCCGAGATCGGGAGGCTGATCTATGAGGGCTTGCCGGGCGAGCCGGAAACGACGGGCGAGGAGGCGCCGGGCCTGGCCTTTGGCGGCCGTGTCGCCGACTGAGCAGCGGGCCGCGCTTTCCCCGTGCTGACGCCGATCGCCGGCCGCTCGGTGATCGTGACCGGGGCGAGCCGTGGCATCGGTCGCGGCATTGCCGCCCTCTTCGCCCGCCATGGCGGGCGCGTGCTGGTGGTTGCGCGCGACGGGGCGGCGGCGGAAGAGGCGGCTGCGGCGATGCGCGAAGCGGGCGGGGAGGCGACGTCCTATGCCGCCGACGTTGCCGACGAGACGGCCATGGCGCGGATGGCGGAAGCGGCGGTATCGCGCCATGGCGGGATCGACATTCTCATCGCGAATGCTGGCATTTTCCCCTCCGCGCCGCTCGTGATGATGAGAGAGGCCGAGTTCGACCAAGTGATGGCGACCAATCTCAAGGGCACGTTCCTTGCCGTGCGTGCGGTGCTGCCGGCGATGCAGAACGACAGGAGAGGGCG
Source organism: Acetobacteraceae bacterium (assembly GCA_030037175.1). GTDB lineage: Bacteria > Pseudomonadota > Alphaproteobacteria > Acetobacterales > Acetobacteraceae > JAKAWQ01. The sequence continues at coordinate 8,361 of JASHRV010000140.1, forward strand.
GATCGTGATCACATCCTCGATCACCGGCCCCGTCACCGGCTATCCGGGCTGGGCGCATTACGGTGCAAGCAAGGCCGCTCAGCTCGGCTTCATGCGCACCGCGGCGATCGAGCTCGCGCCGCATGGCATCACCATCAACGCCGTGCTGCCGGGCAATATCGTGACCGAGGGGTTGGACGCGCTCGGTGCCGATTATCTCACGCGCATGGCACGCGCAGTGCCGCTCGGCCGGCTCGGCAGCGTCGCGGACGTGGCCAACGCTGCGCTTTTTCTTGCCAGCGACGAGGCCGGTTACATCACCGGCCAGACGCTGATCGTGGATGGCGGGCAGACGCTGCCGGAATCGCCTGAGGCGCTGACGGGCGGGTGAAATAGGCCGCCCCGGCCAGGGGCTTCGCCCCTGACTGGGGCTACTGCGAAGGTGTTCGATTCCGGCACCGAATCGTTTAATCTTTGGGCCCCGTTTCTGGAGGAGAATGGTCCCATTCCGGGGCGGCAATCATTGCTGCGGCGTCAGCCGGGCCACCTTCGGGGCCGTGTGCTGCTCGTTGTGCTGGCAGCCTGGGGGCTTGCGATCATCCTGCCCGAACTTACCCGCGTGGTGGGGTCGCTCGCCTCCTACGGCTTCTCCGCCGACAATAACGGGGTGATTTTCGACGTCGTCGCGCCTTTCCCGACGGCAAGCCAATCGCCGGCGGCGCGAGCGGGCCTTGTTCCCGGCGACCGGCTCGACCTCGCGCGCATGCGCTGCACCGACCCGACGAGCGAGGCCTGCGCAGACATCGTCGGAGTGCTCGGCGGCTTCGGCGGGCTGCAATATGCGCGTCCGGGCGGGCGGATCACGCTCGCGGTTCTGCCCGCCCATGGCGGCGCGCCCCGCATTGTCCGGCTCGCCGCCGCGCTTGCTCCCCTCGGCTGGTCCGCCCGTCTGGTGTTGCTGGCCGATACGATAGTCGGCGCGCTTTTCATCGCCGTTGCCGTCCATCTGGTCTGGACTCGGCCGAGCTGGATGACCTGGGGATTCTTCCTCTATGCGATGTGGTTCAACCCCGGTCAGACTTACACCTTCTATGCCCTCATCGGGCCTTGGCCCCCGGCCGTGCTTGCGGAACAATTCGTCGAGGCGCTGGCGCAGGGGGCGGGCTATGCGGGCCTGCTCGCCTTCGCGCTTCGCTTTCCGACCGGAGAGGCGGACCCGCCCTGGTCACGCCTCGAGCCGGGGCTGCCGTGGCTTGGCGGCATTGTCGCGGCCGCGACCCTGCTTGGCGCCGGCAATTTTTTCGGCTTTCCGACCGAGAGGATCATCGCTCCGGTGTTCCTCTGCGGCTATCTGATCGACGCGGCCGTGATCCTCGTGCTCGTGCTCCGCATGCGCCATCTGCCCCCGCAGGACGAGCAGCGCATGCGCTGGGCGATCGCCGGCTGCGCCATCGGGCTGCCGGGCTTCATCTTCGCGGAGCTCTGTCAATCCTCAAGCGTGTTCTACGATCTCTGGGGCAGTGTGCCCTCGCAGGCCGTCATCGGGCTGCTCTATCTCCTCCACGGCGTGATTGCCTACTTCGTCGGCACGGCGGTGCGAAGGCGGCGCGTCGTCAGTGTCGCGATCCCGCTTCGCCGCGGCGCGGTCCTCACCGCGCTGACCTTCGTCGTCGGCGTCCCGATCCTCTATCTGCACGAAAAGGTCGCCACGGCCTATGAGGGGAGCCTGCACCTGGCCGGATGGATCTGGCCGGCCTTCGTCGGGCCGATCGCGCTGCTCGCGCTGACCCGGCTGCATGAGACCGCAGTCGATCTCATGGAGCGTGCCTTCAACCGGCGCTATCACCGCGCGCAGCATCAGCTGCAGCATGCCGGGCAGGCGGCGCTGGAGGCGGAGGATTTTGCCGCGATCGACCGGTTGCTGGCCGAAGTTCCGGTCGACGCCCTGAGTCTTTCCTCGGCGGCCGTTTTCCGCTGGATGGACGGAACGTTGCGCCGCGCCGAGCCGGCCATTGGCTGGGGACCGGACGGGCTCGTGGCGCTCGAGCGCGAGCGGGACGGCCAAGTGTTCGCGAGTTTCGCCCAGGGCGCGCCCGTGCCGCTGCCGCGCGGGCGATGGCAGCGCCCGGGGCTGCCGGGAGACGATCTGGCGCCGTGCCTCGCGGTGCCGATTTGTGGCGGCGCAGTTGAGGGAATTGCCGTCGCTCTGTTCGGCCCGCACCTCACGGGCACCGACATCAACGAAGATGAGCGCGAGCTTCTGCGCGCCTTCGCTGCGCGCGTTGCCATTGGCTACGACCGGGTGGAGACCGAGCTTCTGCGCCGCGAGGTGCGCGCGCTTCGCACTGCGCTGGCGGCGCTCGGCGCGCCGAAGCTGGCAACGCCGCCGGCGTGACTCTGCGCTAGGCCGCGGGCAGCCCTGGGATTCCGACCCCGAACATCTGCAGCAGAAGCACAGTGTTGAGGGCCAGGATGACGGCCGCGCCGGCGATCGCCGCGACATCCGTCAGCCGAGTATTTGCGAACGCGCCCATGATGTCCCGCCGGCGGGTGAAGAGCACGAGCGCGATCATCGGGATCGGCAGCGCGAAGGAGAGCACGACCTGGCTGATGACGAGCGCCATGGTCGGGTTGGCGCCGACGCCGATGACCGCGAACGCCGGAACCATCGTCACCAGCCGCCGCACCCAGACGGGGATGCGGAAGCCGACGAAGCCCTGCATGATCATCTGCCCGGCCATCGTGCCCACGGCCGAGCTCGAAATGCCCGACGCCATCAGCGAAACGAGGAAAACTCCTGCAGCGGCAGCGCCGAGCAGCGGCGTCAGCGTGTGATAGGCGGTCTCGATCTCCGCGACATCGCTGTGCCCGGCATGGAAGGCGGCGGAGGCCATCATCACCATCGCCATGTTGACGAGCCCGGCAAGGGCGAGGGCGATGACGACCTCGCGGTTGGAGAAGCGCAGCAGCTTGCGCCGCTCGTTCTCGTTGCGCGCCGGCGCCCGGTTCTGCGTCAGCCCGGAATGGAGATAGATGGCATGCGGCATCACGGTTGCCCCGATGATGCCGACCGCGATCGTGAGCGCCTCGGCATTCGGCAGGCGCGGCAGCACGGAAGAGAGAGCAGCCGAGCCCCAGGCGACTGGGGCGATGAACATCTCGATCAGGTAGCAGAGCGCGATCACCGTCACGAGGCCGCCGATGATCATCTCCATCGGCCGGAAGCCGCGCCCATCGAAGAGCAGAATCCCGTAGGTGACGGCGGCGGTGACGATCATTCCGCCGAGCAGCGGCAGGTGGAAGAGGAGTGCGAGCCCGATCGCGCCGCCGAGGAACTCGGCGAGATCGGTCGCCATGGCGGCGATCTCGCTCACGATCCACATCCCGATCACGACCGAGGGCGGGAACTGCTCGCGGCAGAGTTCGGCAAGGTTGCGCCCGGTGACGATGCCGAGCTTGGCCGAGAGCCCCTGGAAGAGCATGGCGATGAGATTTGCCAGCACGACAACCCAGAGCAGCGTGTAGCCGAACCCGGCGCCGGCCTGGATGTTGGTCGCGAAGTTGCCGGGGTCCATGTAGGCGATCGAGGCGATGACCGCCGGGCCCGCGAACAGCAGCGCCGAGCGCGCGCCGCGCCGCCTTCCGTCCAGCACCTCGCGGATCGCCGCGGTGGTGTGATCGCTGAATGTGGTGCTGTGTCCGCTCATCCCCGCGCTCCGGCACTTCGACCTAGCTTCTGGTGCTAAATGTAGCCTGATCTACATCCGTGACAAGAGGGTTCATGGTCGGGCCGCGGGCACAAAGCACGCGGGCTGACCGGCCGGTCCCCGCCCGATCTGCGGCTTGACCCTCCACCGGCCGGTAGGTCCATCTTGGGCGGAATGCACGCCTGTCGAGGCCGGACGATGGATGAACCGACGCTCACCGCCGCTCAGCCGGCAACGTGCTCCAGCGATGACCGCTGCGCCGGCACCCCGCGCACCGCAGATCCATGTGCCGAGGCGGAACGCGCCTCCCTCCTCCGCCGCGCCTTCGCCCTGGAATACGCGACCGTCGCCTGGATGCTGATCGAGGCCGGCGTGGCGATCGTGAGCGGCATCCGCGCCGGCAGCGTGTCCCTCCTTGCCTTCGGCCTCGACAGCTTGATCGAGATCGCCTCCGCCGGCGTGCTCATCTGGCGTCTCTCGGTCGAGCTCCGAAGCAGCCATGCCTTCGCCGAGCGTGCGGAGCGCCGGGCGAGCCGCATCGCGGGCGCGCTGCTGCTGGCGCTCGCCATCTGGGTGGTGGCCGCCGCCAGCTGGAAGCTTGCCACGCGTACCGGGCAATCCTTCTCCTGGCCCGGCTTCGTCGTGGCCTTGCTCGCCATGCCGGTGATGGCCGCTCTCGCGCGGCGCAAGCTCGTGCTTGCCGATGCGCTCGGCAGCCGGGCGATGCGCGCGGACGCGATCGAGAGCGTCACTTGCGGCTGGCTCTCGCTCGTGGTCGTGGCCGGGCTTTCCGTCGAGGCGCTCACTGGCGCCTGGTGGGTCGATTCCGTGACCTCGCTGGCGATCGTCTGGCTGCTCGTCAAGGAGGGCAGGGAGGCCTTGCGCGGCGAGGCGTGCTGCTGAGCGCCCCGGCTGGAACGTGTTCAAGCGAGCTGAACAGGCTCAAGCCTCATTTTGCCGAGCGGATTCACGCGCCCCTGGATCGCTGCGCGTTCCAGTCAGGTGCGATCTGCTCTAATCGCCTCCACGCCCCGGGAATGCGGCGATCGCGGCGGCGATCGCGTCAGCGAGCCGCGCCAGCGCCGTGCTCATCGCCGCCACCTGGAAACCGACGGAGGGCGCCGCGCCGGGCGCCGGCGGGCCGCCGGCCGGCACCGTGATGGAGAAGCTGCGCGGGGCGCTCGTGCTTCGCCGCCCGGCAAGGACGAAGGCCGTATCGAGCGCCACCGCGCCCGAGGCGTCCTCATCGAAGCGCTGGACCGAGACCTCGACCGAGATGTCGGGATCGACGGTGATCGCGACGCTCTCGGTGAGCACGGTGCTCGCCGGCAGCCGGGAGGAGAGGTCGGCGACGAGCACCCGCCCGATCATCGCGCCGAGCGGCTCGCCCCACCAGTCATTGGCCGAGACGTCGAGCCGGTAGTCGGACGAGGAGCGCACGATTCCCGATCTCTGGAGATAGCGGGCGAGGCTCACCTCACGCACAAGGATGATCCGCCGTGGCGCTCCGAGGGCAGGGCCGGGAAGGGGAGCGAGCGTGTAGAGCGTGGGCGGCGCGGTGGCGCAGCCGGAAGCCAGCCCGGCCAGCGCGAGGACGAGCGACCGGCGTTTCCATCCGGCGCTCCCAAAGTGCTTCACGTGGGCGGATGCGCTCATTGCGAGGGCTCGGCGCCGGTGCGGCCGCGGATCAGCGCCGAGGGCTGCTGCTGGAGAAGGTCGGAGAGCGCGCTGAGCGATTGCATCGTTTCATTCATTTGCACCAAAACCCGGTCGAGGTCGCGGTAAAATTTCGAATTCGCGCCGTAGCCGAGGTCCGCGGACTGCACCAGCCTGTTGGTGCGCCCGAGCAGCGCCTGGAGCTCGCGGGTGATTTCCGGGAGCTCAGCGAGCGCCGGCGCGGCCCCGTGATCGAGCTTTTCGATCGCGTCCTGCGCCGAGGCCATCGTTGCCTTGAGCGAGGTCAGCGCGTCGCTGAGCTCTCCGTTGTTGGCGAGCCGGTTGAGCCCGGCAAGGGTGGAATCGAGATTGTCGCCGATCTCGGCGAACGGCATCTGGTTGAGCTTGGCGAGGAGCTGGCTTGCCGCGTCGGCGATGCCCGCGAATTGGCCGGGTGCCGCCGGGACCACGATCGTGCCGTCCTCCACGCGCACGCTCGCCGGCGGCGCGTTTGGGACGATCGTGAGCGCGATCTCCTGTTGCCCCGTCAGCAGGTTGGCTGTCGCGAGCTCCGCCCGCATGCCGTGCGCGACCAGGATCTGCGCATTGGCGAGCGCCCCGCGCCCGCTCGCGAGCCCAACGTCGGTGATCCGTTCGGGCTGCACGGTGAAGCGCACCGGAACTTCGATCCGGTCACGCTCGGCATTGTAGCGAAGGTCGATCGCGGTGACCTGGCCCACGGGAATGCCGAGCAGCGTCACCGGCGCGCCGATCGCGAGCCCACCGACCGAGCCAGGGAAATAGGCCATGAGCCGGATCTGGCGCCGGTACGAGGCCGAGACCGCTTCCTCCCTGTCCGCGTAGAGGGGAAATCTCTCGTTCTCCGTCGCGAGAGGCGTCTTGAGCGCGGCATCCGGCGTGCCAAAGGCGATTCCGCCGAAGAGCACGGCGCGGAGCGATTCGACATTGAGCTGAATCCCGTTCGCTCCGAGCGAGACCGAGGCGCCGGAGGCGTTCCAGAAGCGCGAACCCTGATGGACATATTGGTCGAATGGCGCGCGGACGAAGGCGTGAACGGTGACGCTGCGGGCGAGCTGCCCGATGTCCCAGCCCAGCACCACACCGACATTGAGGTCGCGGAAGAAGATCGGCGAGCCCAGGGTGAGCGAGCCGAGCAGGGGGGCCTTGAGCAGGAAGGTCCGGCCCGGAACGTCCGATTGCAGGACC
>JASHRV010000141.1 GCA_030037175.1 Acetobacteraceae bacterium
AGGGTTTCCGGCATCGGTGTCTCCGCTTCCTCGTCAGAGACCGTTTGGGAATGCGGCTTCCGGCGAGTCGGAGGCGCCGAAGGCGCCGGCCGGCGCGGCTTTCGAGAACCGGAGCGGAGCGGCCTTAAGGGGCCGTGAGCACCGGAAGCGCAGAAAGACACGCCGGACGACCGCCACAGTAGCATTCGCAGACGGTCTCTCAGATCAGGAAATGCTTCTCCATCCAGAGCATTCCGGGCGCGTTCGCATCCGTCACCACCGGCCCGTCGACGACGATGTTTTTCGGGATTCCGTCCGGCCCCGTCTTCTCCCCGCTCACCACCGCCGCGACCCCGGCGATCAGCGAATAGCCGTGGGTGCGGCAGGAGGGGTTGCGCACCGTCGCCGTCATCTTGCCCGCCAGCACCGCCTCGAGCGCCGGGGGCATCGCGTCGCACCCGCCGATCTTGATCTCCGTGCGGTGGCGCTGCGCCATCACCTTGTAGGCGGCGAGCGCCATGTCGTCGTTATGGAAATAGGCGGCGTCGATCTTCGGGAACCGGGTCAGCAGGTCCTCCCACAGCCGCGCGACCTTGGCCACGTCCCAGTCCGCGGGCGAGGTGTCGAGCACCTTGATCTTCGGGTAGTTCTTGACGACCGAGAAGAATCCCTTCGCCCGCCCCTGCGCGCCGGTATGGCCGAGCGCGCCCTGGGTCATGATGATGTTCCCCTCGCCGCCGATCGCGTTGATCAGCGCCTGGGTCACGGCCGCGCCCATGAAGACATTGTCGGGCGCGATGAAGGTATGGACATTGATCTTGTCGAGCGGCGCGATCAGCGTGTCCATGTCCATCACCGGGATGCCGGCATCGATCATCTTGTTGACCGGCGCGGTGAGCGTGCCTTCGCCGAAGGCCTGGATGGCGACGAAATCCCATTTCTGGGAGGCCATGTCGTCGATCGCGGCGCGCTGCTTCACCGCGTCCAGCTCGCCGTCGAACCAGGTCACATCGACGTTGAAGAGTTTTCCCCAGTACTCCGCCGCCTCTTTCCCCTGGGCGCACCAGGTCGCCTGAAGCCCCGCGTTCGAGAAGGCGGCCTTGAGCGGCTTCGTCGAGCGTCCCGCCGCCGCCATCTCCTGGGCGAGCGCCGGGTCGATCCCGAGCCCCACCAGCATCGCGCCGAGTGCCCCCGCGGCGCCGGCGCCGGCAAGCAGGGTGCGGCGGCGGCGATCGATCAGTTCCTCGTTCTTTTCCATTTTTCGGACGTTCCCTTGTTTTGCCGGTTCTGTCGTTGTTCGTATCGGCTTCGGTTCGCCTTCATAACCGCTTTCCCGGCCGCCGGGAAAGCCTCCGCCCGGGCCGGTCGCGAGCCAAAAAAAGGGCGGCCAAAAAAGGGGCGGCACCACGCGGATGCCGCCCCGGCAGGTGCGCGCCATGGCGACGGCGCGTGAACGGAGAGGAGGAAACACGGGGCCGACAAACGCCGGCCCCCATGCGAGGCTAACTGTGTAAGGTTAGGTGCCATCGATTGCGGAAGGCTTACCGGCTCATGGATTCCTCGCTACCAACCCGTCCGTTGTCTTCAAAACCGGGGCCCCGCACCGGCCCGCTCGTCGGGCTGAAGGTGCTGGAGATCGGCCATTACATCGCGGGGCCCTTCGCCACCCGCATCCTCGCCGATCTCGGCGCGGAGGTGGTCAAGATCGAGCCGCCGGGCGGCGATCCCATCCGCAGCTGGGGCGCCTCGGCCAACGGCCATTCGGTCTGGTTCAGCGTCCATGGCCGCAACAAGCTTTCCGTCACGCTCGACCTCAAGCGCGAGCGGGACCTGGCACTCCGCCTCGCCGCGCGGGCGGACGTGCTGGTGGAGAATCTCCGCCCCGGCGGGATCGAGCGCCTCGGCCTCGGCCCGGACGTGCTGCACAGGGAGAATCCCGGCCTCGTCATCGCGCGGGTCTCGGGCTACGGCCAGGACGGCCCCTATCGCGACCGCCCCTCCTTCGGCGCGATCGGGGAGGCGCTCGGCGGGCTCCGCCACCTCACCGGCTATCCGCCCGGCACCACCGATCTTCCCCCGCCCCGCTGCGGCATCTCGATCTCGGACGATCTCGCCGGCCTCTATGCCGTCATCGGCCTGCTCGCCGCCCTCTGGCAAAGGGATAGCGGCCGCGCGGCCCATCCCCGCCCGACAGGGCGCGTCATCGACGTCAACCTGGTCGAGAGCGTGCTGAGCCTGATGGAGGGGATGCTCCCCGAATACGCGCTCGACGGGCGCATCCGCCAGCCCTCGGGCGCCGCCATCCGCACCGCCGCCCCCTCCAACACCTATCCCACGCAGGATGGCCGCTGGCTCTGCATCGCCGGCAACTCCGATCCCATCTTCCAGCGCCTCTCCGCCGTGCTCGGCCAGCCCGCGCTCGCCGCCGATCCGCGCTTCATCGACAATCCCGCCCGCGTCGCCCATGCCGCCGAGCTCGATCGCCTGATCGGCGAATGGACCCGTGCGCACACGGCCGCGGAGGCGGAGGCGCTGCTCGAGGAAGCCGAGGTCCCGGCCTCGCGCCTTTACGACATCGCCGATTGCGCCGCGGACCCGCATCTCCTCGCCCGCGGCGCGATCCAGAAGGTCGATGATCCCCTGATCGGGCACACGCTCCATCCCGGCCCCGCGATCCGCTTCGACGGCGATCCGCCCTCCTCCGTCATCTCCTGGCCGGGCCCGGCGGCCGGCGCCCACAATGATTACGTCAAGGGCGAATTGCTCAATCTCCCCACCGGCTCTTAGCGAATCTCCACAACTCCTTGCTTTTTCTCTCGGAATCCCTCATAATGGCGCCTCATGGACTCCTC
>JASHRV010000142.1 GCA_030037175.1 Acetobacteraceae bacterium
CGACGCCGGCGAAGAGCACGACGATCTCGACGAGCACGAGCAGGGCTGCCGCGCCTTCGGTGAGCGCGCCGACCGCCGCCTCTATCCGGGCACCTGATCTCCGCCAGGCGGACGGTTGCCCGTCCCGGGTCGGGGCCATCCGTTCAGGAGAGCTTGCCGGACGCCTTCTCGAGCAGGGCCCAGACGGTGTCGCCGAATCGCTCGCGCCACATCGCGTAGAATCCCGTCCGGCGCAGCACGTCGCGGAAGGGTTCCGGGTCCGGCGCGTTGAACCGGAGGCCCTGGGACTGGAGCTTGCCCTGCAGGCTCTCGTTGAGCCTGCGCACATCGGCGCGCTCGGCGAGAGCGGCCTCGTTGATGTTGCGGGTCGCGATCTCCTGCAGGTCCGGCGGCAGGCGCGAGAAATTGCGCGCGTTCGCGAGCATCCAGAACCCGTCCCACATATGGTTCGTGAGCGAGCAGTATTTCTGCACCTCGTAGAATTTCCAGTTCTCGATCAGAGCGAGCGGGTTTTCCTGCGCATCGGCCAGGTGCGTCTCGAGCGCGGTGTAGGCCTCCTTGATGTCGATCCCGGTCGGCGCGGCGCCGAAATGCTCGAAGAGAGAGGTTTCGAGCGGCATCACCGGCACGCGGATTTTCACCCCCTTGTAATCGGGAGGGGTCACGATCGGATGGGTGCTGGTGGTGACCTGGCGGAAGCCGTTGTCCCAGATCTTCTCGAAGGCGATCAGCCCGGCCTTGCCGATCGCCGCGCGGATATAGGCGCCGAAGCCGCCGTCCATCGCCGCCCATACCTGGTCGTAGTCCTTGAACGCGTAGCCGATGCCGTTGGCTCCGGCGACCGGAACGAAGCTTTGGAGGAGAAGCCCCGAGCCGGTGTAGAGATCGATCGCGCCGGAGCGGATCTCCGTGACCATCTCGGTATCGCCGCCAAGCTGGTTGTTCGGGAAGATCATCACCTTCAGCCGGCCCTTCGATTCATCGGCGATCCGCTTGGCCATCGCGTTCGCCTCGATGTTCATGGGATGGGTGAGCGGCTGGTTGTTCGCATAGCGGAGCACGAAGTCCGCGGCCTCTGCGCGCGGGGAAAGCAAGCTCACCAGCGGCAATGCGCCCACCGCAGCGCCTGCGCGCATCACTCTCCGCCGCCCGATCGCCTTTGCCATTCCGTTTCCCCCGGCACGGCGTGCATGCACGCCTGTTCTTGAATGTCAGTGCTTCGGGGCTACTATCATGGCGGCATAGGGCGAGAAAGGGCGGAGGAAACGCAACGCATGGACGAGCCCGCTCCGCCGCCGCTTCGCCCCCCGTTTCGCCCCCCGTTTCGCCCCCCGTTTCGCATCGTCGATGCGCATCAGCATTTCTGGGATCTCGGCCGCAACCGCTATCCATGGCTGCAGGATGAGCCGCCGAAGCCGTTCCGCTACGGCGATTACCGGGCGATCCGGCGGAACTATCTGCCGCCCGATTATCGCACCGACACCACCCGCTTCGAAATCGCGGCGACGGTGCATGTGGAGGCGGAGTGGGATCCGGCCGACCCGGTCGGCGAGCAGCGCTGGCTTGCGGGACTCAGGGCTGAGGCGGGCCTGCCCACGGTCTCGGTGTGCCAGGCCTGGCTCGATCGCGAGGACGTGGAGGAGGTGCTCGCGGCGCAGGCGAAGTTTCCGTTCGTGCGCGGGATCCGGCACAAGCCCGGCACGGCGGAGAAGCGGGGCGCGGCGGGCTCGATGGATGATCCGCGCTGGCGCGCGGGGTATGCGGCTCTGGCGCGGCACGGATTCTCGTTCGATCTGCAGACGCCGTTCCGGCACGCGGAGGCGGCGCGGGATCTGGCGCGGGATTTTCCGCAGACGCTGATCATCATCAACCACACCTTCCTGCCGGTGGATGGAAGCGAGGAGGGTTTGGCTTCGTGGCGGAAGGCGCTCGAGATGGTGGCGGGGGAGAAAAATGTCGCGCTGAAAATTTCGGGACTGGCACCGGGGCTCGACAAGGCGAAGGTGGCGAGGGAGGCGGTTGCGATCTTCGGGACCGAGCGGACGATGTTCGCGAGCAATTACCCCGTGGACAGCCTGGTCGCGCCGTTCTGGACGATCTTCGACGCGTTCAGGAAGGCGGTTGCGGGGATGGGCGAGGAAACGGAGCGCAAGCTCTTCCACGACAACGCGATTCGGCTCTACAGAATCGAATGAGGTTGGACAGATTGGACGAAGAAACGCCCCTTTTGGGGTGTTCATCACGATGACGAAATATTTTGCCCGCCCCCTCGCCCGCCTTCTCCGCCACGGGCTCGTCACCTTCGGCTCCGGCGGCACCTCGCTGCCCGGGCGGGTCGCGCTCGCGCTCGACCCGGAATTCCTCGCCCGCGCAAAGGCTTATCCAAGCCGCATCATCGTCACCGGGACCAACGGCAAGACCTCCACCGTCTCCATGATCGCCTCCCTGCTCCGCCAGGCCGGGCGGCGGGTCGCGACCAACGAGAAGGGCGCCAATCTCCGCCAGGGGCTGGCCACCGCGCTGATCGACGGGCCCAAGGAGGCGCTGGTGCTGGAGGTGGACGAGCTCACCGTGCCCCGGGTTGCCGCGATCGTCGCGCCGCAGGTGATGGTGGTGACGGGGCTCTTCCGCGACCAGCTCGACCGCTATGGCGAGGTCGCGAAGGTGCGCTCGGCGCTGGCCGAGGCGGTGAAGGCGATGCCGGAGACGGTGCTCGTGCTCAACGGGGACGATCCCCTCACCGCGAGCCTGGAGGGCGAGAAAAGAATAATCTTCAGGCTTTCGCAGCCTGCGCTGGATGTGCCGGCGGACGGGACGGACTGCCCGCGCTGCGGGGCGCTGCTCTCCTACAGCGCGCGGTACTATGCCCAGCTCGGCGAATTTTTCTGTCCATCCTGCGGGTTCGCGGCACCGCAGGCGGACGTGAAGGCGGAGGCGCGGAAGGACGCCTTCGTCGTCAACGGGCGGGAATTGCGGGCACTTCCGCAATCGCTGCACCCCTACAGCGCGCTCGCCGGGATCGCGGCGGCGCGGGCGCTCGGGATCGATGTGGAGCCGAAGGCCTGGCCGCCGCCGGTGCCGGGGCGCGGCACGAGCGCGGAGATCGCCGGGCGCACGGTGACGGTGCTGCTCGGGAAGAACCCGGCGAGCGTGAGCTGGAACCTCGCCCAGCACCCGGCCGATGTTCACCTGTTTCTCGTCAACAACCGGATCGCGGACGGGCGGGACGTCTCATGGCTCTGGGACATCAATCTCGGGCCGGTGCGGCGGGCCGTGACCACGGGGGAGCGGGCGCTCGAGATGCTGAGCCGGCTCCGCTACGAGACGCAGGTGAGCGAGGCGCGGGCTTTCGGGCGCGAGGCGGAGGCGTTCCGGGCGGCGCTGGCGGCGACGCCCGAGGGCGGGCGGCTCGCGCTGATCGCGACCTACACGGCTCTGCCGGCGGCACTGGGGCTGATCCGAAGCCCCGCGCCGGTTCTGGAGGGCGTGGGCGCGCCGGATGCGGAGATCCCCAGGCGGAAGCGGGCCGCGGCGCGGGGCAAAACGGCACGGATTGCCTTGCTCTACCCCGATCAGCTCGGCACCTATGCCGACAGCGGCAATGGCGTGGTCTTGCAGCGCCGGCTCCTCTGGCGGGGGATCGCGGCCGAGATCACCCGGCTCGGCCCGGGCGATGCGCTGCCCTCCGATACCGACGTGATCCTGCTTGGGGGCGGGGAGGATCGCGGCCAGAGGATCGCCTTGGAGGCGATGTGGCCGATGCGGGCCGAGCTCAAGGCGATGATGGAAGACGGCGTGGCGGGGCTGCTCGTGTGCGGGGGGCTTCAGCTTTACGGCGAGGCGCTGCCGCTCGAGGGCGAGGATGTGGCGGGGCTGGCGCTGCTGCCGCTCGTGACGCGGCGGGGCAAGCCGCGCCTGGTGGGGCGGATCGGGGTGGCCTCCCCGCTCGTTCCCGAGCCGCTGGTGGGCTTCGAGAACCATGGCGGGCACAGCGCGCTCACCGAGGGGGGAAAGCCGCTCGGGCGCGTGCTCTGGGGCAACGGCAACGGGCCGGAGGGATCGGCGCAGGAAGGGGTGGTCCTGCACCGCACGATCGGGACCTACGTGCATGGGCCGGTGCTGGCGCGCAATCCGGCGCTGGCCGAGGTGATGCTGGGCTGGGTTGCCGAGCGGCGCGGTTTTTCCCCCTTCGAGCCGCTCGATGACCGCATCGAGCGCGAGGCGGCGGAGAACCGGGCGTAGAGCAGGATGCACTCGCTATCGCTCACGCATCCTGCTCTCGCTCTTTGTTTTGTCGCGTGATTCAGACCTCCGGTTCCCCCACCTTCGGTCATCACGCTCCAGGCGCGGCTCGCCGGGGTGGATCGTCGGGGTGGATCGTCGGCGCCGGAGGCTTCTCGTCAGCGCGGGGGGCGCGTGTTAGAGCGAAAGAATTGGAGCGCGGGAGAAAACGGCGTGGAAGTTCTGGCCGAGGAGAGGGTGACGGCGGCGGGCTGGCAGGACCAGCTCTACGACCTTCTGCGCGCGCATGGCGTGACGCAGTTCGCCTACGTGCCGGATGCCGGCCATCGCGTGCTGATCGACCGCTCGCTCGCCGACCCGGAGGCGCAGTCGGTGGCGCTGACGACCGAGGAGGAAGGTGTCGCACTGCTCGCGGGTGCCGATCTCGGCGGCGCGCGCGGGGTTCTGCTGATGCAGAGCAGCGGGGCGGGCAACTGCATCAACATGCTCTCGCTGATCAAGGGCGGGCGGTTTCCGTTCCTCACGCTGATCTCCATGCGCGGGGATTTCGGCGAGGGGAATCCGTGGCAGTTCCCGATGGGCCAGGCGGTGCAGCCCGTGCTCGAGGCGATGGGCGTGATCTGCCTGCGCGCGGAGAGCCCGGAGGAGGTTGTGCCGACGGTGAAGGCCGCGCTGACGATGGTGTTCCAGTCCGGCATGGCGGTGGCCGTGCTGCTGACGCAGAGGCTGATCGGGGCCAAGCAGTTCTGAGCGCAGGCCGGCCCCAGGTGAGCCGAATGGCGATGCGGATGGCGGGCGCGGAGGATGATCGCGGGGCGGAAAACGCGCCCCATTGGCGCCGGCCCCATTGGCGCCGGATTATCGCCACAGCGCGCTCGCTTGACTTCCTTCCCGGGACGCAGACATGGCCAGACATGGCCCTGCCAGATATGGCCCTGGGGGGAGAAGATGATGATGATGCAACGCAAGATGGTGACGGCTGTTATGCTCGCGGGTCTCGCTCTCGGCCTTTCCGGATGCGGCTACACGCCGGGCCAGCGGGCGCTTTCGGGGGGCGCGATCGGCGCCGGCGCGGGCGCCATCGTGGGTGCTGCGGCGGCGGGCAACCCGGCCATGGGCGCGCTGATCGGCGGTGGCGTGGGCGCGCTCGGCGGCGCCTTGACCAGCCCGAGCCAGATCAATCTCGGGCGCGGATTGTAAGCGGCCGGAAAGCCCAGGGTTGGAAAAACCTCGCTTCAATGGGGGAAACGATGGCAGGATCGGGAGATCGGTGATGGAAGCGAAAGGGATCGCGGCCGCGCCCGCGTTCGTGCTCGACCGGCGCGAGGCGGTTCCGGCGCTCATCGGCCGGCATGAGGATTTCCTGATCGTCACCGGGCTCGCCGGCACGGCGCGCGACGTTGCCGCGCTGACGGAGGACGGCTCGCACACCTACACCATGGCCGGCGCGATGGGCGGGGCGTGCATGATGGGGCTGGGGCTGGCGCTCGCCCAGCCGGAGCGGCGCGTGCTCGTCGTCACCGGCGATGGGGAGCTTTTGATGAATGTCGGCGCGCTTGCGACGATCGCCATTCTCAACCCGCCCAATCTTTCGATTCTCTGCGTGGATAACGGGCATTACGGCGAGACGGGCAACCAGAAGAGCCATACCAGCCTCGGCGTGCAGCTCGACCGGATGGCGGCGGGCGCGGGCATGCCGGTGGTGCGCGTGGTGGAGACGAAGGACGAGATCGCGGACGGGGCGCGGGCGCTGCGCGAGCACAACGCGGCCGCGTTCGTGCTGCTGCGCGTGACCGACGGGCCGCCGCCTTCGTTCAAGCGCAATATGAGCCCCGCTTCGTGCCGCGAACGGTTCCGCGCCGGGCTGCTGGCGAAGGGCAGGATCGCGAAAGGGATCGCGAGCGGGATTGCGGCGGCGACGGGCGCGGGCGCCCGTGGCTGAGAAGGCGGCTGAGCCCGTGGGGGAGCCCGTGGGGGAGAAGGAGCCGGAGGGCAAAGCGGACGCCGAGCCCGGGGAATCGCCCGGGGAGTCGGCCGAGCGGCTTGCGGCGCGGCTCGCGGAGCAGGGGCGGATGGAGCCGGCGCATGGGCTGCGGCGCGCGCTGACGCGCGGGGCGGAGCGCGCGGTGCTGCTTGCGCTCGACGAGGTGTGCCAGACATTCCTGAGCGCGGTGGAGGCGTTCGATCCCGAGACCGAGGGGATGATCGAGGAGCTGAGGCTTTCGATCGATCGGAGGCTCAAGGGACCGGGGGAAAAGCCGAAGAAGGCGTGAAATCGAAAAGGCTTTTTCCCGTTTTCCGGACCCGGCGCCAGCCGGGGACTCCGAACGAAAGGGTAAAAGTTCTTTGGTTCTTTCTTTCAAGAAAGAACGAGCTTTCTTCCTTTTTGCCGAACCAGCGATGGTGGAAGGTTCATAGCACCCTCTAGAGCGGGATAGGTGAGCGAGAGCGAACGTCCCGCTCTCGCTCTTTGTTTTGTCGCGTGATTCAGACCTCCGGTGATTCCACCTTCGGTCATCACGCTCCAGTCGCGAAAAAAGTAACCCGGGTCACAGTCCGTCCGGCTCCGTTTCGGTTTCATGCCGTCCACCGAAGGACGGGAGTTGGACCCATGACCGAGCTGATGAACCTCGATCGCCTGAACGAAATCGCCCGCGTGTCCGCGGAGCCGGGCCTGCCTGCGCAAAAACCGATCGTCACCCTTGAATGGTCGATCGATGCCGCGACCGGGCGCCCGGTCGGGCGCTGGGTCGTCGGCGAGGCGCCGGACACGGCTGGCGCCTAGAGCGTGATCGCCGGAGGTGGAATCACCGGAGGCGTTCGATCACGCGGGAGAAACAAAGACCTAGAGCGGGATACGTGAGCGAGAGCGAACGCATCCCGCTCTAGGGGAGGCGTTGCTCAGGCCGCGGAAAATCCCTGGCGCAGCGTTGCGGCGGCGAAGAGATGGGCCCGGAGCGGCCGGTCGTGGCCGCGCAGCGCGAGCTCCGTTGCCGGTGATGCGGGCGCGCCGAGGGCTGGCGCGAGGCCGGCCGTTTCGAAGATTTCCGCCGAGATCACGGCGGTCTGGCGAAGATCGCGCGATGCCTGCTCGAGCCGTGCGGCGAGGTGCACCACCTCGCCGAGCGCGGTGAAGGTCCGGCTGCCGCCGAACCCGATTTCGCCCACGACGGCCGTGCCGCAATGCGCGCCGATGCCGAAGCTGAGGGGGTGATCGCTGCCGCCGGGCCCCGCTTCGGCGTCTCCGGCGAGGGCGATGGCGAGGCGGACGGCGGCGGCGAGCGCCGCGCGGCAGGCCTCCGCGGGGCCGGAAGCGAGGCCGAACAGCGCGAGCAGGCCATCGCCGGTGAATTGGTTCGGAACCCCGCCCGCGTCGCGCACCGTTTTTGCCGCGCTCTCGACGAAGCGGCGCAGCACGAAGACCGCGTCATAGGGAAGGCGGCCGCGAATGAGGGCGGTTGAATCGCGCAGATCGACGAACATCGCGACGATGAACCGCTCCTCGCCCAGCATGCCCGGGCCGCGTCCGATGAGGAAGTTCGCGGCGATCGCGGGCGGGATGAGCGGATGGATGAGCATCGCGCCCAGCGGGCGAAGCTGGCAGGCGAGCCGCACGCGCTCGGGGTCGGCGCGCACGCGGGCGAGCACCGCGGCCTCGGTGGCGGTGGGCGGCGCGAGCGATGCGGGATCCGCGAAAACCCGGACCCGGCAGGTGGAGCAGCGGCCGCGCCCACCGCAGATCGCGGCATGCGGAAAGCCGATCCGGCGGCTCGCTTCGAGCAGCGAGCCGCCGGCGGGCAGGAGGATGACGCGCCCGTTCGGATAGGTGATCGCGATGCCGTGGCCGCGCTGCTCGCGCCATGCCCTGAGCCCGCGCAGCGCCAGCACGAGCAGGAGGAGGACGAGCCAGCCGGCGATGAAGAGGTTGCGGAGATGGAAGAGATGCGCCGCCTCGGCCGGGGTGCCGATCTTCGCGGCCCCGAGCGCGGCGGCGCGAAACGCGGGCGAGGCCATCGCGCGCGCGACCTCGCGGGCTCCCTGCACGAAGCCGAGCAGGGCGAGCAGGGGGAGAAGAACCGCGAGCACGAGCAGGAGGCGGCCTGCGCCTGCGTACCAGCGCTTCAGCCGGAAGGCGTAATGCATGCCGATGCAGCCATGCCCCCAGGCGACGATCAGGACGGCGACCTGGAGCGCGCCGAAGAGCGGCACGAAGACCCAGAAAGTCGCGAGAATCTGAGGGTATTGCTTGGGAATTCCGTAGAGCAGGAGTGCCAGGCGGGTGTCGGCGAAATGGTTGGCGAGGAGCGCGGGCAGCGCGAGGCCGAGCACGAGCTGGGCGTGGTCGGGCCATCGCAAGCCAAAGAAGCGCCGCTGATAGAAGGCGAAGACGCCGAGACCGCCATGGAGGAGAAAGGCGCCGTAGAGCAGGAGCGAACCGATCACGCCCTGCCAAAGCCAGAGCTGGGCCGCGAGCATCGCCTGCATCGCGCCGAGGCCGATATTGCCGAGCGCGTGATTGGCCAGGTGCAGAGCCACGTAAAGGAAAAGAACCGAGCCGGAGGCGAGGCGAAGCCGCCGCGACCAGGGGCCGGCCGAGTAGATGCCCGCGCTGGCGCCGGTGCCTTCTGTCGTTTCCCGCTCGGAACGCATCGGATACATTCCCGCTTCCCTGCATGCTAGCATTGCCTGGCGGGCGGCAGGAGCGAGGCGATCGCCGTGGCGGAGGAGCGGGCTGCCCCGGAAGCCCTCACCGGCGGGCCGGGGAAGCGGGGAACGGCGCGAGGTGCGGCAACGCCGCGCCGCGATCTTGCCGCGCGGCGGGCGGCACTTGCGGCGGTGCCTCTCTTCAAGCCGCTTGCGGGGGCCGAGATCGATCAGATCCTCGGGCACACGGCGTTGCAGCTCCGCCCGCGGGGCGCGCAGATCCTCCGCAAGGGCGATCCGGGGAGCGGGATGATCGTCATCCTGCAGGGCGCCGCGCGGGTCTCGGCGGTGGCGGCGGACGGCCGCGAGGTCGGCTACGCCGTGCTCGGCGCGGGCGAGATCCTGGGCGAGATTTCCCTCCTGGACGGGGCGGAGCGCAGCGCCGATGTCGCGGCCATCGAGGACTGCGTGCTGCTGATCGTGGAGCGGGCGGGGTTTCTCGGCCTGATCCGGAAAAGCCCCGATCTTTGCCTCAAGCTGATGGGCGAGCTTTGCCGGCGGCTCCGGCGCTCCAATCTTGCCCTCGAGAGCCTGACGCTGCTCGACCTGCCGGGCCGGATCGGCAGGCTCCTGCTCGGCTTGCCGCAGATTGCCGGCCCGGCCGGCAGCCGCGTCACGATCCGGCTGTCCCAGAGCGATCTCGCGACACTCGCCGGCGGCTCGCGGGAAAAGGTCAATCGCCAGCTTCGGCTCTGGGAGAAGGAAGGGGTCATCGCGCGCGATCGCGGGCACATCGTCATTCTGCGCCCCGAACGCCTGGAGGGCGGATCGTGATCGGGCGGATGCGTCCTGCTCCAGGTGCGGTCGGCGCGCGTCAGCTCTTGGAGAGGAACCCGATGTCCGAGCCCGTGATACGTGTGTCCATCATACGTTGTGACGCGACGAGGTTCGCGCTGTTGCGAAGGATGATGCTGGAGGCCGAGGCGGATCTCCGGCCCGGCATCGAGGCGATGCCGGGGCTGCTCGCCTTCTATGCCGGCGCGGACGAGGCGACATCGTCGCTCATCAATGTCAGTGTCTGGGACACGCTGGAGCACGCCAGGCAACTCGATAGCTTCCAGCCCATGCTGGATGCAGGAAAGCGCTTTGTCGCCGAAGGCGCGAGGTTCGAGCGGCCGATCATGAACCACGCCTCGTTGTGGCGTTGCGGGCAACGCGCGTAGGCCCCGCAAGGCTCCTTTATTTTTGGCCGTCCGGCTCGCCGCCGCGCGCTGCTTCTCGCGTTCGACCGACGGTTCGGCCGAGCGCTTCGCGTTGCGGATGTCTCGAGAAACGCGAAGGCCTGATCTTCTATCTTTTGTCTATCGGTTGGCGATTCCGCGCGGCGCGCTGCGGCGGCCGAGCGGATGGAGAAGGGCGCGGTTGGGGTGGTTCTCGAGCGGCCGTCCGGAGAGATAGCCCTGCACGAAGCGGCAGCCGAGCGTGCGCAGCGCGGCGAGCTGCGGCTCGGTCTCCACGCCTTCCGCCACGACCGTGAGGTTGAGCCGTTCGCTGAGCGAAAGGACCGCCTGCACGATCGCCTGGGTGCTTTCGTCCTCGCAGAGCGTCTTGATGAATGACTTGTCGATCTTGATGGCGTCGAACGGAAAGCGGCGGAGATAGGAAAGGCTTGCATAGGCCGTGCCGAAATCGTCGAGCGTGATGCGGATGCCGAGCTCCTGCAGCGCGCGCATCGTCCGGAGCACGAGATCGGATTCTTCGAGCAGCAGGCCCTCGGTGACCTCGAGATCGAGCCGCTCCGCCGGCAGGCCCGTCTGGTGCAGGATGGCGGCGATCTGGCGGTGCAGGTCGGGCTGGCGGAACTGCAGCGGCGAGAGATTGACCGAAAGATAGAGCGAGGGATCCCAGCTCGCGGCCTCCGCGCAGGCGGCCTCCAGCGCCCAGCGCCCGAGCGGGACGATGAAGCCGTTCGCTTCGGCGAGGCGGATGAAATGATCGGGCTGGACGGGGCCGGAGGGCGGATTGTTCCAGCGCAGCAATGCCTCGAACCCGACCGCGTGCAGCGAGATGCTGTCGCAGACCGGCTGATAGGCGAGCGTGAAGTGCTTTCCGTCCAGCGCGTCCTTCATGTCCTGCGCGACGAGGAGGCGCTCATGCAGGACCGCGGGCACGGCTTCGTCCAGCAGGCGGAAGGTGTTGCGGCCGGCCTGCTTGGCCCGGTAGAGCGCGATGTCCGCGTTGCGCAGGAGCTGCTCCGAGCTGTCTCCGTCCTGCGGGTAGAGGGCGATGCCGATCGAGACGCCGATGGAGAGCAGGTTTCCCGCGATCTCCGCGGGCTGGCTGGTGGTTTCGATGAGGCGGCGGGCGAGCGCGATGGAAGCGGCGGGCTGGCTTCCGAGCGGCTGGATGATCGCGAACTCGTCCCCGCCGATGCGCGCGACCGTGTCGCCTTCGCGCAGGCTCTCGCGCAGACGTTGCGCGACGGTGACGAGAAGCATGTCCCCGATCGCGTGGCCGCGCGTGTCGTTCACGCTCTTGAAGCCGTCGAGATCGAGATAGAGAAGCGCCAGCCCGTGCTCGCTGCTCCGCGCCGCCGCCAGGCTTCTTTGCAGATGCTCCTGGAACATCAGCCGGTTGGAGAGCTGGGTGAGATCGTCGTGATGGGCGGCGAAGCGGATGCGCTCCTCCGCCACCTTGCGGAAGAGCGCCGGGCGGATCGTGTCCGCGAGCGAGGCGATGTCCGCCGTCACCGCGTCGAGATCCGCGTGATCGGCGGTGAAGGCGAGCGAGATGCCGAAGCGCTGCTGCTGCACCCGGATCGGGACGGAGACCTGGCCGAAGAAGCTCGGCGTGAGCGCATCGGGCGACCAGGCGGAGGATTTGCGGCGGGCGAAGTCGATCGAGTGGGGCTGGTTGCGGTCGATCGCCTCCAGGGTCATGGCGCTGAGCGCGAGCATGGGCTCGGCGAGGCCGGGATCGTTCGCGGCGTTGCTGTCCTGGTCGTAGCGGCTGACCTCGTGCATCGGCTCGCCGGCGCGGGCGAGCTGCCAGATGCGGCCGATCGCGGCGCCGTGGAAGCGGCAAAGCTCCTCGAGCAGGTCGGTGAGCGCGTCCGCGCAGGTCGTGGCTTCCGAGACGAGGCGCAGCATGCGGTCGACCCGAAGCGCGCGGTCTGCGACATGCATGAGATGGCGGTGGCGCTGCTCGCGCCTGCGGTCCGCCACGACCGTTTCGGCGATGTGCGCGAGCGCGGATTGCTGGGCCTTCGTCAGGGCGGGGCGCGCGCACCTGTCCAGCACCGAGATGAAGCCGATCCGCTCCCCGCCGGGGGAGAGGAGCTTCAGGTGGCAGAGGAAGCGGAAGCCGGCCGCCTGGAGGGGCGCCTGGACGGCATCGAGACGGCAGTCCGCGGCGAGGTCGGGAACGATCGTGAGAAATTCGGCCGATTCGAGGGCCTTGTCGATCGCGGCGACGGGGGCCTGATGCTCACGCGGCAGGCCGAAGCCGGCCAAGACCGGGCCGCGATCGTTGCGCTGGCCGAGAACGCCGACGAGCGCTGCGGGCGCGGCGGCGACATCGGCCGCGAGCCGGGCAAACTGCTCCAACAACAATCCGCGGGCGGGCTGCACCAGGCTTTGCATTCTCACTAAGCGATTGTTGAAGCGCCCCTAAAGCCGGCCCCCTGGAGCCGGCCATGATACCGTTTCTCCGCGCGCCATCATACACCGAACGATGACGGAGCAAGCAGGCGCGCTTGGCCCCATGACGGAGCAAACGGGGCGCGCCCCTGCCCTGCGGAAAGATCGGTCCGCCCGGAAGGCAGACAAGGGGCCGGGCCATCTCATTCGGCTGCCTCATTCGGCTGCGGAATTTTTTCCCGGAGGCGAGCGGGCTCTGCGCGGGCTGCGCTTGCGTGGCGCGCGGGCCGGGAAGGGCACGCGGGGGGCAGAGCGCGCGGGCGGGGAGCGGTAAATTGCCGGAGACCGAGTGGAAAAGTGAAATCGAGCGGAAGCCTGCTCAAGTATAGTCGATTCTTGATTGAAATATAAACGTCGGTTCACAGCTTTCAGAGACAAAAGGATTTGCCAACTGAATTGAAATGGAATTCAGAAGGGAAACAGAAATAATTCGATTCTCGTGACGGTTTTATCTCTTTACATGGCCATTCGCCCTTTGATATTTGTGGTGTTGGAGATCACACCACGGAGGCACGAACATGCTCAAGTCCGACGAAATCCGCCCGACGACCATCAGCGCGACCGAGGCCGAGTCGACCGCTTCGACCGAGCCGACCGAGGCCCGCACGACCTCCGCTGCTGTGGACAGCGTTCGTGGCAGCACGAAGGACGCCGGCCGTGTGCATTTCGGCGCTGGCATGATGCGTTTCTAGACGACGGCATGGGGAGCGGGCATCCCGCCGGGGCGGGATGTCGCCTCCTGTCCGTGCCGATAAGACGATGGAACGAGATTGCACGGTCGAGTTTTTTCGGCTGATCGAGGACGCGCGGCTCCCGAAGAGAGCTGAACGCTCGGCGGCGGGGTATTTGCCCAGCCGAGCGATGCGTTATTGCGACGCCCTGACATCCGCCACCGGATATGGCTATTGGATATTCCCGCCTATGGATATCCGATTGCTGTGGGACGGCGAGCAGGTTTTCTGGTCCTACGGCGAAGACGAGCGCTGGCTGCCGCTTTCCGGCACCGATAGCGGCGCGGTTCAATATCCGGGCTATGCCGCGATCTTCGACGAAGCGGCCCCGGAAATGTTGCGCGGCTGCTCGCCCCCGTTCCTCACCGCCTTGCCCGAAGCGGGCGGAATGCAGATGTGGACCGGACTTTTGGCGAAGACGCGCCCGGGCTGGAGCCTTTCGGTGCGCGCGCCGGTCAATCTGCCGGCCACGCCCGGCGTTGCGACCTGGGAGGGAATCGTCGAGACGGATATCTGGTTCGGCCCGCTTTTCACGAATTTCCGGCTGACCCGGACCAATATGCCGGTGCATATCCGCGCCCACGTGCCCCTTCTCCAGGTTCAGCCCGTGCCGCAGCTC
>JASHRV010000143.1 GCA_030037175.1 Acetobacteraceae bacterium
GCGGGTGCGGCGGCGCGGCCGGCGGTTGCTGCGAGGGCGGCGAGCAGGAAGGCGGCGAGGAGCGTGCGAATCGCCGGTGCGGCAACGGGAACGCGCATGCGCAAGCGGTGCCGGTGCGCGCGCGCCGGGTCAAGTTTCGTATCGCTCATCCGATGGAAATGAGCTGACCGTCGCCGACCGCTTCGAGAAAGGTTGCAATGCCGGCGATCTCGACGCCGGCGAGGAGCGGGAGGTTTTCGAGCGCCTCGGCGCGCAGGCCCGCCTCGCAGGCGATCATGCGCACATCGAGCTCGGAGGCGGCTTCGCGGAGCGTGTCGAGCCCGGCGACGCCGCGGGCGCGGATCGTGGCGTCGCGGGCGGCGTCGGCGAGGCCGGACCAGTCCGCAAGCAGGGCGTGGCAGCCGCGGTTGGTCGCGAAGAGCGCGACGGAGCGGCCGAGCGCGGCGGCGCCGGCGGCGAGCACGAAGGCGTAATGCGCGCGGTCGTGCTGGCCGGAGAGGAGCAGGATGCCGAGCGCTCGTTTAGAGGGCACAGGCGGGGGCAGGGGCTTTTGTGTGCGCGGAGAGGTCGTGGATCTCGGCCGGCTCGCCGCAGAGGCGGCAGGCGGGGTCGCGCCCGAGGCGGACGGTGCGCATGCGCGCGGCGAGCGCGTCCCAGATGAGGAGACGGCCGGAGAGGCTTTCGCCGATGCCGAGGATTTCCTTGAGCACCTCGGTCGCCTGGAGGGTGCCCATCACGCCGGTGACGGCGCCCATGACGCCGGCCTCGGAGCAGCTCGGCACCATCCCTTCGGGCGGGGGTTCGGGGTAGAGGCAGCGATAGCAGGGGGCGTCGGGGCCGGTATGGGGCTTGAAGACCGAGAGCTGGCCCTCGAAGCGCAAGACGGCGGCCGAGACGAGGGTGCGGCGGGCGAGGAAGCAGGCATCGGCGAGGAGGAAGCGGGTGGAGAAATTGTCCGTCCCGTCGCAGACGATGTCGTAGCCGGCGATGAGGGCCAGGGCGTTGGCCGCGTCGATGCGGAAGGGATGGGGCTCGATCGTGACGCCGGGGTTGAGCGCGCGGGCGGCGGCGGCGGCGGAGTGGACCTTGGGCGTGCCGATGCCGTCCGTGCGGTGGGCGATCTGGCGCTGGAGGTTGGAGAGCTCGACCCGATCGTCATCGACGATGCCGATGCGGCCGATGCCGGCGGCGGCGAGATAGAGCAGGAGCGGCGAGCCGAGCCCGCCCGCGCCGACGACGAGGACGCGCGCGTCGCGGAGCTTCGCCTGGCCGATCCCGCCGACCTCGCTGAGGAGGATGTGGCGGGAGTAGCGCTGGATCTCGTCCTCGGTGAAGTCGGGTGTCATGGTGGGAAGATAGGTGCGGCGGGGTAGAGGGCGAAGAGGCGGATGGGAGAGGGGGCGCTGGTGCTGTTTTCGGGCGGGCAGGATTCCTCAACCTGCCTGGCCTGGGCGCTCGCGCGGTACGGACGCGTGGAGACAGTGGGGTTCGATTACGGGCAGCGCCACCGGGCGGAGCTCGATTGCCGCGAGGGCGTGCGGGAGGGGATCGTCGCGATCGGCGGCTGGCGGGGCGCGCTCGGGCCCGATCATCGGGTGGACATCGCGGGCGGGATGAGCGCGATCGGCGAGACGGCGCTGACCGGCGCGATGGAGATAACGATGACCAGCTCGGGCCTGCCCAACACATTCGTTCCGGGCCGCAACCTGTTGTTTTTCACGTATGCGGCGGCGATCGCCTATCGGCGCGGGCTCAGGCGGCTGATCGGCGGGATGTGCGAGACGGATTATTCCGGCTACCCGGATTGCCGCGACGACACGCTGAAGGCGATGCAGCTTGCGCTCAATCTCGGCATGGAGCGGCGCTTCGTGGTCGAGACGCCGCTGATGTGGATCGACAAGGCCGGGACCTGGCAGCTCGCGCATGAGCTGGGCGGCGAGCGGCTCGTTTCGCTGATCGTGGAGGGGACGCTGAGCTGCTATCGCGGCGACCGGACGCACCGGCATGAATGGGGATATGGGTGCGGGACCTGCCCGGCCTGCGAGCTCAGGGCGCGGGGGTGGGAGCGCTGGCGGGCGGGCAGGGCCGATGGGTGAGGAGGCGGCGCCGGTCAGGCGAGAGGAACATTGTCGAGCAGGCGGACGGCGCCGAGGCGGGCGGCGGCGATGAGGCGCGCGGGCGGGCGGGCGGCAGGGATGGCGACGAGGCTTTCGGCGTCGACGAGTGCGAGATAGTCGGGCGCGAAGCCGGAAGCGGCGAGCCTGGCGCGGGCTTCGGAAAGAAGGGGGGCGGCGGGCGCGCCGCGGGCGAGGGTCGCGGCGAGGGTTGCGAGCGTGCGGTGAAGGAGCGGGGCCAGCGCGCGCTCGGCGGGCGTGAGGTAGCGGTTGCGCGAGGAGAGGGCGAGGCCGTCGGGATCGCGGACGGTCGGCACGGGCACGATCCCGACCCCCAGATGAAGATCGCGGCTCATCCGCCGCACCACCTGGACCTGCTGCCAGTCCTTCTCGCCGAAATAGGCGGCGGCGGGGCGGACCTGGCCGAAAAGCTTGGCGACGACGGTTGCCACGCCGCGGAAATGGCCGGGGCGGGCCGCGCCCTCCCAGTTGTCCGCGGGGCCGGCGAGATCGATCGTGGTGACGGCGTCGGGCGGATACATCGTCTCGACCGTGGGCAGCCAGGCGAGCGCGCAGCCGGCGTCGGCGAGCGCGGCGAGATCGCCCGCCTCGTCGCGGGGATAGCGGGAGAAATCCTCGCTCGGGCCGAACTGGAGCGGGTTGACGAAGATCGAGGCGGCGACCGCAGCACCGCTCTGCCGCGCGGCTTCGACGAGGGCGACGTGGCCGGCATGGAGCGCGCCCATGGTGGGGACGAGCGCGAGGGGCTGGGCGGTTCCGGCGAGGCGGGCCCGGTGGGCGGCGAGCGTTGCGAGGTCTCTCGCGATCAGCATGGGGCGATCAGCATGGGGCGGAAACTAGCTTTGCCGCGCGGGCGGCGGGAGGCGGCGGAGGGCGTGGGAGCCATGCCGCAATTCGGAACGGATGCGAAAATTATTTCATGGGCGGATCGTGAAGTGCTCTTAATGTTCTATTTATATTCTCGTAATAGTCCCAATTTGGCGGGTTCCGCTTCGCAAGTGAAACGATCTCCGACAGCTTTGCGGCCCGGTGGCGATGGGTAGAATTCGCCCTGGTGCCGGAGCGGGCAGCGGAGGGCGAAAAGCGATGCGGGTGGGCGTGATCGGGCTGGGTTCGATGGGCATGGGTGTGGCGCTTTCGCTGGTGCGCGCGGGCCATGAGGTGTTCGGCTGCGATGTGCGCGAGGCGGCGCAGGCCGAGCTCGCCGCGGCGGGCGGCAGGGCGGCCGCGAGCCCGGCCGGGCTGCCCGTCGATCTCGAGGCGCTGGTGCTGCTGGTCGTCAATGCCGCCCAGGTCGATGCGGTGCTGTTCGGTGCCCAGGGCTGCGTGGCGCGGATGCCCAAGGGCGCGGTCGTGATTTGTTCCGTCACCATGGCGCCCGAGGCGGCGCGGACGCTGGCCGGACGGATCGAGGGGCTCGGGCTGCTCGCGCTCGATGCGCCGGTCTCGGGCGGGCCGTTGCGGGCGCGCGAGGGCGCGCTTTCGGTCATGGCGTCCGGCTCGGGGGCGGCATTCGCGGCCGCCGAGCCGGTGCTCGCCGCCATCGCCCAGAAGGTGTGGCGGCTCGGCGAGGCCGCCGGCGTCGGCAGCACGGTCAAGATGGTCAACCAGCTGCTGGCCGGGGTGCATATCGCGGCGGCGGCCGAGGCGCTGGCGCTCGGCATCCGCGCCGGCGCCGACCCCGGGATGCTTTTCGAGGTGATCAGCGCGTCCGCCGGCAGTTCCTGGATGTGGCAGAACCGCGTTCCGCATATCCTTGCCGGCGACGACACGCCGCTCTCGGCGGTGAATATCTTTGTCAAGGATCTCGGGATCGTGCTCGATCAGGCGCGCGCGCTCACCTTTCCGCTGCCGCTCGCGGCTGCGGCGCACCAGCTTTTTCTGGCCGCCGCCGCGTCCGGTCATGGAGCGCGCGACGATGCCTTCGTGATCCGCGTCTGGCAGGCGCTGACCGGGATCGAGCTGCCGCACGGGGACTGACGGCGATGCGGGGCGCGGCGCTGGCGGCGAGCGGGCTTGCCCTGCTGGCGGCCTGCGCGACCCCGCCGCCGGCGAGCGAGCCCGAGGCCCGCGCCGCGTACGAGGCCGCGGGCGATCCGCTCGAGCCCACCAACCGCGCGCTCTACGGATTGAGCACCAGCGTCGACAACGCGGTGCTCAAGCCGGTTGCCCGAACCTACGGCAATGTCGTGCCCTTCGCGGTGCGGACGCGTATCACCGACTTCTTCCGCAATCTCGGCACGCCGCGGGGGTTCGTCGATTTCGTGCTTGCGGGCAAGCCGCGCCTCGCCGGCACCGACTTCATGCGCTTCCTGATCAACAGCACGCTCGGGGTCGGCGGGCTGTTCGATGTCGCCGCGGATTTCGGCTACGCGCCGCATGAGAGCGATCTCGGGCTCACGCTCGGAAGCTGGGGGGTGCCGACCGGGCCCTATCTTTTCGTTCCCTTGTTCGGGCCTTCCGATGCCCGCGACGGGGCGAGCACCGTTGCCGATATCGCCCCGACGCCGCTCACCTTCGTTCCCGGCGGAACGGCGCTCACGGTGACGAAATACTCCTTCACCGCCGTCGACGCGGTGAACACGCGCGAGCGGGCGCTGCCGACGACCGACGAGATCGAGCGAAGTTCGCTCGATCCCTACGCGGCGGCGCGGAGCCTTTATCAGCAGAAGCGGCAGAGCGCCGTGACGGCGCTCGGGCGCGACAACCGCGCGAGCGTGCCGGTCTGGTTCGCCGCGCCGCGTCCGGCAGAGGCGCCGGGGTCCGAATGAGCCCGCGGAGTGGGTTTTTTCGCGGACCTTGATCGGCGGGCGCGTGGGGCGCAGCGTTTGTCCTGGGGAAAAGGGAGGAAAAGATGCTGCGGGGAGGCTGTCTCTGCGGGGCGGTCCGCTACGAGAGCGATGGCGCGCCGTTCCACCAATCCGTCTGCCATTGCTCGATGTGCCGCCGCGCGGGCGGGGCGCCGCTGGTCGCCTGGTTCAGCGTGCCGCGCGCCTCGTTGCGCATCGTCGCGGGCGAGCCGGCCTGGTACCGCTCCTCGGCAAAGGCCGAGCGCGGCTTCTGCCCGACCTGCGGCTCGCCGCTCTTCTTCCGCTCGAGCGTGCTGACCGGGGAGATGGACATCACCACGGCGAGCCTCGACGATCCTGCGCGTCTTCCGCCCCGGGACCAGATCTACACGGCGGCGAAGATTCCGTGGGTGGCGACGATGGAGAGCCTGCCCGGATTTGCCGAGGCGCGGAGCTGAGAAAGAAGATTTGTGCGTTCGTTGCGCGCGGCGATCGCGAGCCCGCGGGCGGAATCCCGTTCACGCGAACTTAAGAGTCCGTGCGGACATCATTCCCTCGGGATGAAGAGGAGCCCCCCGGAATGAGCGGCATCACGAGCATCAATACATCCGCCTACACGCCGGCGCTGACGGATACGTCCTCGGCCGGCGGCGCGTCCTCGTCCGGCACCGGCGGGGCCAGCGCGGCAGGCGGCGGCACGACAAGCTCCGCCGACGGCACGACGACGACGACCGTCGTCAACCCGAACGGAACGGTCACGACGATCGTGAAGAACGCGGAGGGCGTCATCATATCGGAGACCACCACCGGCACGCCGACCAGCGGGCAGAGCGCCACGGGCAGCACCAGCAACAGCGACACCACGTCCGGGATCAACCTCCTGGCCTGAGGTCCGGCCCAGGCCGGGAAGGTCCGCGGGCTCGCCCGCTCTCGTCCCGACCCCGTTCCCGCCATCGTTTCTTTGGGGCGGGTTCGGGGATATGCTCTCCCGCAAAGCCAGCGGGCGGGAGGAGAGGACGATGCTGAGCGAAGACGATGTCGCGCGGTTCCATCGCGAGGGATTTCTGTTCTTCCCCGACGTCTTCACGCCGGCGGAGGTCGCCGTGCTGGCAGAGGAGGCGGTCGGGATCTTCGATCACGAGCGGAAGGAGATCTGGCGCGAGAAATCCGGCGCGCCGCGCACGGCCTTCGCCGCCCATACCTACAACGAGGCCTTCGGCCTGCTCGGGCGGCATCCGCGGCTGATCCGCCCCGTCGAGCAGGTTTTCGGCGAGCCGCTCTACATGCATCAGTTCAAGATCAACGCGAAGGCCGCCTTCGACGGGGATGTGTGGCAGTGGCATCAGGATTACGGCACCTGGCTCCGCGATGACGGGATGCCCGAGCCGCGCGCGATGAATATCTCCGTCTTTCTCGACGAGGTGATGCCGATCAACGGGCCGCTGATGCTGATTCCGCGCAGCCACCGCCACGGCACGCTTGCGGCGGGCCACGATCTCGAAACGACCTCCTATCCGCTCTGGACGCTCGACAAGGCGACGGTGACGCGGCTCGTCGAGGAGGGCGGGATCGTCGCACCGACCGGCAAGCCGGGCGGGGTGTTGATGTTCCACGGCAATCTCGTGCATGGCTCGGCCGGGAACATCACGCCCTATCCGCGCAAGATCGTTTATCTGACGCTGAACGCGGTCTCCAACTTCATCCGCACGCCGACGCGGCCGGAGTGGATCGCGCATCGCGATTTCGCGCCGATCGTGCCGGTGCCGGACGATGCGCTCGCGCGCTATGCGCGCATGCGCCGCGCCGCGGCCTGAGAGGCCGGAGGAATGAACGAAGTGCGGGTCGCGACTTTCGCCGGCCCGGGCCAGCAAGCGGTGATCCGCGCCGTTCCGCGCCCCGCCATTCCGCCGCGCGCCGCTCTTTTCCGCGTTGCCGCCTGCGGCGTTTGCGGGACGGACCTTCATATCCTCGCCGGCCATTGGCCGAAGCCCTTGCCGTGGCCCTTCACGCTCGGCCACGAGGTGACGGGCGTCATCACCGAGATCGGGCCCGAGCTCGCCGAGGACTATATGGGAAACAGGCTCGTGCCCGGCGCCAAGGTGATGATCCCGCCTTTGATGCCGTGCGGGCGCTGCTATTACTGCGTGCATTATCCGAAGCACGCGAACAAGTGCCTGACGCCGGTCTATTACGGCCGCTATCTCGGCTTCGAGAAACCGCCGCATCTCTGGGGCGGTTTCGCCGAGATGGAATATGTCGATCTCGACATGCTCCCGGGGACCAAGATCTACCGCTTGCCGGACGATATGCCGCTCTGGCTCGGCACGCTCGCCGAGCCGCTCACCTCGTGCCTGCGCGCCTTCCGCCGTGCCGCGGAGAGCGGCGGCTTCAGCGCCGGCGATACGGTGGTGATCCAGGGCTCGGGCCCGATCGGCGTGCTCGCCGTGGTCGCCGCGCGCGAGATGGGCGCGGGCCGCGTGATCGTCGTCGGCGCCCCGGAGGAGCCGCGGCTCGCCTTGTGCCGCCGCTTCGGCGCCGAGGCGACGCTCGATATCACGCATCACGCGCCGGGTGCGGCGCGCATCGGCGCGGTGCGCGAGATCGTGGGCGGCTTCGGCGCCGATCTCGTGATGGATTGCAGCGGGCATCCATCCGCCGGGCCGGAAGGGATCGAGATGCTCCGCGACGGCGGCACCTATGTCGAGATGGGGCAGTTCACCGATGCCGGCGCGATCGAGACGAGCTGGCACCGCATCTGCACGAAAGATATTTCCGTGCTCGGAAGCTGGGCCTTCACCGCGGACGATATCTGGTCGGGGATCAAGATGCTCGACCGCGCGCGCGAACGCTACCCGTTCCGCGAGATGCAGAGCTGGTTTCCCTTCACCGAGGCGGGCATTGCCGAAGCGATCGACGCCGCGCGCGCCATGCGCTGCGTCAAGGCGACGATCGTGCCCGATGACGCGCTGGCTGCGTGAGTGACGGAAGGGAAGAGACTTCTTTTTCTGAAGAAAAAGAAGCAAAAAGACTTTTTTCCGTTTTCCGGACCCGGGTGCCGGCGAGGGACTCCGAACGACGGGTCGGAGTCCCGAGGTGGAGCGGTGGTCCGGAAAACGGAAAGAAGTTTTCTGGGTCTCTTTTTCAAAAGAGAACAAATTTTCTGAATCAGAACAAATAATCGAGGCCGATATCGAGCGCGCGGCTGCTGTGCGTGAGCCAGCCGAGCGAAATCAGGTTCACGCCCGTTGCGGCGATTTCGGGCGCGGTCTCGGGCGTGATCCGGCCCGAGGCCTCGGTGATCGCGCGCTCGCCCACCATGGCGACGGCCTTGCGCAGCATCTCCGGCGACATATTGTCGAGCAGCACCGCGTCCGTGCCGGCGGCGAGCGCTTCCTCGAGCTGCGCCAGCGTATCGACCTCGACCTCGATCCGGACGAGATGCCCGATCGCGGCGCGCGCGCGCGCGATCGCCGCGCCGATGCCGCCCGCGGCGGCGACATGGTTGTCCTTGATCAGCACCGCATCGTCGAGGCCGAAGCGATGGTTGCTGCCGCCGCCCGCGCGCACCGCGTATTTCTGCGCCGCGCGGAGCCCCGGGATCGTCTTGCGCGTGTCCGTCACCCGCGTGCCGAAGGGGCGCACCGCGGCGACGACGGCGGCGGTTGCCGTTGCGATGCCGGAAAGATGGCAGAGGAAGTTGAGTGCGGTGCGCTCGCCCGCGAGCATGGCGCGGGTGGGGCCGGAGACGCGCGCGATCGTCTCGCCGGGGCGGACGTGAGTGCCGTCCGCGTGCGCGACGGCGAGCGTGATGGCCGGATCGAGCAGGCGGAAGGCGGCGGCGGAGAAATCGAGGCCCGCAATGACGCCCGGCTGGCGCGCGACGAGCGCGGTTTCGGCGCATGACGCGGCCGGAACGATCGCGTTCGAGGTGAGATCGCCGGCATTGCCGAGATCCTCGGCCAGGGCCGCGCGCACGATGGGCTCGATCAGCAGGGCGGGGAGGGGAGCGATCATCGGACCGCGCGAACCCGAGACACGCGCATCGGCCATTTCTCCGCTCGCTGCCAGCATCATTTCGCCGCGCCCGTTCATCTCTTCTATTTCACCGCGAGCATGCGCGATCATTTTACCGCGAGCATGCGCTCGACCGCCCGCCGCGCCGGTGCGGCGATGGCGGGATCGATCGTGACCTCATGCGTCATCGTCTCGAGCGCGCCGCGGATTTTCTTGAGCGTGATGCGCTTCATGTGCGGGCAGAGATTGCAGGGGCGGATGAAGTCGAGGCCGGGGTACTGCACCGCGACATTGTCGCTCATCGAGCATTCGGTGATGAGCACGACGCGGGCGGGGCGGTTGCGTTCGACATAGCTCGCCATGCCGGCGGTCGAGCCGGCATAGTCGGCTTCGGCGACGACTTCTGGCGGGCATTCGGGGTGGGCGAGCACGACCACGCCGGGATGCGCGGCGCGGAGCGCGCGGATCTCGGCGGCGGTGAAGCGCTCATGCACCTCGCAATGGCCCGCCCAGGCGATGATCTCGACTCCCGTTTCCGCAGCGACGTTTTTTGCCAGGTACTCGTCCGGCAGCATGATGACACGCCTCGCGCCGAGTGATTCGACGATCTTTCGTGCGTTGCCCGAGGTGCAGCAGATATCGGATTCCGCCTTCACCGCGGCGGAGGTGTTGACATAGGCGACCACCGGCGCGTCCGGATAGCGGGCGCGCATGAGCCGCACGTCTTCCGGCGTGATCGAGGCGGCGAGCGAGCAGCCGGCGCGGAGATCGGGGATCAGCACCGTCTTCTCCGGGTTCATGAGCTTTGCCGTTTCGGCCATGAACTGAACCCCGGCGAGCACGATCACGTCCGCATCGACCTCCATTGCCCGGCGGGCGAGCGCGAGGCTGTCGCCGGTGATGTCGGCTATGCAATGGAAGATCTCGGGCGTCTGGTAGTTGTGCGCGAGGATCACCGCGTTGCGCTCGGCCTTGAGATCGAGGATCGCTTCGATATCGCCGGCGAAGGCGCCCCATTCCATCGGCGGGATCACGGGGCGGACGCGCTCGTAGAGCGCGGCGGTGCGGGCGATGGTCGCGGCGTGGGACATGGCTTCCTCCATAATGCTCAAATAGAGCATTTCCGGTCCCGGACAAGCGCTCCCTTGGCAAGCGCCCCCTCGGTAAGCGCCTCTGCGGCCGGTCCGGAAGCCGCTATTATGCTTCCCGTGAGCATAAGCCTGTCAACGGCTCCGGCGCGGCCCTGCCATGCGCCTGGGTGCCGGCTTCAGCGCGGTTGGGCGAGAAGGGGAAGCTTGGTCCCGGACGCGGCGCGCTCGCGCAGCACTGCGCGGCGGAAGCGGAAGAGGCGCGCGGGCCGACCGCCGGTCTCGGCGATCATGGCGCCGGTTTCCTCGACCAGCTCCTGGCGCGCGACGAGGCGGCGGAAATTCTGCTTGTGCAGCCGCATGCCGGCGAGCGCTTCGACCACGAGCTGAAGCTCGAGCAGGGTGAAGGCCGGGGGCATCAGCTCGAAGACCACCGGGCGGTATTTGATCTTCGCGCGCAGCCGGGCGATGCCGGTCGCGAGGATGCGCCGGTGGTCGTGGAGCATGGGCGTGCCCAGGGACGGAGCAGGGGAGGTGGCATGAGCGCGCGCGGCGGAGGCGGCGGCGCCTGCTTCGGGAACGAGGCCGGCCTCGTAAAGGAGCTCGTAACGCTGGAGGGAAAATTCCTCGTTCCATGCCTGCCCGGAGAGGCTGAAGGCGATCGCGGCGCGCTCGCTCCGTTCGCGCCGCGCCCAAGGTGCCGGGGCGGTTTTCGCCCAGGCGCGGAGTGCGGGGGCGATCAGCGACGAGCTTACCGCCGGTTCGCCTTCCCGGCGGTCTTCCCAGGGGAAATAGCGGTACCAGTCCTGCCAGCTCGCCCCGGTTTCGGGCGGGGCCGGCGCCTCGCGCGTGAGGCCGAGATAGCTGATCGAGATCGCCCGCCGCGTTCCGCCGGAGGTCCGGTCGCGATCGGCGAAGGTGTAGAGCTGCTCGACATAGCCGAGCGGATGGCGCGTGCGCTCCTCGACCCAGGCGCGCAGCCCCGATTGCAGCGAGCGATGGCTCGACGCGAACGGGCCGGAGGGCAGGGCCCGCCCGTCCTCGACGGTCAGGATGCGGGGCGCGGTGGCGTTCGCCGCCACCATGACGGCGATGAGCTCGGCTGCGAGTGTCGCTTCGGCGGCGCTCTCTCTCATGGACCGGGATGAGGGGGACCGGGATGAGGCGGTCGGCCGCTCATTCGGCTGCTTTCGGCAGATAGCAATGCTCCGGGCCGGGGAAGCGGCGGGCGCGCACATCGGCCGCATACTCGCGCGCCGCCTCGTCGACGGCCGCGCCGAGATCGGCGTAGCGCTTGACGAAGCGCGGCGCGAAGGGCCCGGCGAGGCCGAGGAGATCCTCGGTGACCAGGATCTGCCCGTCGCAGCCGGCGGAGGCGCCGATCCCGATGGTCGGGACCGGAACCGAGGCGGTGATGGCGCGCGCCACCGGCTCGAGAGTGCCCTCGATCACGACCGCGAACGCGCCGGCTTCGGCCACCGCGGCGGCATCGGCGGCGATGCGTCCTGCTTCCGTCTCCGTCCGCCCGGTGGCCCGAAAGCCGCCGGCGCTCTGCACGGCCTGCGGCATCAGCCCGACATGCCCGCACACCGGAATGCCGCGGCGGGCAAGGAAGCGGATGGTCGGCGCCATGTCCTCGCCGCCTTCGAGCTTGACCCCGCTCGCGCCGGTCTCCGCCATCACCTGCGCGGCCGCGCGCCAGGCCTGCTCCGGGCTCTCCTGGTAGCTGCCGAAGGGGAGATCGACGATCACCGCCGCGCGGGCGCTGCCGCGCACGACCGCCGCGCCGTGGGCGATCATCATCGCAAGCGTGACCGGCAGCGTGGTCGGGAAGCCGTAGACCACCATGCCGAGCGAATCGCCGACCAGCAGCAGATCGACATGAGGATCGAGCAGGCGGGCCATGGGCGTGGTGTAGGCGGTGAGGCAGACGAGCGGCGCCTCGCCCTTGCGCCGCGCGATCTCGGGGATGCCGATGCGTTTCGTGACCGTTGGCGTGCTCATGCGGGCGGTCTTATCGCCGCGGCGCGAGCCGCGCCATGCCCTTCCGTCAGGCGAGCCGGCCCACCGATTTCTCGAGCAGGCCCCACGCCTCGGCACCGTATTTGGCGCGCCATTCGGCGTAGAAGCCGGCCTCGCGCAGGGTGGCGCGGAAGGCGGCGGGGTCGGGCTGGTTGAACTTCATCCCCTTCGCCTCGAGCTCGCCCTGCAGCGTGGCGTTGAGCTTCGCCACATCCGCCCGCTCGGCCAGGGCGGCGTCGTTCCATGCGGCGGCCACCACCGCCTGGTCCGCGGGCGAGAGCCGCGCCCAGGCGCGGGGATTGGCGAGCATCCAGAACCCGTCCCACATGTGGTTGGTGAGCGAGCAGTATTTCTGCACCTCGTAGAGCTTGGCCGTGGCGATGATGGCGAGCGGGTTCTCCTCGCCGTCCACGATGTGGCTCTGCAAGGCCGAGTAGACCTCGTTGAAGTTGATCGCCGTCGGTGCCGCGCCGAGCGCGCGGAACATCGAGGTCCAGAGCGGGCTCACCGGCACGCGGATCTTGAAGCCGTGCAGGTCCGCGGGTGCGGCGATCGGGTGCGTGCTCGCGGTGATCTGGCGGTAGCCGTTGTCCCACATCCTGTCCATGGCAAGCAGGCCGGACTTGCCGATCGCGGCGCGCACATAGGCGCCGAGCGGCCCGTCCATGGTCGCCCAGACCTGGTCATAGTCCTTGAAGGCGAAGCCGATGCCGTTGATCGAGGCCACCGGCACGAGCGTGGCCAGGATCAGCCCGGAAAGCGTGAAGAACTGGATCGCGCCCGAGCGCACCTGGCTCAGCATGTCGGTATCCCCACCGAGTACGTTGTTGGGAAAGATCTGGATCGTGACGCGCCCGTCGGTCTCTTTCGCGATCCGTGCCGCCGCCTCCTTGGCGCGGATGTTCATCGGGTGGGCGAGCGGGAGGTTGTTCGCATATTTGAAAACGAGCGAAGCGGCTTCGGCCCGATGGACGAAAGCGAGCGGCAGGCCCGCGGCTCCCGCCATCACGGCGCGGCGCGCAATTCCGTTCTTTCCCATGTTTCCCCCGATTGCCTTGCTGACCGCGCTTCTAGAGGGTGTCATGCACCCTGATGAAGCATTGAAATTGAAAAGGAAGAGCCTTCTTTTTCTGAAGAAAAAGAAGCAAAAAGACTTTTCTCCGTTTTCCGGATCGGGCGCCAGCCGGGGAGCCCGAAGGATCGACGAAAACGGACGGAAGTTTCCTGGGTCTCTTTTTCGAAAGAGGACAATTCGCGTGACCCGTGGCGCGCGCAGACCGCTCCGGTTTTCCGGCGCGGGAGGATTGGCAAGGCTTACTTGATCTTGCCTTCCTTGAAGGCGACGTGCTTGCGCAGCTTCGGGTCGTATT
Source organism: Acetobacteraceae bacterium (assembly GCA_030037175.1). Classification (GTDB taxonomy): domain Bacteria; phylum Pseudomonadota; class Alphaproteobacteria; order Acetobacterales; family Acetobacteraceae; genus JAKAWQ01. The sequence continues at coordinate 13,419 of JASHRV010000143.1, forward strand.
TGCGGAACTCGAGCTTGCCGGTCTGGTTACGCGTGTTCTTCTTCGTCACGTAGAAGACGCCGGTATCGGCGGACGAGACGAGCTTGATCTGAATGGTGTTGCTTTTGGCCATGACAGGATCCCTTGCGGGCGCGGAAAATGCGCATCCGTCCCCAGAAGGTCAAGGTTGAAGGTCAAGATTGAAGGTCAAGGCTTGAGCAGCGGCCGGCCGGCGGGGGGAAGCAGCGCCGCCGCGTAGGCGGCGGGATTGTCGATCAGCGTGCGCGCCGCCTCCATGTCCGCCGCGGTGCCGACCGCCGCCGGGCAGGCGGAACGGATCGCCAGGATCTGCGCAAGCGGGATCGGCGCGCGCGCCGTGTCGTGCTCGTAGAGGGCTCGGGCCATCGGCTGCACGCCTTGGGCGAGCAGCGAAAGTTGCCGCTCGAGCGCGAGCTCGCCCTGGCTCGTGCAGACCTGAGGCAGGACCCCGAGCTCCTGGAGCGGCCAGCCGCGCGGGGCGATCACCTGGCTCCAGGTGACGAATAGCTCGCCGCCGTCCGGCAGCTGGTCGATCGTCTGCACGAGGCCCTTGCCGAGCGTGGCGCTTCCGACCACCACGGCGCGGCCATTGTCGGCGAGGGCGGCCGAGAGGATCTCGGCGGCCGAGGCGGTGAGCCCGTCCACCACCACCACCACCGGCAGGTTGCCTGCGAGGTCCGCTCCGGCCGCTTCCCAGGCGTGCCGCGCGGCCGGGTCGCGGCCGGCGGCGGTCGCGATCACACCCTGGTGGAGCAGCACGTCCGCGGCATAGACGGCCTGATCGAGCAGGCCTCCGCGATTGCCGCGCAGATCGAGGACGAGGCCCTGCGGCGGATCGGGCACCGAGAGCCCGGCGGCGATCTCGTTGGCGAGATGCGGGCCTGTGGTGCTGTCGAAGCCGGTGATGCGCAGCACCAGCATGTCCTTCTCGCGATGGGCGAAGACCGTCTCGGGCGCGGGCTCATGGCGCGCCAGCGTCACCGTGCGCACGCCTTCGGCCGTGCCGGCGCCCGTGCCGGCGCCCATGCCGGCGCCCATGCCGGCGATCGTCAGCACCACCGGAGTGCCCTCCGGGCCGGCCATCTCCTGCTGCACGAGGGCGGCGGTCTGGCCGCGCGTGGGCGTGCCGTCCACGGCAAGCAGCCGGTCTCCGGGCTCGATCGCTGCCGCGTCCGCCGCGCTGCCGGCAGCGACGCGCGCGACGACGATCGCGCCGCCGTGGAGCGCGACCACGAGCCCGGTTCCGATCCGGCCCGAGCGGTGCGCCCGTTCGGCTGCCGCCTGCGACGGCGGCACATAGCGCGAGTAGGGATCGAAATGATTGAAGAGCTCGTTGAAGAAAGCCTGGATCACGCCGTTCGGCCCGACTTCCCGCACCGAAGGCGATAGCCGCCACGCCACCGCGGCGAGGGCCGCGATCGCCCTTCCCCAGGCCATCGCATCGCCTGCGGCGGGCGCCGGCAGCGCCGCGAGCACCCGATCCGGCGAAGAGAGCCGGAGCGTGCCGGCCGAAAGATCCGGGGACAGCGACGGATCGAGCGCGGAGATTCCGTAGAGGCCCCAGAGGGCGAGCTTCGGCAACGAATAGGCATCGAGCGTGCGCGGCTGCATGAAGGCAAGCGCCTGGCCGAAGACTTCGGCGCTGAGCGCCTCGGGAAATGGCGGAACGATCCCGGGCAGCGGCTGCGCTTCGGCCGGAACGATCAGCAGAAGGAGCAGAAGGGCGCGAGCCGGGCTCACCGCAAGCGGTTGCGCCCTCCGCGTCGTGTCGGCCCGGTCTTTGCCGCCCGTGTCTCTGCCGGCCGTGTCTCTGTCGGAGGCAGCGCAAGCACGCGCATGACGATGCGCCCGCTGATCGGGTCCGCCTCGGCGAGGCGGACACGCAGGCGCTGGCCTATCGCGAGGCGCGATCCGCTGCGTGCGGCCCAGAGACTCGTGCTTGCCTCCTCGAAACGCCAGGAATCCGCAGGCAGTGTGGACACAGGAACGATTCCCTCGGCGCCCGTTGCAATGAGAGTGACGAAAAGCAACGAGCGCGTCACGCCGGAAATGCGCGCCTCGGCTATGCTTCCGACCTGTCCGGCAAGCAGGCCCGCCTGGGCACGCGCGAGCACCGCGCGCTCGGCCTCCACGGCGCGCCGCTCGGCCGTGCCGAGATCGCGCGCGAGGGCTTCGAGCGCGGGCGCCATTTCGTTGCCGCTGCCGCGGTCATGCCCCTCGGGGCCGCGGTCATGTTCCTCGGGGCCGAGCCCGAGCCCGCCGATCAGCGCCCGGTGGACGACGAGATCGGCGTAGCGCCGGATCGGGCTGGTGAAGTGCGCATAGGCCGCGAGCGCAAGGCCGAAATGGCCGATATTCGTCGGCGAATAACCCGCCTGAGGCAGGCTTTGCAGCGTCCGTTCGGCGGCGATGCCTGCCGCTTCGGTGCCGGCGAGAGAAGCGAGGGAAGCGGTGAGATCGCCGGGCGCCAACCGCCCGCGCAGCGGCAGCCTGACGCCGAACGGGCGCAGAAACCCGGCCAGGCTCGCGATCTTTTCCGTTGCCGGCTCGGCATGGGCGCGGAAAAGCCCGGGCAGCGCGCCCTGCAGGATCTCCTCGGCCGCGGCGACATTGGCAAGGATCATGAAGTCCTCGATCAGGCGGTGGCTGTCGAGGCGCGGGGTCGTTGCGATCGCGGCGATCTTGCCCGTCGTATCGAGCACGATCCTGCGTTCCGGAAGCTCGAGCTCGAGGGGGCGCCGCGCGCGCCGCGCCGCGGACAGCGCCTGCCAGGCGGCATAGAGATTGGCGATCGTTCCGGCGGGCAGGCCATGTTCCTCGCCCCCGTGATTCTCGCTCCCTTCCGCGGCGCGCTGCAAGGCCTCGTAGGTGAGGCGAGCGGCGCTGCGCATGAGGCCGCGGCCGAAACGGTGGCGGCGTTTTTCTCCATCGGCGTCGATTTCGATTTCGGCAAAGACGACGCCGCGATCCACGCCGGGCTGCAGGCTGCACCACTGCTCGGAAAGGGCAGGGGGCAACATCGGCACCACGCGGCCGGGGAAATAGACGCTGTTGCCCCGCTCGCGCGCCGCGCGATCGAGCGCGCTTCCCGGCCGGACATAATGCGCGACATCGGCGATCGCGACGATGATCCGGAATCCCGCGCCGGCAGGCTCGGCGAACACGGCATCGTCGAAGTCGCGCGCATCCGCCCCGTCGATGGTGACGAGCGGCAGGGCGCGCAGATCCTCGCGCCCCGCCGGCCCGATTGCGCCGGCCGAGGCGGCTTCCTCCAGCGCTTCGGCCGGGAATGTTTCGGGGATTCCGAGGCTGCTGATGGCGAGGCGGGCGAGCGACTCGGCACCGTCGAAACGGCCGAGCCGCGCGGTCACGCGCGCCCGGCGCGCGCCCCGACCCGGTCCGGGCAGCAGCTCGGCACGCACGATCTCCCCGTCCTCGGCACCGCCGGAGGCGCCTGCCGGGACCCGCCACGGTTCGCGCACCCGCCGATCGGCCGGGAAAATTTTTCCGGCGTCCCCGCGTCCCTGACGCAGCTCCGCCGGCCGATAGACGCCGAGCACGGTCTCGGGCACGGACCCGCGGTGCGCGGGGCTGGTGCGATGCCGCGCATGCGGCCGCCGGGGCTTAGGCAAGGACGCAGCGGTCTCGCGCGCGAGGAAAAGTTGCGACCGGGGGCAGAGCCCTTGGAGCGTCTCTTTCCGGCAAACTCAGCCCGCTGCCTTCTTCCGCCGCTTCTCGGCCGCCGGTGCGGCGGCGGAGGGCGTGGCCTTCGCCGCTTTCGCGCCGCGCCCCCGCGTTCCCTTGCGCGCGCCGAGCGGCTTTCCCTTTTCGGCGAGCAGCGTGACGGCCTCATCGAGCGTCACCGATTCCGCCGCCATGCCCTTGGGCAGGGTGGCGACGGTACGTCCATGCTGGACATAGGGCCCGAAACGCCCGCGCTTTACGGCGACGCTCTCGCCGTCCTTCGGGTGAGTCCCGAGCGTGCGGATTCCGGCCAGCTTCTTCGCCAGCACGTCCATCGCGCGGTTGAGCCCGACCGAGAGCACATCGTCGTCGGCATCGAGCGAGGCATAGACATTGCCCATGCGCACGAAGGGGCCGAAGCGGCCGAGCCCGGCGGTGATCGGCTCGCCCGTCTCGGGATGTTGGCCGACCGCGCGCGGCAGCGCGAGCAGCCCGATCGCCTGCTCGAGCGTCAGCGATTCGCCGGCAAGCCCGCGCGGCAGCGCCACGCGCTTGGGTTTCTTGTCCTTCTCCGTGCCTTCGCCGCGCTGGACATAGAGCCCGTAGGGACCGCGGCGGACGGTGATCGGCTCGCCCGTTTCGGGGTCGTTGCCGAGGACGCGGATGCCGTCCTTCAGCGTCTCGCCGTCGGTCTCCTCATCGCTTGCGATCGCGAGCCGCCGCGTGTACGGACACTCGGGATAGTTCGAGCAGCCGATGAAGGCGCCGAACCGTCCAAGCTTGAGGCCGAGCCGCCCCTTCCCGCAGGCCGGACAGAGACGCGGGTCGGCGCCGTCGGCGCGCGGGGGGAAGAAATGCGGGCCGAGATCGCGATCGAGGGCCGCGATGACGTCGGAGATTTTCAGGTCCTTCGTCTGGTCGACGGCGCGGGAAAATTCTTCCCAGAAGGCGTGCATCACCGCCCGCCAGTCCGCCCGCCCGCCCGAGATGTCGTCGAGCTGCTCTTCGAGCGTCGCGGTGAAGCCGGTATCGACATAGCGGTTGAAGAAGCTCACCAGGAAGGCGGTGACGAGCCGGCCGCGATCCTCGGGAATGAAGCGCCTCTTCTCCAGCCGGACATAGCTCCGCTCCTGCAGGACCGACAGGATCGCGGCATAGGTGGAAGGCCGGCCGATGCCGAGCTCCTCGAGCTTCTTCACCAGCGACGCCTCGGAATAGCGCGGCGGGGGCTCGGTGAAGTGCTGGGTCGCGGCGACCGCGCCGCGATCCAGCGGGTCCTTCTCCGCCATCGCCGGCAGGGCGCGCGCCTCGTCGTCCTCCGCCGCTTCGTCCCGGTCCTCATGATAGAGCCGATAGAAGCCGTCGAAGGCGATGGTCGAGCCGGTGGCGCGCAGCCGCGTTTTTCCCGTTTCGTCGGCGATGTCCACGGCGACCTGGTCGAGCTCGGCGGATGCCATCTGCGAGGCAACCGCGCGCTTCCAGATCAACTCATAGAGCTCGCGCTGGTCCGCGGACAGATGTTTCGCGACCGAAGCCGGCGTGCGGGCGATATCGGTCGGGCGGATCGCCTCGTGCGCCTCCTGCGCGTTCTTCGCCCGGGCCGTGTATTCGCGTGGAGCGGGCGGCAGGTAGTCGGGGCCGAATCCGTCCCGGACATGGTCGCGGATCGCGAGCAGGGCCTCGCGGGCCATCTGCACGCCGTCGGTCCGCATATAGGTGATGAGCCCGACCGTTTCGCCGTCGAGATCGACGCCTTCGTAGAGCTGCTGGGCGAGGCGCATCGTTGCCTGGGCGCGGAAGCCGAGCTTGCGGCTCGCCTCCTGCTGCAGTGTCGAGGTGGTGAAGGGCGGCGGCGGGTTGCGGCGCGTGCGCTTGCGCTCGATCGTCGCGACTCCGAACCTGCCTGCCTCGACGGCGGCTTTCGCGCGGGTCGCAGCGGGTTCGTTGGCGAGCGAGAAGGGCTCGAGCTTTTTGCCGCCGACATGGCTGAGGCGGGCGGTGAAGCGCTCTCCGGCGGGGGTCGTGAACTCGGTCTCGACGGTCCAGTATTCGCGCGGGCGGAAGGCCTCGATCTCGGCCTCGCGCTCGCAGATGAGGCGGAGTGCCACCGACTGGACGCGCCCTGCGCTGCGGCTGCCCGGGAGCTTCCGCCAGAGCACGGGAGAGAGGGTGAAGCCGACCAGATAGTCGAGCGCGCGGCGGGCGAGATAGGCCTCGATCAGGAGCTGGTCGAGATCGCGCGGGGCGGCCATTGCCGTCTGCACGGCGCTGCGGGTGATCTCGTTGAAGGTGACGCGCCGCACCGCGACGCCCGAAAGCGCGCGCTTCTCGTCGAGCATCGCCCGGACGTGCCAGGCGATCGCCTCGCCCTCACGATCCGGGTCGGTCGCGAGAAAGAGGGTATGGGCGCCCTTCAGGGCCTTGGCGATGGCCGCGACCTGGGCGGTGCCGCGCGCCTCCGCCTGCCAATCCATGGCGAAGTCTTCCTCGGGGCGGACGCTGCCGTCTTTCGGCGGCAGGTCGCGGACATGGCCGAGGCTCGCGAGCACCGTGTATCCCTTGCCGAGATACTTGTTGATCGTGCGGGCCTTGGCGGGAGATTCGACAACGACGACGTCGGTCATGGGTTCCTGAAGCTGCTGCTGTGCTGTGGGGACTTCGGTTCAGTCCCCGCTGCCGGTGCGCATCACGCGGTCTCCGGGCAGCAGGACCACCCGGCCGGCGATCTCGAGTTCCAGCAGGACCGCATTCACGGCGGCGGCAGAGAACTGGCAGCGGCGCACCAGATCGTCAACCGTCGTCGGGGAAGAATCAAGCAATTCAAGCACTTGCCTCCGGGTCTCCGGGAGAGTCCCGGGATCATCCGCGCCCGAGGAGCTCGTTTCGGGCGCGGCCGGGCCGTTGTTGCCCAGGCGCGCCTTGGGGACGGCAGATAGGGTGGCGGGTGGCCCGGAGGAAGGGCCAAGGGGCAGAGGTCCGGACAAATGTTGGGACAGATGCTCGAGCACATCCGATGCGGTCTCGACGAGATGGGCGCCCTGGCGGATCAGATCGTTCGAGCCGCGGGTGCGGGGGTCGAGCGGCGAGCCGGGGACCGCGAAGAGTTCCCGGCCCGCCTCGAGGGCGAAGCGGGCGGTGATCAGGCTGCCGGAGCGGAGCGCCGCCTCGACCACCACCACGCCGAGCGAGAGGCCGGCGATGATCCGGTTGCGGCGGGGAAAGTGGCGGGCCTGCGGCGCGGTGCCGAGCGGCGCTTCGGCCACCACTGCGCCGCGTTCGGCGATGCGGGCCTGCAAGGCCCGGTGCTCCGGCGGGTAGGGCATGTCGAGCCCGCCCGCGACGGCGGCGATGGTGCGCCCGGTCGCGAGTGCGCCCTTGTGCGCCGCCGCGTCCACGCCGCGCGCCATGCCGGAGACCACCGTGAGGCCGGGGGCGGCGAGCTCGCCCGCCAGCTCCTCGGCGATGCGCTGGCCGTTGGCCGAGGCGTTGCGGGCGCCGACGATCGCGACTGTCGGCGTGCGGAGGGATTCGAGCGCGCCGAGCACGGCAAGCGCCGGCGGAGGATCGGCAAGATGGGCGAGCTGAGGCGGATAGTCCGGTCCGTCGAGGACCAGCATGTGGGCGCCGATCTTGGCCAGCCGTTCGAGCTCGGC
>JASHRV010000144.1 GCA_030037175.1 Acetobacteraceae bacterium
CTCCGGTGAGCGTCTGGCCGAGATAAGAAGCCCCGAACATGATGATGATGCCGCCGATGATCCCCGCGATGACGCCGAGGGAGGCACGCCCAAAGGAGAACAGAACACCGATCCCGATAATCGCGAGAACGGCGAGCGACTCTCCGAAAGGACCCAGAATGAACGTGCAGATGTTGTTGATCATCGTCTCTGGGCTCGCCCCGCCGCTGACGACCTGGGCATAGGCGGCGATCGGAAGCGTCGTCAGAAAGATAAGAAGGCTGATGCGCTGTGTCAGGACAGGAGCGGCAAGTGTCGCGCGCCGCACGAGCTGTACTAAGGCGCGCCCCCAGGTGCGTCGCGCGCGGGGAAATATCGTCGTCATGGAATCCTCTGAATTGGCTGAGTCGATGAATTGGCCTGGATCGTCGCAACCATGGTTGCTTGCGGATGCAGGGTGGCCAGCTGGCGCGCCGGCGACTTCTTCGCCTTTGGCGGAGACGCCGGCGCAGGGGACGCCTCGATCAACCAGGGTGCGCCGTGATTGCGGTCATAGGCCGCCGTTGCCCATACATTCCATGACGGCGGAGCCGTCGGCCCTTTGGTTCTGCCCGTGGCGAGCGAGGAGGACGGCGGCTCCGGGATTGCCTCATTTGCGTTCGCGATGACCCGCCGCGCGTAGCCGTTCAAAATCCCCTTGAACGGCGAGCCGGTGTTGTAGCGAGAGAGGGCCATCAGGAGCGCCGCTTGCTGCTCGGCACTGGTCTTGCCGCCGGCATAGGCGGCTTTGAGAACGGCCGCTCCACCCGCAAGCGAAGCACAAGCATCGAGGGCTCCCCGGGGCGTCATGTCCAACGCGGGAAGATTCGCCGAGTTGATCTGCATGAGGCCCAGGTCAACCGAGTCACCACGCCCCATCCACTTCCAGGCGTCAGCGAGAGCCGCCCGCGGCGTTGCGGGCTCTTCTGTCGCGCCGGTCGTGTTGTCGTGGAGTGCCCAAGGATCGAGGGCGCTTTCGGTCCGGGCCACCGCCTGGAGCGTCGCGGCCGGCACCGAAGGGGCGCAGCGGGCCGCAAGCGCCGCAAACTCGGCCGTCGATAGGGGGGCTGCCTCTGCGGCTGCCGGCACCCCCGACGTCGCCGCGGCTATCCCGGCGGCAAGGAGAAAAGCGCGTCGTAACCCGAACGGTCTGACCTTCATGTGTTTCCCAACCGCACAGAGAGAGACCGCAGCGGGCGGCGGGTTGCATTGATCATATCGAGTGCCATAACGTCAATAATCAGTGTTCGTATAATCAATAGGGGCACTGCATTGAAGGCTAAGGGCACTCCCCATACAAACCGGTGGATGGCCCGCCCGAAGCAGTTCAGCGACCGGACGACGCTGGCGTTTCCGCCAGGGACATTCGCGGCCATCGCCGAGGTTATCCCGATTGAGGCCGATCGCTCCGATTTCATTCGGGACGCGGTTGAGTGGGCGATCGCGCTCCGGCGTTCGCCGGCCTACTCCGACCTCAAGGCACATCTGCTCGCCAACGAGACCGTCGAAGAGTTCTGTCTGAAAGCGGTCAGCAGGGCCGTTGCGCAGCGCAAAGCGGCCCTTGCGGAAGAATCGGTCGAAAGGAAACCCCCGACCGAATGACGGTCCGGCCCTGTGCCGGCCCTCACCTCGAGGCCGCGTCATGGGCAGGTGTCTTCGACAACCGCCTCGTCTGCATGCGTGCGACCCGCTTTGGACGCGGGTGCTCTCGCGCCCGCATCGTCCTTATGGATGCACAGGGTGCCGAGCAGCAGATTGCTTCGGCGAACAGGGGCCACCGCAGGCAACGGAGACCGGACGCGCGCCGGGACAAAGTGATCAACGATGGCGCAACTCAAGGCGCCGGGCCGACTTATTCCGTGAGGACTCTCTCCCGACATCGTTCAAGCTCCCGCATGTGAGGGAGCGTTTCTATAAATGACGCGCCAACCCAGCCGAGTGAGTTGCGAGTGATCTGGCGGCCACTTGTTACCGTTCGTTACAATTCGCTAAAGTCGCGGCAATTGTCTCGAAAATCAGGCTTTGTGTGGGGCATCCAACGTCTCACAAGGCTCCAACTGACTCGCGTCTGTTGCCGAGTCGCACAGCAAGACGTTTGCGGCGGACCCGCGACAGTTCCGGGTCGAGTCGGCTCAAAGCATCGAGGAACGCGGCGCCCTCGCTCGCAAGGCGAGCCGCCAGGTCGGAGCGCAATGCGACGACATGCTTGGCCGAGACTCCCGGTAGGAGGGGACCTCGATACAGCTCCAACGCGATATCAAATGCCTCCAGCCGTTCCCGATGACCGCGGTTCTCATCTGCCAAAGCGGCCATCGCAGCCTTGAGCCGCCGCACATCGGTGATCGTGATCTCGCTGTTCAAAATGAACGCGTTGCCGGAGAAAGTGACAGTCTCGCGCCCGATCAGTTTGCGAAGCAGATAGATTGCGGAACGTGCCCTGACCATGGCTCGATCGCCGTCCACGTCCGGCCAAATCTCATCGACGAGCACTTCCTGGGGCAAAATCCCGAACTCTGCCGTCGCGAGCAGCGCCAGGATGTCGAGCGTTTGCTGTTGCACCTTTCCATGACCTGCGGAAATGAGCTTGCCGTTGACTTTGAGTTCGAAGGTCCCCAGGCAATTGATTTCGATCGGGTATGGCCAGGTCGGGTACAGAGGAGGCGTGGGTGGCGGCGGAAGCCTCCACCGGGTGACCAGACGGCTTGTGCCTTCGATGTCAATTTTCCGCGCCAATGCGTCCTGTGCGATCCGGCTCAGAGCTCTCCTGTTTAAGCCCGATATCGATCGAATCCCCAGAATCCCCGCGAGGCCAAGAAACTCACGCCAGGGGGCCTCAAATGCCTCCCAGCGCTCCCGCCTGTGATGATAGGTGGCCATGGCAAGCGCCGCGTGGAGCGGAAATATCCGGTTGCAGGCCGTAGCTCCTACCTGTGCGAGCTCTTCGGCGGCCGCCACAGCGCGGAGATCGCCCTTGAGCGCGAGCGCCATGGCTCGGATCATCGTATTGTTGCGCTTGGCGTGTATCACTCCATGTTCGGAGCCAATAAGAGTTCCGATCTCTGCGGCGGTTTCCGCTCGGTCCAGGTCGTCGTCGCTCAGCGCCAAGACAGCAAGAAGGAAGTGGTTTTCGGCGAGGTGCATCCCTTGGATATGCTCCACGCAGCTGAGATGCTGTCGGACCGCTTTCTCGGCTTCTTCCCTGGCTCCGGCCGCTGCCAAGGCCTGAGCCATGACCCAATATGCCGGCCCTAAGCGATGGGTGAGTCCTTGACGCCTTGCAAAATCGTGAAGATCGTCGGCGGCCGAGCGCAGTGCGGAAACGTCGCCATCTCTGAACGCCAGGCCCAGCGCTCCCACATACCAACTGATCACCGGCAGGTGGGCCGCTTCGGGATGACGGGCCTGTGCGGCCAGATTGTGATGGATCCCTCGCGCACGTTCGACGTCGCCGTCCCGCCACAGCAAATGATTGACGAACGCCGCGCCGAGAATCAGCCGGCTCTCGGGTGTCAGCTTAGGGAGCAGAGTACCGGCTTCTTCTCGGACCGGTTCCATGTCGGCGTCCATTGGCGGACCCAGAATCATCGCAATGAGCCGACCAAGGAGGAGTCTTGACCGTGATGGCTCCGGCAACTCGTTTAGCCGCACTTTGAGTCGATCTGCCTCGACAACAAGCTTCGGTAGCCGGTCGTCCATGGCCATATCGGCGAGCGCAGCATAGATCTCGCCGTTAATCGCCAAGGCAAGTTCCGCTGCCGCCAGCTCAGCACCGTGTTGTGACCTGATCGCCGCAAGTTTCCTTGCCGCCTCTTCCGGGGAAAACGGAAGGCGCGCGTACGCCTGCCATACTTGAAGAGCTGGCCGCGATTTCTGGGGCAGTGGCAAACGCTCAATGGCCTCGATCAGTTCGCGATTCTTGGCGTGATCTATGAGGTCACTGGCGCAATCCAGGATCGCGGTTACAGCCTCATCAAGCGCATCCGCTTGAATGAGGAGACTGATGCCGCTGAGCGTCTCTCCTCTTTCCAGAACCAGCCGTCCCGTCTCGGCCAAGAGCCGTTGTCTGTCCCCGGCTTCGACATGAAGGTCGGCCCAGGTCTGAACATGCTCGAAAAACAGGTCGTGCTTTCGTAGCGCCTTGTCCCGGAGCATTGAGACAAGCCCCGTCGTCGCACCCACCTTCTTCAAGGCAGCGACGGAAGCTGGCCCTCCGAGCTTCGTCCAGTCCTCTTCGCTGCCCACTTGAAGATAGGCTGTGGCCTGCAGCGCCGCCTGCTCGTCGGGAGAGAGTGACAGCAGGACGTTTTGCATATAGTCCGGGGTGAGCGGCTTGCCCGGTACGATCTGTGGCAGAAACGGGAGACCAGACACCCAGTTTCCGGAGTAACGCAAGGCAGCGTCGAACTCCTGTGGCGTGAGCAGGGCTGGGCGGGCGAGGTCTCGCTTGAAGTCCTCGAATTCGCTCGCGGCAACCTGCAGATCCGTGACGAGCAGGACTCCCCTTCGGCGGGCAGCCCTCGTCACAACGGCGGGAAGGGCCTGTCTGGACGCGAGGACCACGCGGTCTTCATCCCGGAGCGACGTCACGAGCTGCGCCACAACCTGCACAAACGGAGAGGTCGGATCAATGCGATGCACGTCGTCGACGACAAAGAAGACCGGTCCGAGAGGGTGCAGCTTCAGGAATGCACGAAACCAATGCGCTGAGAACGTCTTTAGGTTCGCAAATGCTTCCGCGCTGTAGGACGGCAGGGACGCGATAGAATTGACTGGCTCGGCCAGCGCTGATTCGAGATGTTTGAAGAACGCTGCGACATCGATGTCAGCGTCGTCGACCTGATACCAGATTGGAAGGCCCGAACGATCTGAAGTGCAAGCGGATTCCATCCAGGTCGCCGCAAGGCAGGTCTTCCCGCTGAACGGTGCTGCGACGATGGCTATTGTTCCCGCTTGCGGCGCTTGGTTCATCTTGTTCAGCAGGCGGTGACGGCTCACCAGCCCATCAGCGCCGGGCGGCGATAGCTTGTGGGGGTTGAGCCGCCGGCCGAAAGTCGAGGCGGCTCTACCGGAGTGGAGAGGCAACGGCATAAAAGAATAGGCCCTTGGTCTGATCAGGTCGCATCTGGGGACGCCTAGCGCGAGGTCCACTATCACACGTGTGGGAAGGACGGTGAACCAAGGGATCGCCGAGAAGCCGAGATTCAGGTGAAAAGCGACAGCGGTACACTCGATTTCATCGGCGGTGACCGCCCGGCCCGTTCGTGAGTCACTGCGGCCTTGTGCATTTGACCGTCGCGACAAGCACTAAGCTCGACTTTGGCCATTTTTGTTTAGGGCAAGGCGACGATCAGTCGAATACGACGTCATCGAGGATTCCGCTATCGAGCGCGGTGCGATAGATGGCGGTTGCAAATTGTGGGTCGTCGCCGACGCGCTGGGGATCGCCATGGCGGCAAGCCAGCGGATTGGTGAGAACATCCTCGAGCATCGGGCGATCGACTGGTATGACGACGCCGCTGGTGATGGCAAACTGGTCGGCGTCACATAGCCGAGCGGCAAAGCACATACCGGCTGCGTCACTCAATTCTAGACCCTCATCGACCAGCCATGCCTCTGCTTAACGGAGCAAGTCTTCGACCACGAGGCCGCAGGTGTCGTGTGGCCGGTCGATCTGCCAGATCGAGAACCTTGCACGGCGCATCGCCTCAAGCATGGCGATCTCATCTGACTCTGGCGACAGTTGTCTCGCCTTGGCGTAGCGGTCGATAGCGCGTGTTCGGCCTTCTCTCGCGGTGCAGATTGCCAGATCGAATACCAGCGTCAGCTCCTCTTCACTGCTGGCAATCAGCGTCTGGCCGGCCATCAACCCCAGGCGTCCCGCATGGTCCGCAATGGCCGGCCGCGCCAGATACTTCAAGGCAGCACTGTGATGACGCATGCCGATCGCACGCAGGTGGCGATATCGGCGGAGCACCTCTTCGCGCGTCATGGAACTCCGTCCCTTCCGCGGTCTCTCGTCGATCGCGAATACCATGCCACGACGCTGGGGAGTCCGTCATCGTAGTTTGGAGGACATTGAATCGAGAGGGGATTCCCCACCGACTCGATACCGGCGAGTCTACCCCGAATGTCGATTCGGGGTACGGATGACGGGTATAGTTCAGGGCCGGGTTGTGCCAACAAGGCTGGCCACCTGGATGCAGCCATTCGCGGCAGCATTCACCGTGCCGACCTGGGAGCATGTTCTGGTGCTGATCGTCAGCGCCATTCTCACGCCAGGACGCCGCACAGTCGCCGCCGCCTTGCGCGTCGTCGGGCTCGAGCAGGATCCACACTTCACCAACTACCATCGGGTGCTGAACCGCAACCAGTGGTCAAGCCGTTGCATCGCACGGTGTCTGCTGCGGCTGCTGATTGACGCCCTCGTCCCGACCGGGCCGGTCGTCATCGGCCTCGATGATACGCTGGAACGCCGTTGGGGTGCCAAAATCAAGGCGCGCGGTATTTACCGTGATCCGGTGCGCTCATCCGAGAGCCACTTCGTCAAGGCCAGTGGCCTGCGCTGGCTTTCGCTGATGCTGTTGCCGTAGATCCCATGGGCCAGGCGCATCTGGGCCTTGCCCTTCCTCACTGTCCGTGCCCCTTCTGAACGTTACGCACGCCAGCGGCAGCACCGACACAAGAAGCTCACGGATTGGGGCCGACAGATGCTGCTCCAGGCCGCACGCTGGCTGCCGGAACGGCGCATCGTCGGAGTTACCGACAGCAGCTTTGCCGCCATCGATCTGCTCAACGGCGTGCGTCGCCGGATCTGCATGATCTCCCGCCTGCGCCTTGACGCACGGCTGTTCGACCCGCCACCACACCGTCGCCGCGGCACCATGGGGCGGCGACGTGTGATCGGCGAGCGCCAGCCAACCCTTGCCAAACGTCTCGACAGTCGCAAGACCCGCTGGCGGCGCTACCGTGTCACTGGCTGGTATGGTCGCAGTGAACGCCAGGTCGAGATCGTGTCGGATACCGCCGTCTGGCATCATCCCGGTCACCTCGTCCCCATTCGCTATGTGCTGGTCCGCGACGTGGCCGGCGAACTCAAGCCTCAGGCCTTCCTGTGCACCGATCTCAATGCTGATCCGCTGGATATCCTCCGTTGGTTCGTTCGCCGATGGTCTCTCGAGGTCACCTTTGCTGAAGTCCGCCGTCACCTCGGCGTCGAGACCCAGCGCCAGTGGTCCGACCCTGTGATCGCACGAACCACGCCGGCGCTTCTCGGCCTGTTCTCCCTGATCACGCTCTGGGCTCATGAACTCTATGGCACGCGACCGCCAATGCCACGAAGCGCGAGCTGGTACCGCAAATCCTTGCTGACGTTCGGCGACGCGCTCGCAATGGTCCGTCGCGAGCTCTGGCGGGCACCTCATTTACGAAAGTCGAGTCAATTAGAAGACGTTGACAATCTCTCACAGGCCGTCTTCAACAGCTTGATAAACGTCGTCTGCTACGCAGCATAAATGGCCAAAGCCAAGCTGAGGGAACCCGCACGCAGGTGCAGGCATGGGTGCCCAGTGAAGTTGCTGGCGACGAGCATCGGGCCCGTAATGAAAGGTCCGATCAGGACGTCAACTTCGCGGAACAGGTCGTCAAGCGCTTGCATGACCCGGTACCGCAGGCGATCCGCCTGCACATGGTCGACCGCCGAAAGAAACCGTGCCTTTCGGAAGGCGTTTGGCCACGCCCCCTTGTCCTGCCGGACAAGCTCGTCATCACGGTCCGTCAGCGTGAGTTCCTCAAAGGCTGCCGCAGCTTCCGCGTAAAGTATCGCCATAAGGGACGCATAGGGAAGATCCGCTAGGCGAACCTCCTTGACTCCCTTTGCTAGCGATTTCGCGGCTTTCAGCGCTGCGTGATCCACCTCCGTTGCATCACGATCCTCAAACGCCTCGGGAAGGTAGCCGACGCGCAATCCTTCTACGCTCGCCCTCGCAGTAAAACTGAAGGGTGCGCCGATCGAGCCGCGGTCGGATGGATCCTCGCCGTTGATTGAGGCTAAGACAAGCGCGCAATCTTCCACCGATCGGCAGATCGGGCCGATCTTGTCGAGGGACCAACAGAGCGCCATCGCCCCTGTGCGGCTGACGCGGCCGTAGGTGGGTCGGAGGCCCGTCGTACCACAGCGGTGTGACGGCGAGGTGATGGATCCCAGCGTTTCGGTTCCAATTGCAAAGCCGCACAGCCCGGCGGCCACGGCGGAGGCCGACCCAGCGCTCGAGCCGCTGGAACTCTCGTTAAGGTTCCAAGGATTTCGAGTTTTGCCGCCAAACCAAACGTCGCCGTAGGCAAGCGCACCGAGGGTCGT